>NZ_JAUMIO010000012.1:0-115342 GCF_032905925.1 Pectobacterium sp. HCp5_1
ATTGCTGCTATGATCGGCATCGCTCAGTCCGGTTGGTGATTTGTTTGGTTTGGCGATTGATCAGATCGCATAACTCGGACTGAGTTCCCTTCGAGTGATCTACTATTTGGCGAAGCTATTTAGTCCACAGACGTATTTTTAAGATATTTCAAGGACTCACTTTCAGGAAAATCCGTGTAACATTATAGAGAATGGGCGTTGAGCCTTAAGGACACGGCCTATTACCGACGTTAGCGCACGTAAAACCTATCGAATATATAGGTTATTCGTTAATGTTATTTTTATATAACCTGAACGCGAACGTGTGTAATTGGCTTATCATGTTTCATGATATTTATCTGTAATAGGAAATAGAAAACTGTGAAAAAACCTCAACTATGTATGCTGGCCGCACTGGTTTCTGGTGCTGTGCTCCTGCCTTCAGCCTATGCCGCAGATGTCTCTCTGGGCCTTGGCGCTGCGGGTTCAACGTCCGTGTACCGTGGTGTTGATAATGACGTTTATCCGCTTCCTGTACTGAATTATGAAAGTGAAAATTTTTATTTCCGCGGGCTGGGTGGTGGATATTACCTGTGGAATGACGGCGCAAATCGTTTCTCTTTAACGGCCTATTACCTGCCTTTAGGGTTTAAGCCGGGAGATAGCGACGATCTGCGTATGAAGCAGTTGGACAAACGCCGCGGTACGCTGATGGCGGGTGCGGCTTATCGTCATACTGCCGACTGGGGTGAAATTCGTACCGTGCTGGCAGGGGATACGCTGGATTACAGCAACGGCTTCGCGTGGGATACCGCTTACCTTTACCGTTTCTCAATGGGCGATCTGAGCATCACCCCAGGTATTGGTGCGACCTGGTTTAGTGAAAACATGAACCAGTATTACTACGGCGTTAGCGCACAGGAGTCCGCCCGTTCTGGCTTTAACCAATACAGCCCTGGTGATGGCTGGGCTCCGTATCTTGAACTGAGTGCGGGTTATCAGATTAACGAAAGCTGGAGCGCCTGGGCCGTGGGCCGTTACACGCGCCTGTCTGACGAAATGAAAGACAGCCCGATTGTTGATAGTAACCACAGCATCTTAATGAGTGCAGGCGTCAGCTATCGCTTCTGATGCTTTTCGTGAGCGCTTTTAATGCTCTTCGTAAGCATAGTGCATCTGCCGTACAATAATGGGGTGATATCACCCCATTTGCACATTTATGGTGCGCCAAACGCCATGTTAGGTTGACGGCAAACCCGTTACGTTGACGGCAGGCAAGGGAGAAACGCGTGACAAAAGCGATTCGTTTTCCAGATGACACCCGCGTACCGGCGATCGGTCAGGGAACGTGGTACATGGGCGAAGATGCCCGAATGAAAGCGCAGGAAGTGACGGCGCTGCAAACGGGTATCGACCTTGGGTTAACGCTGATTGATACGGCCGAAATGTATGCAGAAGGCAGGGCGGAGGTCGTCGTCGGTGAAGCGATACGTGGCCGCCGTGATAGCGTTTATCTGGTGTCGAAAGTCTATCCGCACAATGCGGGAGGCGAAAAGGCGATACAGGCGTGTGAACGCAGCCTGAAGCGACTGCAAACCGAGCGCATTGACCTGTATCTGCTACATTGGCGCGGTGGCATCCCGTTAGTGGATACGATTGCGGCGATGGAGCGATTACAGCAGGCGGGAAAAATCGGCCAGTGGGGCGTCTCCAATCTCGATCTTGAGGATATGCAGGAGCTCTGGTCGCTAAACGGCGGACAGCGCTGCATGACCAATCAGGTGCTTTACCATCTGGCATCGCGCGGTATTGAGTTTGATTTGTTACCGTGGTGTCAGCAACAGCAGCTTCCGGTAATGGCGTATTGTCCGCTGGCGCAGGCAGGGCGCTTGCGTGATGGGTTATTCTCGCATCCGGTAGTGAACCACATTGCACGCGAACAGAGCATCACGCCTGCTCAACTACTGCTGGCGTGGGCAATTCGTCAACCGGGCGTGATCGCGATTCCTAAAGCCAGCTCTGTGAAGCATGTTCAGGAAAATGCGAAAGCGCTGGACGTGGTGCTATCGAAGGAAGATATCGCACAGCTCGATCAGGCCTTTCCACCGCCGACGCGCAAACAGCATCTGGATGTGGTGTAGCAGAAGCGAAAGGATTTGCGGAAAAGTATTTGCAGAATCGGGTGTATGGCGATATACCCGTCATACTTCAAGCCGCATGTGCGTTGGCTTCTCTTACTCACCCCAGTCACTTACTTGTGTAAGCTCCTGGGGATTCGTGCGGTTGCCGCCTTCCTGCAACTCGAATTATTTAGGGTATATGTAGTGGCGGTGGTTATTTCTTGATGCGGATAACCGTTGCCAGACGCGCTGGCGCGTTGACGGAGGCGACAAACGGTTGATTAATGCGCGCAGTTTCCACACACACGAACGTTTTATATCCCTCATCGGTCATATCGCTAATCGTACGAGAGAGCTCAGCTCCGGGGTTCCATGACACGACATCGCTATGGTGCGTATGGTGCACTTCGATAGTACGTTTCAGCACTGCGTCATGTACCACACTGGTGTCCTGCGGCTGGGTATAAATGCGGTCTGTACGGTCGGTAAAGACCAGATCGCCTTGCTGCGTTGCCAGCTTGCCCTGATCCACTTTATCAATGAAAGACTCACCCAGGCCAGCAATGCGGATATTGCTGATATCGCCGATATTGAAATAGGTATGCAGCGCGCTGGTAATGCTGTAATCACCATGCGCTTCCAGTTCAATGCCACATTCCTTGCCCAGCTTGAAGCGGGCGATGAGCGTGAACGCATGCGGCCAGCTCTTGCGCGTTTCTTCATTATCCTGCAGCGTGAACGTGAGCTGTACGCCGTGTTCATCTTCGCTGTGGGCGGTAAATTCCCACGGCAGCAGACGGGCAAAACCGTGATTAGGATCGGCGAAAGGGCCAAACCAAGGGAAACAGATTGGAACACCGCCGCGAATAGCAACGTGATGAGTAAAAGGCGTATTGTCGCTTAGCCAGAGCACCGGCTCTTCGTTTGTTGGCTGCCAGCTGAGCAGGTGCGCACCTTGTAATGCGACTGCCGCGCGCACTTCAGGGTGATCAACGACAATGATGGGTAATTGGTCCAACTGACGTTGGGTGAGGGTGGCGCTAATTTGCTTCGTGACGGGGAGTGAGAACATTGTGTTATGCATGATAGTGCCTTTTTTTGATTGTTTTTCGTGGTAAAAAGAAATCTGCAATAAACAATAAAAAAGGGCGACATCACGTCGCCCTTTTTTCACAGAATCATCGCTGACGCTTATTTAGAGATGTGAGCGATCAGATCCAGAACTTTGTTTGAGTAACCAGTTTCGTTATCGTACCAGGAAACCAGTTTCACAAAGTTGTCGCTCAGAGCGATACCCGCTTTAGCATCGAATACGGAAGTCAGTTTTTCACCGTTGAAATCGGTAGAAACTACTTCGTCTTCGGTGTAGCCCAGAACGCCTTTCAGCTCGCCTTCAGAAGCGGCTTTGATTGCTGCACAAATTTCTTTGTAAGAAGCAGGTTTTTCCAGACGTGCAGTCAGGTCAACAACAGAAACGTTCGGGGTAGGAACGCGGAACGCCATACCAGTCAGTTTGCCGTTCAGCTCAGGAATCACTTTACCTACTGCTTTAGCAGCACCGGTAGAAGATGGGATGATGTTCTGTGCTGCGCCGCGGCCGCCGCGCCAGTCTTTGTGAGACGGGCCATCAACCGTTTTCTGCGTTGCAGTGGTTGCGTGAACGGTGGTCATCAGTGCTTCAACGATACCGAAGTTGTCGTTGATAACTTTTGCCAGTGGAGCCAGGCAGTTGGTGGTGCAAGATGCGTTAGAAACGATTTCCTGACCAGCGTAAGTTTTGTGGTTTACGCCCATAACGAACATTGGGGTATCATCTTTAGATGGACCAGTCAGAACGACTTTCTTCGCACCAGCAGCGATGTGTTTACGTGCAGTGTCGTCAGTCAGGAACAGGCCAGTTGCTTCAGCAACAACGTCTACGTTGACTTCGTTCCACTTCAGGTTTGCAGGATCGCGCTCTGCGGTAACACGAATGGTTTTGCCGTTAACAACCAGGTGGCCATCTTTAACTTCAACGGTGCCGTTGAAACGACCATGAGTTGAGTCGTACTTCAGCATGTACGCCATGTAATCAGCATCTAACAGGTCGTTGATTGCAACGATCTCGATGTCAGAACGTTCTTGCGCAGCGCGGAAAACAATACGGCCGATACGGCCAAAACCGTTGATACCTACTTTGATAGTCATATATTCCACCAGCTATTGGTTTGTGAATAAAAGGTTGGTTGTAAAATTACAAAAACCTTGCTGAGCGTCAAGCGGAATCGTGTCAATAGTTGCTGTAAGTCAAACCTATGACCAAACTTTGTGCGAAAACCGCTCGACCCTGTAACTAAGTAACATCTAAGCCTGATATGAGGGTGAAATGCATCATATAAAGCCTGTGTGATCTCAATATGTGATGTGTGTCACAATTAAATATTGATGCTAATAACATTCCTAATATTAGGTCAGAACAGCCTGTTAGGTTGTTAATTTTTTGTTATAATCAATGATTAATTGAATTGATAACACCCGCCGTGAGACTTCCTATGACTAACGACTCTGCTTCGCGTACCCCATCCGACAATACTGAATTGACAGAGATGCAGCGCTATGTCACCCAGCAACGTGGTACGGAACCTGCGTTTTCAGGCAAATTGCTGCATAACAAGCGTACTGGCGCTTATCACTGCCTGTGCTGCCAGGCTCCGCTGTTTTATTCCGACAGCAAATACGACTCCGGCTGTGGCTGGCCGAGCTTCGATCAGCCCGTATCTTCAGAGGCGATTCGCTATCTGGAAGATGATTCACACAATATGCGCCGTATCGAAATCCGCTGTGGGCAGTGTGATGCGCACCTGGGGCACGTTTTCCCTGATGGCCCGAAAACCACGGGCGAGCGTTACTGCGTGAATTCGGCTTCACTGAGTTTCATCGACGACGTTGATGGCGAACGCGTTGACGGGTAATCTGTTTGCGATAGGTGCGACCGCGATAAGCGAGATGATAGCTTGCTTTAAACGATTCAGCTACTAAAAACGCTGTTAGTACAGCACAGAAACCTAATAAGAATAAACCTGATCTTTCTCGGAGCAGAAACCGGATATGGAACTCAATGATCTGATCGACGCCATGACGCCAGAAATTTACCAACGGTTAGTCACGGCGGTGGAGTTGGGCAAATGGCCAGACGGTGTCGCGTTGACGGCTGAACAGAAAGAAAACTGCCTGCAAATGGTGATGATGTGGCAGGCTCGCCATAACGAACAGGCTGAGCACATGACGATTGGCACTGATGGCGAAATCGTGATGAAGAGCAAGCAGGAGCTGAAGCGCGAGTTTAACATCGCTGACGCTATTATTACGCTAAAACCCGACGCGTAAAACAGAAGCAGGCAGCCGCAACGGCTGCCGCTATTCCGGTTGTCAGTAGCGCTAGTGCGCGGCAGACAACGCAGCAAGAAACTGCGTCATATCTGTCAGTATCGCCCCACGCTGTGCCATTTCCCGTAACGCAGATTCGCTGTCATCAGGCGAAAGATTCACGCCACGACAGCCATCCACCAAGACTTCGGTGTGATAGCCCAGCGCAATCGCATCCAGCACGCTGAACTTGACGCAATAATCGGTCGCCAGCCCCAGGATAATCAAATGGGTGATCTGGTTGGCGTGTAGCCACGCATCCAATTCGGTTTTCACCCGATGTCCGTTATCGAAAAAAGCGCTATAGCTATCGATCTCCGGCTGAGTCCCTTTTTGTACGATCCACTGAATCGCTGACTGATTCAGTGCTGGATGAAAATCAGCGCCAGTTGTTCCCTGTACGCAGTGAATGGGCCACCAGATCTGCGGCCATCCGTTTAACTCACCGAGTTCTCCGACCTTGGTATGCGCATTAACAGCAAAACTGCCGTGATTCGCGGGGTGCCAATCCTGACTGGCAATCACTGGAACGCCAGCGGCTACGCAGGCTTCAATAGCGCGGTTAGCCACCTCAATGACGCGGTCGCCTTCGTTAACAGCCAATGCACCGTCGGGACAAAAATCATTTTGCAGATCAACTAATAGCAATGCTTTCTTCATTACGACTCCGTGATTAACTCAGTCTTTATCGCTCAATTCCCCATGCAGGTTCTGCTGCATTAATTGGCGAATGTCATCGGCGCTTAGGTCCTGCTGGCTCAGTAAGTAATGCAGTTTGGTCAATGCGGCTTCGACGGTCATATCAAAGCCACTGATAACGCCCGCATGCGCCAGCGCATTGCCCGTCGCATAGCCGCCCATGTTGACGCGTCCAGAAATGCACTGCGTCAGGTTGACGACCACAATACCGCGTGCGGAGGCTTCACGTAATTCGTGCAGCAGCCCGGGGCTTTGCGGCGCGTTGCCAACGCCGTAGGAACGCAGGATAAGCGCTTTCACCGGCTGACGGAGGAAATTGCTGATGACATCGGCAGAAATGCCGGGGTAAATCGTAATCACCCCGATAGGCTGTGGCGTAATGTGATGCACTTTCAGTGGCGGACAGTTGTTACATTCCACGGTCGGTGCCAGCCGACGAATATGGATACCGGCTTCCAGCAGCGGCGGATAGTTGGGGGAGGCGAAGGCATCAAAGCCATCCGCGTGAGCTTTGGTGGTGCGGTTGCCGCGCAGCAGTTTGTTATTGAAGAAGAGGGCAACTTCATTAATCGGATGATTAGCCGCAACGTACAGCGCGTTCAGCAGGTTGGTCTGACCGTCCGAACGCAATTCCGCTAACGGAATTTGTGACCCTGTCACGATAACCGGCTTGGCAAGATTTTCCAGCATAAACGAGAGCGCGGAGGCGGTGAACGCCATCGTGTCAGTACCATGCAAAATCACGAAACCGTCGTAGTCATCGTAATGGTTTTGAATATCGTCCGCGATGGATTGCCAATCCGCTGGCGTCATATCAGACGAGTCGATCAGCGGATCATATTCATGAATCGTGAACGACGGCATCTCTTCGCGATGGAATTCCGGCATTTTTGCCAACTGCTGTTGTAAATGACCGGATACCGGAACATAGCCATTAGCAGAGCGCTGCATGCCGATGGTGCCGCCCGTATAGGCGACATAAATGGATTTCTTTCGCATGGTGGTGTGAGTCAGGATTAAACCGAGAATTATAGAGGGAAAAACAGCCCGATAATACTATCATAAGCAATGACTATTACTGGGCTATACCCGTCATACTTCAAGCTGCTTGTGCGTTGGCAGCGTTCAGTCACCCGAATCACTTACCTGAGTAAGCTCATCGGGATGCCTTCTCTTGCCGCCTTCACGCAACTCGAATTATTTAGGGTACATATTGGCGGCTACTGTAAACGCTACCGGACTTCTCCGCAGGTGAGGCAAAATGCGTACCGGTTCTGCGGGTCGTTCAGGTTATTCATGATGGACGGCTGTGACCGCATGGCTTCCGCAAGCTGTGCGACCGGTGCTGGCAGCATAGACTGGACAGCAACGGGCAGCAGGGCGTACACGGAGGCGTTCACCTGATTCAGCATCGTGTCCAGCAGACCCGGCTGCTCGGCATACCAGTTCAACTGATACTGTCCCAGTTTTGCCAGCTCAGCCGCTTTCTTCACGGCATCATCAAAATCACCGATCTGATCGACCAAACCATTTTCTTTCGCGTCGCTACCGATCCAGACGTGACCTTGCGCGATCTGATCGATTTGCTCAGGCGTTTTCTTACGCGCCTGCGCCACGATATCAATGAAGTTCTTATAACCGCGTTCGATACTTAACTGCATCATCTGCGAGAATTCAGGTGGCAGTGATTTCGTGATCGACAGATCGGCCAGTGGCGAGGTAGCTACGCCATCCGTGTGGACGCCAAGGTTTTCCAGCGAATCTTCGAACGTGGTAATCACGCCAAAAATACCGATAGAACCTGTCAGCGTACTGGCGCTGGAGATGATTGCGTTTGCTGGCGTTGAGATCCAGTAGCCGCCCGATGCCGCCATGCCGCCCATGGAGACCACGATCGGTTTACCTGCCAAACGTAGCGCCATCAGTTCTGAGCGAATAAGCTCCGACGCGGTGACGCTACCGCCAGGGCTATTGACGCGCAGTACCAGCGCTTTGACTTTAGGATCGAGGCGAGCGGCGCGGATTTGTGCCGCCGTGGTATCACCACCGACCATTCCCGGTGTTTCCGGGCCATCAATGATGGCGCCATTGGCAAATACAACCGCGATCTGGTTGTTATTTTGTACCGGCGGTTTGATGGTGTAGTCATAAATGCTGATGAAATTAAAGTTGTTCTTCTGGCTATTCCAGCCGAACGCTTTAACCAGCGATTGCTCGGTCACGGAACGTGATGCCACTTCATCGACCAGCTTGTTATCCAGCGCATAGCGTGCGGTATCGCCCTGAACGGCCTGCAAGCCTGCAATGATGTTGGTCGCACCCGGGAAGAGCTGCTGAGGCGTAATCTGGCGGTTAGCGGAAACGGTATTTAAATACTGCTGCCACAGCGCATTGATCCAACGGCCATCGGCATCGCGCGCAGCAGGCGACATATCGTCACGCAGATATGGTTCAACGGCTGACTTATAGGTTCCCACGCGGAAGATATTGGTGGTCACTTTCAGCTTGTCCAACATGGACTTGAAGTAGAGATTGTTGGTCGCGAAACCGTGTAGATCAACGCTGCCTTGTGGCGTCAATGACACCGTATTGGCAAAACTGGCCAAATAGTATTGAGACTGGTTGTAGCTGTCGCCGACCGCATAAATAGGCTTACCGCTATCGCGAAATTCGCGCAGTGCCTTGCCGATGTACTGCAGAGACGGTTGGTCGGCACCGGTAAAGTCGCTGAGATCCAGCACCATTCCTGTGATGTTGTCGTCACTCTTTGCCTGACGAATACTGTCGACAATATCGAACAGTGAGTTCTCCTGGCGACGGTTATTCGATGCGCCGAAGAATTCACGTCCTAATTGACGCAGTTTATTGTTAACGGTGGGTTGATCAACAACCACGCCCGTCAGATCGACCAGCAGCGCACCCTTCGTGGCCTCTTCCGGCGTCGTTTTTACCTGTGAGTAGATCCCAACACCAACTAAAATCAGAGCAATAAGGAAAATATTGAGAATAAATTCTCTGATAAAATTAAGCAGACGCCATGTCCACTTAAAAAATCCGCTAAAAATTCGCCACAATGTGCGCATGATATCTCCATGAACGGGTAAACAGCGTGTGCCCTACGTCCTTCAACTCGCCCTCTGGCAAGTGATGAAGCACAAGGAGTGATAGTATCCTAATGAGCGGACAGTAAAAAGTCAGCATTAAATCGCCGCAGAAGCGCACCCTGTCGGGGTTATCTTGTAACAAAACTTCTACTTGTGCTAACGTGGCGCGCAACGTTGCCGTACAGTCGTTTCTACCGTAGAAGTGGGTTGTACCGCAGAAATTATATTGCCAGACAGGAGATGTGCGATGGATGCTCTTGAATTGCTATTGAATCGTCGTTCGGCCTCGCGCCTGACCGCGCCAGCACCGACGGGTGACGCATTGAATAACATTATCCACGCCGGTATGCGTGCGCCGGATCATGGTGCCATGCAGCCGTGGCGCTTTTTTATGATCGAAAATGACGGTCTGGATCGTTTTAGTTCGCTACTGACCCGTGCGGCGCAGCAGGAAGGGTTGGACGAAGCCGGTATCGATAAAGCGCGTCAGGCGCCTTATCGTGCACCGCTGATTATCACCGTTGTTGCGCATTGCGAAGAGAACCCGAAAGTCCCGCTTTGGGAGCAAATTGTCTCCGCAGGCTGTGCGGTTCAGGCCATGCAGATGGCGGCATTGGCGCAGGGTTTTAACGGTATCTGGCGTAGCGGTGCCTGGACGCACAATTCGCTGGTGCGTGAAGCGTTCGACTGCCGTGAACAGGATGAAATTGTCGGTTTCCTCTATCTGGGGACGCCGGTGCTTAAAGCATCGACGACGGTCACGCCGCTTGATACCGACGCGTTTGTTCATTACTTCTGATCGTCATCTCTTGAATAATATCGATTTCCACCCCGTTTTACAGCGTGCTTTCCCGCGAGTTACGCGGGAAATGCCCAGTCTGCTTGATGGTGAATAATGCGACTTTTTATTGCCGAAAAGCCCAGCCTCGCGCGGGCGATTGCAGACGTGTTACCCAAACCGCATCGACGCGGCGATGGCTTTATTGCCTGCGGCCAGAATGATGTTGTGACGTGGTGCGTGGGGCACCTGCTGGAGCAGGCGCAGCCGGATGTTTATGATGCGCGCTATGCCCGCTGGTCGCTTGCCGATCTCCCTATCATTCCTCAGAAATGGCTGTTGCAGCCGCGGCCCTCGGTCAGTAAGCAGCTCAACACCATAAAAAAGCTCCTGAATGATGCCACCGAAGTGATTCACGCGGGAGACCCCGATCGTGAAGGACAACTGCTGGTGGATGAGGTGCTGGAATATCTTTCTCTGCCGGAAGAAAAACGCCAGCAGGTACGCCGTTGCCTGGTTAACGATCTCAATCCACAGGCGGTAGAACGTGCCGTTTCTCGTCTTCGTGAGAACCGAGAGTTCATCCCTTTGTGCGTATCGGCGCTGGCGCGTTCCCGTGCAGATTGGCTCTACGGCATTAACATGACCCGTGCCTATACGATATTAGGGCGCAATGCGGGCTATGACGGCGTGCTGTCGGTTGGCCGCGTACAGACGCCGGTGCTGGGGCTGGTGGTGCGACGAGATGAAGAGATAGAAAACTTCGTTTCCAAAGATTACTTTGAAGTGAAAGCCCATATCGTGACGCCTGCCGATGAGCGTTTTGTCGCGCTATGGCAGCCCAGCGAGTCCTGTGAACCTTATCAGGATGAAGAAGGGCGATTGCTGCATCGCTCGTTGGCGGAACATGTCGTCAAGCGTATCGAAGGCCAGCCTGCGATTGTTACCAGCTATAATGATAAACGGGAATCAGAAACCGCGCCGTTGCCTTACTCGCTATCGACGTTACAGATCGAAGCCGCGAAGCGTTTCGGGCTTAGCGCGCAGCAGGTGCTGGACGTGTGCCAGAAGCTCTATGAAACCCATAAGCTGATTACGTACCCGCGTTCTGACTGCCGCTACCTGCCAGAGGAGCATTTTGCCGGGCGTCATGCCGTCTTGAATGCGATATCCGTACACCAGCCCGATCTGTTGCCACAGCCGGTAATGGATGTGGATCGACGTAACCGTTGCTGGGACGATGGTAAGGTCGATGCTCACCACGCGATTATTCCCACCGCCCGCAGTGCAAGTGCCTCGCTGACGGAGAATGAGCGCAAGGTGTATGGTCTGGTCGCGCGGCAGTACATTATGCAGTTCTGCCCGGACGCCGTGTTTCGCAAGTGCGTCATTGAACTGGATATCGCGGGGGGTAAGTTTATTGCCAAAGCGCGGTTCCTGGCTGAAGCCGGGTGGCGCACGCTGTTAGGCGGTAAAGAGCGAGACGAAGAAAACGAAGGCATGCCGTTGCCCGTGGTGGCAAAAGGTGATGAGTTACTGTGTGAACGCGGCGAGGTCGTTGAGCGCCAAACACAGCCGCCGCGGCCGTTTACCGATGCCACGCTGTTATCGGCGATGACGGGCATCGCGCGTTTTGTGCAGGATAAAGAACTGAAGAAAATCCTGCGGGCGACCGATGGGTTAGGAACTGAAGCGACGCGCGCGGGTATTATCGAGTTATTGTTTAAACGGACATTTCTGTTTAAGAAAGCCCGCTATATTCACGCGAGTGAAGCGGGGCGGGCGTTGATTCACTCACTGCCTGCCAGCGCGGCGCATCCTGACATGACAGCACATTGGGAAGCCACGTTGACGCAAATCAGTGAGAAGAAATGTCGCTATCAGGATTTTATGCAGCCGTTGACCCACTCCTTACAGGAGCTGATTCAGCAAGCGAAACAGAACGGTGCGGTGAGAGCGTTTAAAGGGCTTTCTGCACCGCCGTCAGGTGCTTCAAAACGGCGTAAGCCTCAGACTAAAAAAACGAAGGAGCAGGAGCAATGAAATCGTTAGTGTCTTTGTGTTTCGCGAGTGTGATGCTGGTGCTGCCCACGCTGGCGCAGGCTAATCGTGGCGGAACGGACATTGTGGTTCCCGTGCCACCGGAAGTGTGGGGGGCAGGGACGACGGTGCGGGAGCAAAATAATAGCTGTCTGCGCTGCTGCGTGTATGAAAACCGGAACTATTCTGAAGGCGCGGTGCTAAAGGTCGAAGGGGTGATTCTGCAATGCGTGCGGGACAAGCAAACGCTGGGAACGAATAACCTGATATGGCAGTTGGTTAAGCAATAACCGTGCGTTAAAAAGCACTACGACTACTATTTCTGCTAATTTTAATCACCGCTGTGGCTTTGATGCACAGCGGTGATGTTATTTTTACTTCGTACGATCTCTTTTACAGCGAAAGCTTCTACAACGAGAACTGTGCCCAGATCGGTGCATGGTCGGACGGTTTTTCCATCCCTCGAATATCGTAATCAATACCAGTGGCAATGCAGCGTTCAGCCAGAACTTTACTAGCGAGAATCAGGTCAATACGCAGGCCGCGGTTGTCATCGAACCCGGCAGAACGGTAGTCAAACCACGAAAAACGATCGTTGCTGTCTGGATTCGCGGCACGGAAGGTGTCGATAAGCCCCCAGCCTTGCAAACGCGCCATCCATTCACGCTCTTCCGGCAGGAAAGAACATTTACCCGTACGCAACCAGCGCTTACGGTTCTCTTCGCCGATGCCGATATCCAGATCGGTAGGGCTAATATTGACATCACCCATCACAATCAGCGGTTGTGTCGCGCTGTGGTGCTGTTCCAGATAGGTTTGTAGATCCTGATAAAAGCGCGTCTTCGCGGGGAATTTCACCGGATGATCGCGGCTTTCTCCCTGTGGGAAATACCCGTTAACGACCGTAAGCGTGCCGTGCTCGGTGGCAAAATCCGCCATGATGATCCGGCGCTGTGCATCGTCTTCATCCGTTGGGAAACCGCGACGAACCGCAATGGGCTGCGTTTTACACAGCAGCGCGACGCCGTAGTGACCTTTTTGTCCGTGGTAATAAACGTGGTAGCCGTATTGGCTGACATCCTCTAACGGAAACATGTCATCGTGGACTTTGGTTTCCTGCAACCCGATCACATCCGGCTGGTGCTGTTCGATAATGGCGGCCAACTGATGAGGGCGCGCCCGCAGGCCATTGATATTAAAAGATACAACTTTCATGTTCGCTGCCATTCGCTAAAAAATGTGACCAGATGGTAGCAGAAAATGAGGGATGCCGTCACGGTGAGGCTGCGCTTTCTAACGGCGTTGCTGGGCTTATTGCTGTGGTTTCAGAGACGGTTGGCGCAGATGAGAATCGTTAAAAATAAGATTCACTTATATTCAGTTGAACACGAGGCTTGTCGACCGTTATACTCCGCACCTCGCAGGAGAGAGGGCGTATAGTATCAATAATACTATGGCGCTCCGCCGAAGGCGCAAACTCCCATAATCGCTCAGGCTACCCTAACTGCGAATTCCATTGAAGCCAACTGGAGAGAGGTTGCAACGCAACCCACCGAAGGGGCAAGCAGCACTGCTGCGTAAACTCTCAGGTAAAGCGGACAGAGGGAGTGGCACATTTCACAGGATAACTTGTGTGCTGACTTACATCTATCTGATCGCGATTACGGCAGAGGGGATGTCCGGGGCGCTGGCCGCCGGACGTCGTAATATGGATATTTTTGGCGTAGGCATGATTGCCTTCATCACCGCGCTTGGCGGTGGCACCGTTCGCGATATTCTTCTTGGTAATTATCCCATCGGCTGGACGCAGCATCCCGGCTATATCTATCTCACCATTGGTGCAGGTCTTTTCACGATTATCATTGCGCGCTTCATGCATCATCTGCACCGGCTCTTTCTGGTGCTGGATGCGATGGGGCTGATAGCCTTTACGGTTATTGGCTGCAACGTCGCACTGCAACTGAATTATTCAACGACGGTGGTGGTTATGGCGGGTATCGTAACCGGAATTTTCGGTGGAATATTGCGTGATATTTTCTGTAATCGTACGCCCATGGTGCTGAAAAAAGAGCTGTACGCCAGCGTCTCACTTTTAGTCGCACTTCTTTATCTTGGGCTAAAGTCGCTTAACGTTAATCACGATATTAACCTCCTGGCGTCATTCAGCATTGGTTTGGCTGTGCGTCTTGCAGCAATCCGCTGGTCGTGGCAGCTTCCCGTGTTCTCTTATGTTCCTGGGCACTGGAAAGGGAAGGCATAAGGCTATTTTTCCCCATTCTATATAGCGCGCTGATATTGGTGCGAGTGACGGTGGGGAAATAACGCTGCGCGTTGCTCAAAATCGTGCCGGTTTTGTCGAACCTTGGTCGAAGGTTCACACCTTCCCCTGACGGGAATTTGATGTATTGGCGTTGGGATGTAATTCAGAAGTACTGCTGTGAAATGGTGGTGGGGGAAGGATAACTCGGTGCTTCGCACCTCACCCTGCGGGTCAACGCTGCGCGTTGCTCAAAACCGTACCGGTTTTGTCGAACCTTGGTCGAAGGTTCTCACCTTCCCCTGATGGGAATTTGATGTTTTGGCGTTGGGATGTAATTCAGGAGTGTTACTTTGAAATGGTGGTGGGGGAAGGATTCGAACCTTCGAAGTCTGTGACGGCAGATTTACAGTCTGCTCCCTTTGGCCGCTCGGGAACCCCACCACTGGCCTTACTGCAAGACGCTTTCGCTTCAAGCGGGGCGCATCATATCAAATGACGCGCCCCTGTAAAGCGGTATATATCAAAAATAAATGCGGTTGCCGTTTTTTTATTCCGTTCGGCGCATCCTTATACAAAAAGATGCCCGATCAACCAATTACAGAATAATGGTGCGGTTACCGTAGACAAAAACACGCTGTCCGAGCACGCGATACAGCGCACGACTCAGGACATTTTTCTCAACGTCACGGCCTGCACGCATCATATCGTCGCCCGAATAAGTATGGTCGACGTGAATAACGTCCTGCATGATGATCGGGCCTTCATCCAGATTATCGTTGACGTAGTGTGCCGTCGCGCCAATGATTTTTACTCCGCGCTCATAAGCCTGATGATAGGGGCGAGCCCCGATAAAGGCGGGTAAGAATGAATGGTGAATGTTGATCACCTGATTCGGGTAGTGCTGAACAAACGCCGGTGTCAGAACTCGCATATATTTCGCCAGCACGACGTAATCGGGTTTGTATTGATCGATCTGCGCGATCATCTTTTGATCGTGCTCTTCGCGAGTCAGTCCTTCATGGCTGACCAGATGGAAAGGAATATCAAACCGCTCGACCAGCGTCTGCAAGGTATCGTGGTTGCCGATGACGGCGGAGATTTCTACGTCCAAACCACCGTAGGCACTTTTCATCAACAGATCGCCCAGACAGTGGGCTTCTTTCGTCACCAGAACGACGATGCGACGACGTCCTGCTGCGGTTAATTCGCGAGAAGAACCTTCGGGAAGCGCGCTATCCAGATCGGCTAACAGCGTGGTGTCGTTGAAAATCCCTTCCAACTCGGTCCGCATGAAAAAGCGACCGGTGCGATGATCGACAAACTCGTTGTTTTGCACGATGTTCAGTTCGTGCTTATAACAAATATTCGTAATTTTCGCGATGAGTCCTTTTGCGTCGGGGCAAATGGTTCGTAATACTTTTCTTTGTATATTTTGGGATTGCATGAGCGTGTGGATCCTGTCCAAAAACTAAAATAACGATCTTATGGTAACGCAGCAATAAAGCCGCGTGGGCGACTGCCTGTGTTCTATTGTCCGCAACACTTTTTGTATTTTTTGCCGGAACCACACGGGCAAGGTTCATTTCTGCCCGTCTGCAAATGAACGCCGTCTATATAGTACCAGCGATTATGCTGGCGAAGGAAGCGTGAGCGCTCTCGCATCACTTCTGTTCGCTGGCTGTCGCTTTCAGATATATAACGTGCGGCGAATTCCACATAGCCCTCATCGGGTGTTTTTCCGGGAGACGTTGCCAGTATAGTAAGGCCGAGCCATTGCGAATTCTGGCAACTTTCCGCGAGAGACCCGCGCCATTTCTCGGGCTGAAGATCGGGATGCCAGGTGGCGATAAGGTAATCGACATCGTGTTTGACATAGGCGGTATAGCGCGATCGCATTAATATGGCGGGCTCAGCCGCTGTTGTGGCATGCGTGAGGTAGGGTTGACAGCATGCGTTATACTGCAATCCACTGCAACAGGGGCAAGATTCTGACACGACGTCTCCTGAAGAAAATTTAAGATAAAAACTGATAGATAATAAACAGATCACTATGCAGGATGCCGATATGTTACCTAAGAAACTCTACGTGTAGCAATGTGCGCTAAAATGAAGACAGGTGGATCGATCATGCAGCGGAAAAAAATTGGAATAGCCTTGGGATCAGGGGCAGCGAAAGGATGGGCGCATATTGGTGTGTTTAATGCGTTAACCGAAATGGGAGTAAAGGTTGATGTTGTGGCGGGTTGTTCTATCGGTGCGCTGGTTGGCGCGGCGTATGCTACAAACAATCTATCTTCGATGGATCGCTGGGTGAGGGCGTTTGGTTACTGGGACGTGATTCGGCTGATGGATCTCTCCTGGCAGCGCGGTAGTTTGTTGCGTGGCGATCGTGTTTTTAATAGTGTGAAGCATTTGTTACATACAACACAGATTGAAGACTGTGATATCAAATACGGCGTAGTGACGACAAACCTCAGTACAGGGCGTGAACTCTGGCTGACGGAAGGCGACTTGCACCGGGCTATGCGTGCGTCTTGCAGTATGCCTGGCCTGCTATCCCCCGTTCGATTTAACGATTACTGGCTGGTGGATGGCGCGGTGGTTAACCCTGTTCCCGTTTCTCTGGCGAGGGCAATGGGGGCCGATATCGTGATCGCGGTTGATCTCCAGCACGACGCGAGCCTTAATCATCAGGATTTGCTGTCGATCAAACCGACGGCGTCAGACATCGATGTGGAGAATGTTCCGCAAGATTGGCGTAGCAGAATTCGGGAACGCTTACTGCGGGGACGCCGTCAGCCAGCGGAAAGTTCGCCAACGGCGATGGAGATAATGAGTACGTCGATCCAGATTCTGGAAAATCGGTTGAAAATGACGCGAATGGCAGGCGATCCGCCTGATGTATTGCTGCAACCGCATTGTCCCCAGATTGCTACCTTAGATTTTCATCGGGCGCAGGAGGCGATTGAGGCGGGTTATAAGGCGGTGGAAAAGATGCGTGATGAATTGTTGCCGCTAGTGAAAGAGGCATAGTGAAGAAGACAGGGGGTGCCGTCTATCCGGCATACTGGCGCTAAAGCAGGTGTGATTATTCGGTGTTTGAAGTAAGGGGTACTGATGGAACAACCACTAGCGGGTAAGCATATTTTAGTCATTGATGACGAGGCCGTTTTTCGATCTGTGCTCGCTGGTTATCTGACTTCTCTTGGGGCTTCAGTTCAGGAGGCCATTAATGGATTAGATGCGCTGAGTACTCTTGAACATTACCAACCCGATTTAATGATTTGCGATCTGAATATGCCGACGATGGGAGGAATCGAGTTCCTTGAACGTCTGCGCCTGAAAGACAACGACACGCCAATACTGATCATTTCTGCAACCAGTCAGATGGCGGACATTGCCAAAGTCTTACGGCTTGGTGTTCAGGATGTGCTGCTGAAACCGATTCGTGATTATGCTCGTTTGCGTGAAGCCGTGATGTCCTGTCTGTATCCTGATATGTTCACCTCACAGTTGAATGAGATGGATCAACTCATGCAGGACATGGACTCCCTGAATCAATCTCCTGAAGCGGTCACCAAACTGCTTGCTCAGCTACAGCCGCCCGTTCAGCAAACGCTTGCTCGCTGCCGTGTTAACTATCGTCAGCTAACGGCAGCGGAACAACCGGGGCTGGTGCTGGATATTGCCGCGCTTTCGGAGACTGAGTTAGCGTTCTATTGCCTTGATGTCACTCAGGGCGTCAATAATAGTGGGACGCTTGCAGCCTTACTGCTTCGAACCTTGTTCAATGGGGTGCTTCAGGAGCATTTGGCCGATCAACAACACCGTTTGCCGTATCTGCCGACGCTGTTAAAGCAGGTAAACCAGTTGTTGCGGCAGGCGAGCCTGGATGGTCGTTTTCCTTTGCTCGTGGGGTATTACCATCAGCAGTTAAAACAGCTGATACTGATTTCCGCCGGGCTAAACGCGACGCTGAATGTTAACGAACAGCAGATAGCGTTGAATAGCGGTGTCCCTTTAGGCACGCTTGAAGGCGCTTATCTCAACCAGCTGAATTATCAGTGCGAAGCATGGCAATGCCAGATATGGGGCGGCGGCGGCCGTTTACGACTGATGTTGACGGCAGAATAGTCTGATAGCATGAGATGGTACTGGTTTCAGGTAATACCTATCTTTCGGTATTATTTTTTATTTCCTACTATGTAGGGAGTTATCTTATTTTTTATTGAACGGTAACGTTGGGACAAGCGTGCTCTTGTTAAAGTCGTTATACTCTTGCGGTTATCTTGATTAGATAAATAAAGTTCATTATTTGAACGGTATATAAGAGGCTGTTTATGTCTATTGTGAATAAAAAAGTAAAAAAAGCGGTCATACCGGTTGCTGGATTAGGGACGCGTATGCTGCCTGCCACCAAAGCCATTCCTAAAGAAATGCTGCCGTTGGTAGATAAACCGCTGATCCAATATGTTGTTAATGAGTGTATCGCAGCAGGGATTAATGAAATTATTCTCGTTACGCACTCTTCTAAGAATTCTATCGAAAACCATTTCGATACCAGTTTTGAACTGGAAGCCATACTGGAAAAACGCGTTAAACGTCAGTTGTTGGAAGAGATTCAATCTATCTGTCCTAAGCACGTCACCATTATGCAAGTGCGTCAGGGGTTAGCCAAAGGGCTGGGCCATGCCGTATTGTGCGCGCATCCGTTAGTTGGGGATGAGCCTGTCGCAGTTATTCTGCCGGATGTGATTATTGATGAATATGAATCCGATCTGACGAAAGATAACCTGAGCGAAATGCTGCAACGTTTTTCTACGACAGGTCGTAGCCAGATTATGGTTGAGCCCGTTGAAAATGTAAGTAGCTATGGCGTTGTTGATTGCAAAGGCGTGGAATTAAAAGCAGGGGATAGCGCACCTATGGTTGGTGTGGTTGAAAAACCGAAAGCTTCCGAAGCACCGTCTAATTTAGCCGTCGTTGGCCGTTATGTCCTTTCTGCGGATATTTGGTCTTTGCTGGAAAAAACACCGCCAGGCGCAGGTAATGAAATTCAGTTAACCGATGCTATCGCGATGTTGATGGAAAAAGAAACAGTAGAAGCGTACCACCTGAAAGGTGTGAGCCATGACTGTGGTAATAAATTGGGTTATATGCAGGCATTCGTGGAATATGGTTTACGCCATGATGGTTTAGGCCAGGAATTTGCGCAGTGGCTGCAGGAAACGATTGAAGCAGAAGAAAAATAACAGAATGTAATGATTGCTCTCTGTTTACAAAAAACAGAGAGCAGTCAAAATGGCGACATATCTGTTTTCTCTTTGCAATATGCGTTACCAAAGAAAAACCCCCGATAGTTATCGGGGGTTTTTTCGTATTCAGTACTTATAAACGATTACAGCAGGAAATCGTCTAAAGATTTACCTTGCTCTTCGATTGCTTTCTTGATTACTGCCGGTGTACGACCCTGGCCAGTCCAGGTTTTAAGTTCGCCGTTTTCGTCAGTGTATTGATATTTTGCCGGGCGGGCAGCGCGCTTGCTTTTACCTGCAACCTTAACTGAACCTAAAGACTGCAATAATTCATTAGGGTCAATACCGTCTGCAATCAGCATATCGCGATATTGCTGCAATTTACGCGCACGTTCTTCAACTTCAGCCTGAACCTGGCTATCTTCTTCGCGGCGTTCATTAACCACGACTTCCAGTTTTTCCAGCATTTCTTCCAAAGTATCCAGGGTGCATTCTCTTGCCTGGGCACGCAGAGTACGGATGTTGTTAAGAATCTTTAGTGCTTCGCTCATTGTGATAATCTCAAATAATATTATTGGTGGCGTGTAGTGTGATAATAGAGTGCTATTTTCCTTTCTGCAATAGTCAAATTTGTAAGTTTGTTAAAAAACATCATTTTTAAAACAGATCTCACATCGTATGTTACATAAATATAAATACTTTCCCGTTATCAAAAAAATACATTTGGTATGCCGCTTTTCTACCTCAAACGGCAGAGAATGACTTATTGATGCCGCGCCGTTGTTATAAGGAACGTTTATATCTTTTATCATAACAGACCGTCGCTGGCGGACGTATGGACAAAATGTGGTCGAGGAATAGCCCATTGCGCAGCGTGAAGACGAGTTGTTACAATAAGTGTTTACGACACGAATATCATATACTCCAAATAATTCGAGTTTCAGACAGGCGACAAGAGAAGGACAAATTCGGCGGGAACGAATTTACCAGCCAACGGCTGGCCTTCGGTGAGAGACAGGATTTCTCTCATTTAATCCCGATGCGCTTACACCGGTAAGTGATTCGGGTGACAAATCTGCCGGGAGCAGAGTTGAACGCTGCTAGCAGCGGCCCTTTAGGGCGAGGCCCACGACGAGCCGAGTATTTAAACGTCGCCAACGCACATACAACTTGAAGTATTACGAGTATATAGCCTGCCTTTTGGAGTAACCTAGTGGCCCAACTTTATTTTTATTATTCTGCAATGAATGCAGGGAAATCGACGGCGCTATTGCAGTCGTCATATAACTACCAGGAACGAGGGATGCGCACGCTGGTGTTCACTGCAGAAATAGATAATCGGCATGGCGTGGGGATAGTCAGTTCACGGATCGGTCTTTCTTCTCCGGCATTATTGTTTAATCCGCAGACATCGTTATTTGGATTGCTGGAGAAAGAGCACCGCGCTCAGCCCGTAGATTGTGTATTAATTGATGAATGTCAATTTTTAACCCGTGAGCAGGTGAGTGAGCTTTCCGATGTCGTGGACCAATTAGATATTCCGGTATTGTGCTACGGGTTGCGTACTGATTTTCGTGGCGATTTGTTTTCCGGGAGTCACTATTTATTAGCGTGGGCCGATAAGCTGATTGAGTTAAAAACAGTCTGTCATTGCGGTCGTAAAGCCAACTGTGTATTGCGGTTAGATGCACAAGGTAATGCCGTTCACGAAGGTGAGCAGGTCGTTATTGGCGGCAATGAGAGCTATGTTTCCGTGTGCCGTAAGCATTATAAAATTGCGCTGGGATTAACCCGTAAAGAAAGCGAGTAAGGCGGTTAAATATCCGACGGGCAGGGCGATGAATAAACGGCGTAGTGATGCGTGTCTATGCTGAGAACGAGTAATAAAAATGCTGAGAACGAGTAATAAAAATGCCCAACCTTAAAAGGGTTGGGCATAGTTAAGAAATAAACCGACTTTACGTTAAGGCGGGAACAGTCAGAACGTTACTGTGCGGCTTTTTTGCCGGTTTTAGCCGCTTTTACTGCAGGCTCAGCCGTTCCCGTTTTTTCTTCTTCAGAGAACTTACGACCGTAGTAAGTATCCAGCAGAATCTGTTTCAGTTCGGAAATCAGCGGGTAACGCGGGTTAGCGCCAGTACATTGGTCGTCGAACGCATCTTCTGACAGCTTATCGACCTTAGCCAGGAAATCGGCTTCCTGTACGCCCGCTTCACGAATGGACGTTGGGATCCCCAGCTCGGTCTTCATTTCTTCCAGCCAGTTCAGCAATTTCTCGATTTTCTGCGCGGTACGATCGCTTGGTGCCGTCAAACGCAGGTGGTCGGCTATTTCAGCGTAACGACGGCGAGCCTGCGGACGGTCATATTGGCTGAACGTCGTTTGCTTGGTCGGGTTGTCGTTCGCGTTATAGCGAATCACGTTTGAGATCAGCAGGGCGTTAGCCAGACCATGCGGAATATGGAACTCTGAGCCCAGCTTATGCGCCATGGAGTGACAAACGCCGAGGAAGGCGTTGGCAAACGCAATCCCTGCAATCGTCGCGGCATTGTGCACACGCTCACGGGCAACCGGGTTTTTTGCCCCGTCGCGGTAGCTGTCTGGCAGGTTTTCCTTCAGCAGTTTCAGCGCTTGTAACGCCTGTCCATCTGAATATTCGTTTGCCAGCACAGAAACATAGGCTTCCAGCGAGTGGGTTACCGCATCGAGTCCACCAAACGCACACAGCGATTTCGGCATATTCATGACCAAATTGGCATCAACAATTGCCATATCTGGCGTCAGCGCATAGTCCGCCAGCGGGTATTTCTGCCCGGTTGCATCGTCGGTCACCACGGCAAACGGCGTCACTTCAGAACCGGTACCGGATGTGGTGGTGATCGCCACCATCTTGGCTTTGACGCCCATTTTCGGGAACTTGTAGATACGTTTACGGATATCCATAAAGCGCAGCGCCAGCTCTTCGAAGTGCGTCGTAGGATGCTCATACATCACCCACATGATCTTCGCGGCATCCATTGGAGAACCGCCACCCAGCGCAATAATCACATCCGGTTTGAAGGAGTGCATTTGTTCCGCGCCTTTACGCACGATGCTCAGCGTAGGGTCTGCTTCAACTTCGAAGAATACTTCGGTTTCCAGCCCGTGCTGTTTCAATACGGACGTCACCTGATCGACATAGCCATTGTTGAACAAGAAGCGGTCGGTCACGATAAATGCACGTTTTGCACCATCGGAAGCGACTTCTTCAAGAGCAATCGGCAGTGAGCCGCGACGGAAATAAATGGATTTAGGAAGTTTATGCCACAACATATTCTCTGCTCGCTTGGCTACCGTTTTCTTGTTGATCAAGTGCTTCGGACCGACGTTTTCGGAGATGGAGTTTCCGCCCCAAGAGCCACAGCCCAGCGTCAGAGACGGAGCGAGTTTGAAGTTGTAGAGATCGCCGATACCCCCCTGAGACGCTGGAGTGTTAATCAGGATACGCGCCGTTTTCATCATATTACCGAAATGATTTACGCGCTCTGGCTGATTGTCCTGATCGGTATATAGGCAGGATGTGTGACCGATGCCACCCATGGCGACCAGTTTTTCCGCTTTAATGACGGCATCGTTGAAGTCTTTCGCACGATACATCGCCAGCGTTGGAGACAGTTTTTCATGGGCAAACGGTTCGGATTCATCGACGGCCGTCACTTCACCAATCAGCACTTTGGTATTCGCAGGGACAGTGATACCCGCCATTTCTGCGATCTTCGGTGCAGGCTGGCCCACGATGTCGGCGTTCAGTGAACCGTTTTTCAGCAAGATACCCTGTACGGCATGCAGTTCTTTGCCTTTCAGCATGTAGCCGCCGTGGGTGGCAAAACGTTCACGCACGGCATCATAAACGCTGTCTACCACGATGACGGACTGTTCTGATGCACAAATTACGCCGTTATCGAAGGTTTTCGACATCAGAATAGACGCCACGGCACGCTTGATATCCGCGGTTTCGTCAACGACAACAGGCGTGTTACCGGCACCTACGCCGATCGCTGGTTTACCGGAGCTGTATGCGGCTTTCACCATGCCCGGGCCGCCAGTCGCCAGAATCAGGTTGATATCGGGGTGGTGCATAAGCTGGTTGGACAGGTCGACAGACGGTTGGTCGATCCAGCCGATGATGTCTTTCGGTGCGCCTGCCGCAATTGCCGCTTGTAGCACAATGTCAGCGGCTTTATTGGTCGCATTTTTTGCACGTGGATGGGGAGAGAAGATAATCCCGTTACGGGTCTTCAGGCTGATCAACGCTTTAAAAATGGCGGTAGAAGTGGGGTTGGTGGTGGGAACAATACCGCAAATCAGGCCAATCGGCTCGGCAATCGTAATGGTACCAAAAGTGTCATCAGTAGAGAGGATGCCGCAGGTTTTTTCATCCTGGTAGGCGTTATAAATGTACTCGGATGCGAAGTGGTTTTTGATGACTTTATCTTCCACGATCCCCATGCCAGATTCGGCAACCGCCATTTTTGCCAGCGGGATACGGGCATCTGATGCAGCGAGTGCGGCAGCGCGGAAAATTTTGTCCACTTGTTCCTGAGTGTAAGTGGCAAATTCCTGCTGTGCCTTTTTCACTCTTTCGACCAATGCGTTAAGTTCAGCAACGTTGGTTACGGCCATAATGCTCTCCTGATAAATGTTAAACTCTTTCAGTCAATTGTTCGCCGGATAGAACAGTATAGATAAACGAGCGGGGGGCGTTTTCGTTACCTTGCTATTCTTTTCTGCCAATTTTGCATTAATTGACTCAAAGAGCTTGTCATCCGCCGTTGTGGCGCGATTGTTGCTTTTTAAAATACTGTAACCGCCGATATCGTAAATTTTTAAAATATTGTTTTGAAATTACGTAAAAATTAAGAATATCTGCGCGTCCGTTACGGTATGAAATGAGCATACCCATTTATGGGTGCTTTTTTTGTGATCCATATCGAATTTTCTTTAAGCTGACACCATTCAGCAGATTAATATTGATAACGACTATCATTAACCAGACGAAATTAGCGGTTTTTCTACCTAAAAGGGATTGTAAGGAAGGGGGCGGCATCAGCGTGGGACATTGTTAGGGGCACATTTCAGGCACGACTATGTGCACTATAGTGGGAATGACCTGTTCGTATACAACGTGCTCGTATAAACGACGCTTATATCTTAATCGAGAGGGTTATTCTACGCGCAGCCTACCGTAAGGGAATCGTGTGCTATTGTCGTACAAAATGGGTAACGAAATTGTTAAAATAATAACATTCTAGTCAGGTAATGACGCGGACAGGTAAGCATACATCATCATTTTTGTGCTGTGAAAATGATAAAACCCACTACGATGTTTTTTTGTTCAAAATATATAAATTGCTGAATATTTAAAAAATATTTTCAATTTTACAGAAAAAACATTGTTTATCATGGGGTTAATGATTGAATCAGATGATTGAAATAAAACGTTTACCGAGCTGTAGTAAAGAAAATTAAGCAACATCAATGTAAAAATATTGGCGAATGTGTCTGCTTTTGATAGCTTCGAGTGTCGACCTGCTATTCGTTATTCACCCATAAATTAATTTTATGATTTATTTGGATAATGGGCGATCTTTTCTGCTCTATGTGACGGCGATTTTTACGCATGGAGTCCGGTATGGCGTTGTATCAAGACAGGGGCGTTTATAAAGTGAAAACTCGCAAAACAAAACGATGCTTTGTTACCAGTATGATTGCCGCAGCAGTGATGGCGTCATGCGTGAATGTTCAGGCTGCGACTGTACCTTCCGGTGTTGAGCTGGCGAAAGAGCAGGTTCTGGTGAGAAACAATGGTGCTGAGGTGTCATCACTGGATCCGCATAAAATAGAAGGTGTGCCGGAATCCAACGTCGCGCGCGATTTATATGAAGGGTTGGTGATTTCCGATCCTGATGGACACCCGATTCCTGGCGTCGCTGAGCGGTGGGAAAGCAGCGATTTTAAAGTCTGGACATTCCATTTACGCAAAGACGCCAAGTGGTCAAATGGCGAACCGGTTACTGCGCAAGATTTCGTTTATAGCTGGCAGCGTCTGGCCGATCCGAAAACCGTTTCTCCTTACGCCAGCTATTTACAGTATGGTCATCTGCTGAATATCGATGACATTATCGCCAGCAAGAAATCTCCTGATACGTTAGGCGTAAAAGCGCTCGACGACCATACGCTGGAAGTGACATTAAGCGAGCCAATCCCGTACTTTTATAAATTACTGAATCACTCATCGATGTCTCCGGTCAATAAAGCAGCGGTGGAGAAATTTGGTGATAAATGGACTCAGCCTGAAAACTGGGTAGGAAATGGTGCTTACCGTCTTAAATCCTGGGTCGTGAATGAGCGGCTTGTGCTGGAGCGCAATACCCAATATTGGGATAACGCCAAGACTGTGATTAATCAGGTCACTTATCTGCCGATTGCGTCTGAAGTGACGGATGTTAACCGCTACCGTGCGGGTGAAGTTGATGTTACCAATAATAAATTACCCATCGAACTATTTCAGAAACTGAAAAAAGAAATTCCACAAGAAGTTAACGTCAATCCCTTCCTCTGTACGTATTATTACGAAATCAACAACCAGAAACCGCCGTTTAGCGATGTACGGGTACGTACGGCGTTGCGTATGGGGCTTGATCAGAACATCTTGACCAACAAAGTGAAAAACCAGGGCGACATTCCTGCCTATGGTTATATTCCTCCGTTTACGGACGGCCTGAAAGCGCATACGCCAGAGTGGTTTACCTGGCCACAGGCGAAACGTAATGAAGAAGCAAAAAAACTGTTGGCAGAAGCGGGCTATACCGCAGAGAAACCGCTGACATTTAATTTGCTCTATAACTCGTCCGATCTGCACAAAAAGCTGGCGATTGCCGCGGCATCAGTCTGGAAACAGAATCTGGGCGTTGACGTGAAGCTGGAAAACCAGGAGTGGAAAACCTATCTCAGTACGCGTCATCAGGGGAACTACGATGTCGCACGTGCCGGATGGTGTGCGGACTATAACGAACCTACCTCGTTCCTGAATAGCATGCTGTCAGACAGCAGCAACAACACCTCACATTATAAGAGCGCGGCGTTCGACACGCTGATGGCGAAGGCTATTCAAGCGAAAACGGACGATGAACGCGCACAAATTTATCAACAGGCAGAGTCCCAGTTGGATAAAGATGCGACGATTGTGCCAGTCTATTACTACGTTAACACGCGACTGGTAAAATCTTATGTTGGTGGCATTACCGGTAAGGATCCGTTGGATAATCTACGTGTTAAGGATCTCTATATTATTAAGCATTAATCCGTAGCGATGCCATTTACGGTTTGATGCAAATGAAGTGAGCAAGCAGTGATTAATTTGGTGTTTAATCTCCGGTTACCCATTCCTGCCATGTGGGAATGGGTCGTGAGTCGAATCGATTAATCGTTTTCTCACCGGGCTCTAATTCAGGAATCGTGCTGAGATAACTAGCACGACAACATTACAGGAGAAAATAATGACACACATCACAACTAAAAAAAGAGTAGCTGCCGCTATTATCGCGGCATTAAGTAGCACGATGGCTGTTTCTGCCTTCGCCGCGACCGTTCCCGCAGGCGTTCAGTTAGCAGAAAAACAGGAGTTGGTCCGTAACAATGGTGCTGAAGTTTCCTCCCTTGACCCGCATAAAATCGAAGGTGTGCCGGAATCCAACGTATCACGCGATCTGTTGGAAGGATTGGTTATTTCCGACGTTAACGGCAAAACCAGCCCCGGCGTAGCAGAAAGCTGGGATAACAAAGATTTTAAAGTGTGGACATTCCACCTGCGTAAAGATGCCAAATGGTCCAACGGTGAGCCGGTTACCGCACAAGATTTCGTCTATAGCTGGCAGCGTCTGGCCGATCCAAAGACAGCCTCGCCTTACGCCAGCTATCTGCAATATGGTCATCTGCTGAATATCGATGACATCATCGCTGGCAAGAAATCCCCGGATACGCTGGGTGTGAAAGCGATCGACGATCATACTTTTGAGGTGACGCTTTCTGAAGCAGTACCTTACTTCTATAAGCTGCCTGTTTACGTCGCCATGTCACCGGTGAATAAAGCGGCAATCGAAAAATTCGGTGAAAAATGGACGCAGCCGCAAAATTGGGTGGGCAACGGTGCCTACAAACTGAAAGACTGGGTGGTGAACGAAAAAATAGTGCTGGAGCGCCACCCGCAATATTGGGATAACGCCCACACCGTGATTAATCAGGTGACATATTTGCCGATCGCATCTGAAGTGACGGACGTGAACCGCTATCGCAGCGGTGAAATTGATATGACATACAATTACCTGCCGATTGAATTGTTTCAAAAGCTGAAGAAAGAAATTCCGAATGAAGTGAAGGTCTATCCGTACCTGTGCACCTACTATTACGAAATCAATAATCAGAAACCACCGTTTAACGATGTCCGAGTGCGTACGGCGCTGCGTCTGGGCCTGAGCCAGGATATTCTGACCAACAAGGTGAAGAATCAGGGCGATATTCCTGCCTATGGTTTTGTGCCGCCGTATATCGATGGCTTCAAGGCTCAGACGCCAGAGTGGTTCACCTGGTCACAAGAAAAACGTAACGCAGAAGCGAAGAAACTGCTGGCGGAAGCGGGCTATACCGCAGACAAACCGCTGACGCTAAACCTGCTGTACAACACCTCCGATCTGCACAAGAAAATGGCGATCGCAGCGGCTTCTATCTGGAAACAGAATATCGGTGTGGATGTTAAGCTGGAAAATCAGGAATGGAAAACGTTCCTCAGTTCCCGCCATCAGGGCAGTTATGACATCGCGCGTGGCGGATGGTGTGCGGACTATAATGAACCGTCCACCTTCCTAAACAGCATGCTGTCAGACAGCAGCAGTAACACTGCACATTATAAGAGCAAAGAGTTTGATGCGCTGGTGGCGAAGTCCTTACAGGTGAAAACCGATGAGGAACGTGCAGACGTTTATCAGCAGGCCGAAGCATTACTGAATAAAGACGCGGTAATTGCCCCGGTTTATTACTATGCGAATACCCGATTGGTGAAACCTTATGTTGGTGGATTAACAGGCAAAGATCCGCAGGATAATGTTTACGTGAAAGATCTTTATATCATCAAGCACTAATAATAATGGCTGGCGCATGTAACTGTGCTGCCAGCCTTTTATAGGTACGAGCAATGTTAAAATTTATTCTTCGCCGCTGTTTAGAGGCGATTCCGACACTATTCATCCTGATCACCATCTCGTTTTTCATGATGCGATTGGCACCTGGCAGCCCTTTTACCGGTGAACGTAATTTACCGCCGGAAGTGATGGCGAATATTGAAGCCAAATACCATCTGAACGACCCCATTATGACGCAGTACGGCAACTACTTGCTGCAATTGGTGCAGGGTGATTTCGGTCCTTCGTTTAAATACAAAGACTATTCCGTGAACGATCTGGTCGCGACGTCTTTCCCTGTTTCTGCAAAATTGGGGGCTGCGGCATTCGTTCTGGCCGTCGTTTTTGGTGTGAGTGCCGGCGTGATCGCCGCGCTGAATCAGAATACGAAATGGGACTATACCGTGATGGGCTTTGCCATGACGGGGGTGGTGATACCCAGCTTTGTCGTTGCGCCGTTGCTGGTGCTGATTTTCGCCATTACGCTGCGGTGGCTGCCCGGCGGTGGGTGGAATGGTGGGACACCCAAATACATGATTTTACCGATGGTGGCACTGTCTTTGTCTTATATCGCCAGCATCGCGCGTATTACCCGAGGATCGATGATCGAGGTTTTACACTCTAACTTTATTCGCACCGCGCGCGCCAAAGGGCTGCCGATGCGCCGCATCGTCCTGCGCCATGCGTTAAAGCCTGCGCTGCTGCCTGTGCTCTCTTATATGGGGCCGGCGTTTGTGGGGATTATTACCGGTTCGATGGTCATTGAAACCATTTTTGGTTTACCGGGTATTGGACAACTGTTCGTAAACGGTGCACTGAACCGCGACTACTCACTCGTACTGAGCCTGACGATTCTGGTCGGCGGCTTAACCATTTTATTTAATGCGATCATTGACGTGCTCTACGCTGTTATCGATCCGAAAATTCGCTATTAATTGGGGGCGTTATGTTTTGGAATCGAAAAAACGTTGAAGCGTTAGAGAACTTCACCGAGCAGGCTGAGATTGAAGGGCGTAGTTTGTGGCAGGATGCGCGTCTGCGCTTTATCCACAACCGTGCTGCACTGGCCAGTCTGCTTGTTTTGGCCGTGATTACCCTGTTCGTGATCTTCGCCCCGATGCTGTCTGCATTTGACTACGCGGATACGGACTGGGGAATGATGTCAGCGGCACCGGATATGACGTCTGGACACTATTTTGGTACGGATTCCTCCGGTCGTGATCTGCTGGTCCGTGTTGCTATCGGGGGCCGCGTCTCGCTGATGGTTGGCGTTGCGGCGGCGCTGGTTGCGGTGATCGTCGGAACGCTGTATGGCGCGATGTCCGGCTATCTGGGCGGGAAAGTGGATTCGGTGATGATGCGCCTGCTGGAAATCCTCAACTCATTCCCGTTCATGTTCTTCGTTATTCTGCTGGTGACGTTCTTCGGGCAGAACATGCTGCTGATCTTCGTGGCTATTGGCATGGTGTCCTGGCTGGATATGGCGCGTATCGTGCGCGGCCAGACGCTTAGCCTGAAACGTAAAGAGTTCATTGAAGCAGCGATGGTTTCCGGTGTATCCACGCGCGGTATCGTATTACGCCACGTTGTGCCTAACGTGCTGGGCGTGGTGGTCGTTTACGCCTCTCTGCTGGTGCCAAGTATGATCCTGTTCGAATCCTTCCTGAGCTTCCTGGGGCTGGGAACGCAGGAACCGTTAAGCAGTTGGGGTGCCTTGCTGAATGATGGTGCGAACTCAATGGAAGTGTCGCCGTGGTTACTGTTCTATCCGGCGGCGTTTCTGGTTGTCACGCTGTTTTGTTTTAACTTTATCGGCGATGGCCTGCGTGATGCCCTCGACCCGAAAGATCGCTGAGGAGCATCAACATGAGCAAGATTGAGTTAACTGGCGCGCACGACGCGCTGCTACATGTTCAGGATCTCCGGGTAACGTTCAACACGCAGGATGGCGACGTGACGGCGGTTAACGACCTGAACTTCACGCTTAACGCCGGTGAAACGCTGGGGATTGTTGGTGAATCCGGCTCCGGTAAATCACAAACCGCGTTTGCGTTGATGGGGCTGCTGGCGCGCAATGGGCGTATCGGCGGCTCGGCACGTTTTCGTGGCAAAGAAATTCTCAATTTGCCTGAAAACCAGCTGAATAAGCTGCGTGCTGAAGAAATCAGTATGATCTTCCAGGACCCGATGACGTCGCTGAACCCTTACATGCGCGTCGGCGAACAACTGATGGAAGTGCTGATGTTGCACAAACGCCTGAGCAAAAGTGAAGCGTTTGAAGAATCCGTCAAAATGCTGGATGCGGTTAAAATGCCTGAAGCGCGCAAGCGTATGAAGATGTATCCGCATGAGTTTTCCGGCGGAATGCGTCAGCGCGTGATGATCGCAATGGCGCTACTGTGTCGTCCGAAGCTGCTGATTGCCGATGAACCGACAACGGCACTGGATGTGACGGTTCAGGCGCAGATTATGACGTTGCTGAACGAGCTGAAGCGCGAGTTTAATACCGCCATCATCATGATTACCCATGACCTGGGGGTTGTTGCCGGTATTTGTGACAAAGTGCTGGTGATGTACGCCGGGCGCACGATGGAATACGGCGTTGCACGCGATGTCTTTTATCATCCGAGCCACCCGTACTCCGTCGGTCTGCTCAATGCCGTGCCGCGTCTGGATGCGGAAGATGACGTGCTGGCGACGATTCCGGGTAACCCGCCTAACTTATTACGTTTGCCGAAAGGGTGTCCGTTCCAACCACGCTGCCCGTATGCGATGGATGTCTGCCATAGCGCACCCGCGCTGGAATCTTTTGGTGATGGCCGCTTGCGTGCCTGCTTTAGAGCGATTGAGGAGGTGGTATGAACAACGCGGACGAGAAGAAGGTGTTGTTAGAAGTGGACGATCTGAAAGTCCACTTTGATGTCAGAGATGATAAGCAGTGGTTCTGGCAGCCACCGAAAAAATTGAAAGCGGTCGATGGTGTGACGCTGCGTTTATATGAAGGCGAAACGCTGGGCGTGGTGGGGGAATCCGGCTGCGGCAAGTCTACGCTGGCGCGTGCCATTATCGGGCTGGTAAAAGCGACGGACGGACGCGTTACCTGGCTGGGAAAAGATCTGCTGGGTATGAGCGCCGATGAATGGCGCGCCGCGCGGAGTGACATTCAGATGATATTCCAGGATCCACTGGCATCGCTGAACCCGCGTATGACCATCGGTGAGATTATTGCCGAGCCGTTAAAGGTTTATCATCCAGAGCTGGATCGACAGACGGTGAAAGATCGTGTGAAAGCGATGATGCTGAAGGTTGGGCTGCTGCCGAACCTGATCAACCGCTATCCGCATGAGTTCTCAGGCGGGCAGTGTCAGCGTATCGGCATCGCGCGTGCGCTGATTCTGGAGCCGAAGCTGATTATCTGTGACGAACCGGTTTCCGCGCTGGACGTGTCAATTCAGGCACAGGTGGTTAACCTGCTGCGTCAGTTGCAGCGCGAAATGCGCCTGTCGCTGATTTTTATCGCCCATGACCTGTCGGTCGTGAAGCACATTTCCGATCGTGTGCTGGTGATGTATCTGGGTCATGCTGTAGAGCTGGGAACGTACGATCAGGTCTACCAAAACCCGCAGCACCCGTATACGCGTGCGCTGATGTCTGCCGTGCCGATTCCCGATCCCGATCAGGAACGGAACAAGAAGATACAGTTGCTGGAAGGGGATTTGCCTTCACCGATCAATCCACCATCGGGCTGCGTGTTCTGCACGCGCTGTCCGGTTGTCGGCCCTGAGTGTTCGAAAACCCGACCATTGCTGGAAGGGAGCTTTACGCACGCGGTTTCGTGTTTGAAGGTCGATCCGCAGGCGCTGTTACCGGTGGTAGAAGCTGAATCACAGTAATCCGTTTTATCGGCTACTGATGTAAAAAAGGCGTCTCCTGCGGGAGACGCCTTACGTTTAAGGAAGAGGAATTACTCTTTCCACAAAATGTGGCAAAGTTTGTGGTCTTTTTCCCGGCAAATTAGCACGCGGGCAAAAATATCGGTGATCTCTTCACCATCTTCTTCGGCCAGCCCAATGACGACTTCGGCAAAAAAGTCAGGATTCAGGTCGAAATCTACGTGATCGGCCCAGTCTTCAGCAGGGTCGAATAACTCTGCGCCACCACGCTCTTCGAATTGTAGGTTGAACAGCAGAATATCTGCTGGATCGAGGTTATCAGCCGCAAGTTCCAAAAAGATGTCGTAGGCCTGTTCCAATGCTTCGTCTTCGGTCAGGCGATTATTCAAATCCATAACGTCATTCCTGTTAATTCCCAATAGCCTTATTAGAACACGGGAAAACGGAGTATGCCCTAAATAATTCGAGTTGCAGGCAGGCGGCGACACAGTGAGTCCCCAGGAGCTTACATCAGTAAGTGACTGGGGTGAGCGAGGAAAGCCAACGCACATGCAGCTTGAAGTATGACGGGGATATTTATAGCAGGGGGCTGAAAAAGTAGAACAGCCGCTCGACAATACGTTGCCAGTAAGGGCGGTTTTGCCACTGTGTCGCGTTTAACAGGCGTGAGCGGGCGATATAATCTTCCTGTACGCAGGCTAAATCGCTGCCGAATCCGGCATCGTCAATCACCAGCGTAATTTCAAAATTCAGCCACAGACTGCGCATATCCAGATTCACCGTGCCAACCAGACTGAGCTGTCCATCAACCAGTACGCTTTTGGTGTGCAGCAATCCGTCCTTGAACTGATAAATTTTTACGCCAGCGTCCAGCAGTTCCGTGAAGAACGCGCGACTGGCCCAGCCGACCAGCACGGAGTCATTTTTGTGTGGAACAATAATGCTGACATCGACCCCGCGCTGAGCGGCGGTACAGATGGCGTGTAGTAAATCGTCACTGGGTACGAAGTAGGGGGTCGTCATGATCAATTGCTTACGTGCCGAATAGACGGACGTCAGCAGCGCCTGATGGATCATTTCTTCCGGGTAACCAGGGCCGGAGGCAATAACCTGAATGGTATGGCCGCTCTCCTGTTCGAACGGCATAACATTAACATCCGGCGGCGGCGGAAGCAGACGCTTGCCTGTCTCCATTTCCCAGTCGCAGCAGTAAATAATCCCCAGCGTGGTTGCCACAGGGCCTTCAATACGCGCCATCAGGTCGATCCATTGCCCAACGCCGGCATCTTGTTTGAATAAACGGGGATCGACCATATTCATGCTGCCGGTATAGGCGATACGGTTGTCGATCAGGATGATTTTACGGTGCTGTCGCAAATCCATACGGCGAAGGAAAGCTCGGAATAGATTAACTTTCAGGGCTTCGACCACTTCGATCCCGGCGGTGCGCATCAACTCGGGGTGATGCTGGCGGAAAAATTGTACGCTGCCGGCAGAGTCCAGCAGAATGCGGCAGTGTACCCCGCGTCGTGCTGCGGCGATAAGAGAAGAGGAAACTTGCTCAACCAGGCCGCCGGGTTGCCAGATGTAGAACACCATTTCGATGTTGTTGCGTGCGAGTTCAATATCACGCAATAGCGCTTTAATGGTGTCATCAAACGTGGTCATCAACTGCAACTGGTTGCCTTTTACGCCGCCAACCCCTTGCCGTCTCTCACACAGTTGAAATAACGCGCTGGCGACCTCACTGTTTTCCGTCGCGAAAATACGGCGATATTCTTTTAATTCGCGTAGCCATTTTGCCGTTGATGGCCACATTTTGCTGGCACGTTCGGCTCGGCGTTTGCCGAGATGGAGCTCGCCGAACGAAAGATAAGCGACAATACCGACAAGTGGCAGAATATAAATTACCAGCAGCCAAGCCATCGCAGAAGGCACCGCCCGACGTTTCATCAGAATACGCAGGGTCACACCTGCAATCAGCAACCAGTAGCTAAAAACCAGTAACCAACTTATTACGGTATAAAATGTCGACATAAAAGCAGCACAGTTCCCTTCTGCAAAGAATTAACAAAGTGTACGCATAGATTTATAAAAGGGGAAATGCCTTTCCTCTGAATATCCCCGTCATACTTCAAGTGCATGTGCGTTGGCTGCGCGACTCGAATTATTTAGGGAACGGAAGCTATGGGTAAGAAGAGAATGGTGGAGAGGGGCATTCACTGATTGTCGCCGTGAATGAGGGGGGTATAATGCCCAGCGCGAGTGTATTAACAAGAGTCGCATAATGAAACGCAGTCGGAATGAAGTGGGTCGCTGGCGGATGTTACGTCAGGTCCAGCGCAGAAGAAGTCGCTGGTTGGAGGCTCAATCACGTACGTATCGTCATATTCGCTCTGCCCGTTATCTGCAACAAAAGCAGCAACGACGAGCATTGCTCTATGCGGTAACCTACGACTGGTAAGCCAGTGAGGAAAATAGCGACCCGAGGTCTGGTCGCTATTTTTTATCACACGGTTTACTACTCGCGGGGTTTATTCCCTCATCGGCTCATCCCATGACTGGAATGCGCTGCGCCATTGCCCTCTGATCGATCATCGGGTTAATGTCATCCTCTGTTGAGGGCAGGATAAACAGCGATACCGACGTATTTAAGCGTTCCGTTTGCTCCAGCAGTGAGGCGAAAGTGTGTGCGGAGGCTTCAACCTGTCCCGCATTTTCCCTGACGGTGTCGTTCAGCGTGCTGAGACGGGCGGTGACTTCATGGATGCTCTCGTTCTGCTGGTGCGATATCTCCGAAATCTCGCTCAGAAACGTGCCCGTGTCTTTCGCGGTCTGAATGATGTGTTGCAGGCTGTCATTCAGTTTGTTCACCAGGCGTGTTCCTGTGGTTACGCTGTTATCTGAATCACGAATCAGCACATTAATATTTTGTGCAGAATGGCTGCTTTGCGAAGCCAGCGTGCCGACTTCCCGCGCGACAACGGCAAAACCTCGTCCCATCGTTCCAGCTCGTGCGGCTTCAATGGCGGCGTTCAACGACAAAATATGCGTCTGAAACGCCACGTTCTCTATCATCCCAATGGCTTCCGTCATCTCACGCGTTCTGCCTGCAATGTCTGACATCGCCACCTTGACGTCATTCATCATCGTCTCACCCTGTGCGGCGATCTTGCTGGTATCTTCCGCGTGCAAATTAGCCTGTTGGGTATGCTGGGTATTTTGTTCCAGATGCTGGCTAAGCTGAATAATATGTTCTGTGGTGACTTTGAGCTCGTGGGATTGGCGGTTTGCCTGTTCGGAAAGCCGATGGTTATCTGCCGCGACCCGATCGACCTGCGTCACCATATGGTCGACACCCTGACGAACCTGATTGACCAGATTCACCAGACCTTCCTGCATTTGAATGACGCTGGTATTAAGCTGTTCAACTTCGCGTGTACCGCGCGTCTTTGTATTGACCGCATGCGAAAGGTCGCCCGCTGCGATCAGTTTTAAATGGGCAATAATGTGCGTCAGCGGACGAATAATGATCCGACTCACGCCAATCCACACGGCGATGGCGATTGCCAGCAAGAGGCCAAGAACCGTAATGAAAATCGTTTTGGCGTTATCGAGAGAGGATAAAAATTGTTGGCCATGCTGCTTTTGCAGCGCATCGGTATCTTGCAGATAGTGTGAATATTTCTGGGTAAAATCGCTTTGGTAAGCCTGTACCGGAACGGCAAAGAAAATATCGATCTGATTAGTGGTCTTTATTCCTTCGGCCAGTTCGACAAGCCCGGAATAAAGCTGGCTATAGCTCTTTTTCAAATCGATAAACGCCGCGGTGTCCGCTTCAGCCGTCGTGACCGTCCCCAGTAATTGGTAGTGCGCCTGCGCCTGTTTGAGAGACACTTCCGCTTCATCCATCAGGCTGTGCCAGCTACCTTCAGACCCCGTTTCTTTGTCTACCAACAAATAAATGCCCGCGCGGTTGAGCTTGTCGCTGGCATTCATCACTTCCATCCGTGCTTTGTCCATTAACGCTTGTTGCTGACGAAGGCTCTCGTTAGCGGAAATATCCTGCCGAACCTGAGTCATCGTTTGAGAAATGACGCCGACGGACACCAATTGCAGTAAAGAAAATAACCCAATGATCAATAACAATCCGGAGAGAATACTGAGGCGATGACGGCGGCGGATAGATGCAACTCCGTTTCGCAAAATCGCAGGCATTAACATGATTGTTGACCCTCTATAGATGAATAGCGGTCAAACTATCACTGTTAAATGACTAAAATATTTCAGCTTTTGACGGGGGCGAAAAGGGCCATGGCTTTTTCATGCAACCATGACCTGCATCAATTGGATGTTTAAAACACTTTTTTGAATGGCTTCACGCTGACGTGTTTATAAACGCCTGCCGCGAGGTAAGGGTCGGCATTGGCCCATGCTGTTGCCTCATCCAGCGATGTGAATTCGGCGATAATCACGGAGCCGCTAAAGCCAGCCTGACTGGGATCCTCGCTGTCGATTGCAGGCAAAGGGCCAGCGGTAATCAGTCGCCCTTGATCGCGCAATGCCTGTAAACGGGCAAGATGGTCTGGTCTGACCGACAGGCGTTTTGCTAATGAATCAACATTATCTTCAGCATAAATGACGTAGAGCATAGCGACCTCATAGGTGGGAAGGTACCCTTCATCGTTTGGGGGGCCGGGTTTGAGACCCCTGCGGTCAAACGCTATCGGGTAAGAGAAACGAGTTTCTATCATCATACGTGATGTTGTTTGAAGACAATAGTGTGAGGACAATAGGTTGATTTGCCAGAGTAATCCCCCCGCGATTTCGGTTTTTTTAACAATTCCACGGGTTGTTATTGAATATGATTGCTATTTGCATTTAAACTTGGGCGGCATAAGAGGATAAAGACAGACTATGCCGCAAAAAAAGTTTTTTTTGACCCGCCGTTACTCATGGCCATTCATACTTTCAGTCGGTTTTCACGGTTCACTGATTGCAGGTTTGCTGTACGCATCATTTAATAATTCAATCGAATTACCGCAGGAATCTAAGCCCATCAGCGTGGTGATGGTGAACCCTGCGGCTTATGAAGCGGCACCTGCTGCGAAATCGGCCCCAGAGCCAGAGCCGGTTAAGCAGCCTGAACCAGAGCCGGAACCCATTCCTGAACCGGAGCCATTGCCGCAGCCGGTTCCTATGCCATTACCTGAACCAAAGCCCAAGCCGCCGAAACCTAAACCGGAGCCTAAGCCGGTGAAGAAGGTTGAGCAACCGAAGCCGGTTAAACGTGAACCGACGGTTGAAAAACAGCCGCCTTCGCCGTTTACCAGTACAGAGCCAACGCGCAATGTAACTAATGCGCCAGTGAAGCAGGCACCGGCACCCGCAGCAAGCACGCAGTCAAGCGGGCCACGTCCGTTGAGCCGCGCACAGCCTCAGTATCCGGCTCGCGCGTTTTCTCTGCGCGTTGAAGGGCGGGTGAAGATGCAGTTTGATGTGGACGAGTCCGGACGTGTTGACAACGTGCGCGTGCTTTCTGCTGAACCGCGCAATATGTTCGAACGTGATATCAAACAAGCCATGCGTAAATGGCGTTATGAAGCGGGTAAACCGGGCAAAGATTTGGTTGTGACCATCGTCTTTAAAATTGACGGCGGGGCGGCAGTCGAATAATTCATGCCAGTACAAAGAAACGGGACGTCATCTTTAGCAGATGACGTCCCGTGTTCGTATCGATCGCTATTCAAAGCAGCTTACGCCGATGAACGCTAAACGTTACTCGCTTGGCGTGAAGTTGCTTTTACCCGCAGGCAGTTCGCGCGGATGGCCTTCTTCATCGACTGCGACGTAGGTGAATAACGCTTCGGTAGCCCGATAGCGCTGACCAATCGGCTCAGAGGAGACTTTCTTCACCCACACTTCAACGTTGACGTTGATAGAGCTACGGCCAGTACGTAAACAACGCGCATAGCAGCAAACCACATCGCCGACGGCGACAGGTTTTAAGAATGACATCCCATCAACCCGTACGGTAACGACACGTCCTTCGGCAATTTCTTTCGCCAGAATCGCGCCGCCGATGTCCATTTGCGACATCAACCAACCGCCAAAAATATCTCCGTTCGCATTGGTATCGGCTGGCATTGCCAGCGTGCGGAGAACCAGTTCGCCCTGTGGTAACACGTTTTGTGTGCTCATTGTGTCTATCTCGCTTTGGCTATTGCTGTTGCTCGCTTTTTTCTTCTTCTGACTTTTCCTGATCGTTAGGCAAGTGACGATAGATATAAACGCCACAAATCAGCGTAAACAGCAGCGTCACACCGGTCAGACCAAAGACTTTGAAATTAACCCAAACGTTTTGCGGTAACCAGAAAGCAATATAGATGTTAACCAGCCCACACACCAGAAAGAACATGGCCCAGGCGAAATTCAGTTTCCCCCAGACTGGCTGCGGAAGGGTTAACTCTTTACCCAACATTTTCTGAATCAGGGTCTGTTTCATCACAAACTGGCTAACCAGCAGGGCTGCGGCAAATAACGCATAGATAATGGTGACTTTCCACTTGATAAACAGATCGTTATGGAACACCAGCGTTAGCGAACCGAAAACGACGACCATGGCAAAAGTGACCAGCGTCATTTTCTCTATTTTACGATACATCACCCAGGTGACCACGAGTGACAGCGCCGTTGCGGCAATCAGTGCACCCGATGCGATATAGATGTCATAAAGTTTATAGGCCGCAAAAAAAACGACCAACGGTATAAAATCAAGAAGTTGCTTCATTATGTCAATCCATCACTCAACAGTGTCGTAATCATAACCCGCGAGAGTTATCCGATAGCTCATGCCATTATCCTTTATTGTGGAACACCATTCCCGAGATATTGTAATAATTTGCAGAAAATTACGATTGGGTAGATAGCGAACGGAGATTTGGCAGAACCTATGCCACCAGAGCGATGGCATAGGCAGAGAGCGGCAGTTAAGCGCGCAGCAGCATATAAAGGCGGAACAGATAAATGAGCAGGATCGCGGAGATCAGGTTGCCCAAGCCATTCAGAACCACGCCGAGCACGGTCGGTGAGGAAATCGGTAACTTCGACACGATCAGTAAAATAGCGATTTTAGCCAGTAGCCACATCACGATGGCAGGCGCGGTTGCACGCAGGTTACCGTAAGCCAGTTTGGTACTCACTTTAATGGCGTTGAAAATCCCGCTTTTTTCCGTGACGACAATCACGGGTGACAAACTCAGTGCAATAGCGAGCAGCACGCCAGGAATGACCAGAAGCATCATGCCAAGTTGAATGAGCAGGGTGCACAGCAGGATCAGGATAAGCAGACGCAGTAAAAAAGGTGCAGAGGCGCCAATTGCGCGCAGTGCACTGGTGCGCTGTCCGTCAGAAACCAGCTGGATCAGCATCAGAACCCCGCCCGTCAGCAGCGCATTGCCCACTAACGCAGCAAAGGTGCCTGCTGCCGACATTTTCAGCAACACGGTTTGTTGTTCCGGCGTCATTTGCTGAATCATATCCATCAAGCCAGCTTCGACAGAAGATGACAGATCGCTGCTGGAACTGCTCAGAATCTGTAACTCGTCTCCAGAAGGCGATAGCGCATGATTCAGTATGACAGTAATGAATGCCGTCAACAGTGACATCATTAAGATGCTGATGAACTGGTTGCGGGTGAAATTCATCGTGTCACGGTACAACGTGTTAGCCGTGATAGGCATGCAGGCTCCTTGAAAAAAGATAAATCGACAGAGAGAACTTAACTCCCAATTGTAACCTGTTAATTCGCGCTGTGGCACCCCGTCAACGATGCAATGCTGCTTTTCGCCTCACTATGAGGTCGGTGTGGTATGGCTACTCATCGTGGCGCTTATCGCCACCTGCGGCGTATTCGATATCTTTACACCACTATTGATCTGGATCAATTTCATGAATTCTAATGAGTTAGCGATAAATGATTCAGTTCAATTCGGGCGTAAAATCTTTAAGAGATGTGATCTGGCTTAAAACAAGAATACCTACTTAGGGGTATATTTCGCTCGAAATTTAAACCCTATAAATGGAGTGGGTAATGAAAAAGACATCTTTATTATTGTTGGCAGCGGCGCTCATGCCTGCATTGGCACAGGCTCATCAAGCGGGTGATTTCATTGTTCGGGCAGGTTCAGCAACCGTGCGACCTGCTGAAAGTTCGGACAACGTACTGGGTTTAGGCGAGTTTCAGGTTAGTAACAATACGCAACTGGGTTTGACTTTTAGCTACATGGTGACGGACAACATTGGGATTGAATTGCTCGCCGCCACGCCGTTTAAACATAAAGTCGGCACACCGGGAACGGGGACTATTGCGGAAGTTAAACACCTGCCGCCTTCACTGGTCGCGCAGTACTATTTTGGTGATACTCAAGATAAATTACGTCCTTATTTGGGCGTTGGTCTGAATTACACGATGTTCTTCGATGAGAAGTTTAATGACAAGGGAACCGGTGCGGGTCTGAGCGATCTGAGTCTGAAGAATTCCTGGGGCCTTGCTGCGCAGGCTGGATTGGATTACAACCTGGATAAAAACTGGCTGCTTAATATGTCTGTATGGTGGATGGATATTGATACCGACGTGAAATTTAAAGCCGGTAACAATCAGCAAAGCATCCATACCAAACTTGATCCCTGGGCCTTTATGTTTGGCGTAGGCTATCGCTTCTGATTGTTAATGTAGTTTGATGTGAAGAATAAAAAACTTCCGGGAGAAATTTTTAACGTTGCGTCAGCAACGGCCCGGAAGGGTGGCGGCCAAGGATGGCACGCCATAAAAAACGGCGACGTAAATAACGTCGCCGTTTTTATAGACAGGAAATAACAAACCAATAAAGAGAACGCTATTTTTATTACAGCAATTATCTAGATGGCGTTAGCCATTAGAAATTGTACTGTACACCAACACGGTAGCGAGTTTGACGCTCGTCAGTGGTTTTGCTACCAGAAACGTTACCGACTTGAACGTAAGGTGTCCAGTTTTTGTCGAATTTATAAGCTAATTTAACATCGTGGGTCATGTCATAGTTTTCGTTGTCAGCGAGGTAGCCAACAGAACCAGCTTTAGTTTTCTTGTCGTATTCAAATTCGTATTCAATGACAAAATTCGCTGGCAGTTTGTAACCCAGTGTACTGGTGATGGTGTAGCCTTTCATATCTGAAGGGGCTGTAGTACCAATGCTGTCACTTTTACGCAGGTAGGATGCACGGTAGCGCAGGCCATAGTACAGAGAATCGGTGATGTTGGCTGTACCTTTGATATAAGGACGATAGTTGTTGTCTTTTGAAGAGGAAACCATGTTTAGCCCTGCTTCAAGGCCAAAGGTTTTATCAAACTTGTACAGGTAGCTGGCGGTCACTTCGGTACCGGTGCTGACGGTTTCGTTATACGGTTTATTAGGGGTTTTGTCACTATCAGATTGGCCCCATTTGGCTTCCATGGACAGACCAAAGCCGTTGTCAAAACGGTGGGACATCAGCAGGCGATCTTTATGATCGTTCTTTGCCGTATCTTTCATCTCATGGCGATAGTCAATCGTGACGGCCATAGAGCTTAAGCTGATTAAGGAGGTTACCACCATCGTCAATATTTTAACTTTCATTTTATTATCCCATGTTGAAGAGAATTATTATTTAAAAAACGCGCTGCCACTTTTGTTCAGCAGTTCCATTCTATTTATTATTTCTTACAGTAATGTGAACAAGATCGTTAAAAAGAGATAATTTTAAATGATCTCAATTCTGTGATTTTCTTCGTATTTTATTCGTGGGATTTATGCGGTTTCAAAATTAAGAGGTAGTTAACTTATTTTTTTGGCATGGAATTAAATAATTATTTCAATTTGAAAACATTTCTTACAATTATAGCAAGGTGGAAACTAAATACTAATTGGAGATGTTTCGGGTTAATTGAATAAGAAATAATTTGAAACATTATTCGGCGCACGATAGGACTTGTGTGAAGCACAAATCGCGCGCCTGAAACGTGTTATGAATGCGTAGCGGCTTTCATTTCACTCACAAAGGCGTGTAACTCGGACAGCATAACGTCAGGCTGGTTCAGATTTTTTTCGATAATCCGTACGATCGCAGAGCCAGAAATAGCACCCGCTGCGCCTGAGGCTAACGTTTCCCGCACTTGAGCGGGATCGGAAATGCCAAACCCTTGTAACGGCGGGGCAGCATGATACGCGTTCAGTTTGGCAACCAGATGATTCAGCGGCAGTTGCGCGCGCTTTTCTGCCCCAGTCACGCCCGCACGCGACACTAAATAGGTATAGCCGCGACCATAAGAGGCGATCTCGCGCAGCAGTTCATCGTCAGCATTAGGCGGACAGATAAAAATGGGGGCGATGCCGTGTCGCAGCGCAGCTGCACGGAAAGGCGCAGATTCTACTACCGGGACATCCGCCACTAACACCGAATCGACGCCAACCTGCGCGCAACGCTGATAGAATTCATCAATGCCGTTGCTGAAAACCAGATTGGCATACATCAGCAGGCCAATCGGGATTTCCGGGTATTTCTGGCGTATGGTTGCCAGCATTTCGAAGCATTGGTCCGGCGTGACGCCTGCGGCAAACGCACGCAGGTTGGCATCCTGAATGGTCGGGCCATCCGCCAACGGGTCAGAGAAGGGTACGCCCAGCTCCAACGCATCGGCACCGGCTGCAATCAGCGTGTCGATAATTTTCAGGGACTGCTCGGGAGAGGGATCGCCCAGCGTAACAAACGGAACGAACGCGCCTTCCTTTTTCTCTGACAGGCGGTTAAATAACTGTTGATAGCGTTCCATTAGATTTCTCCCCGATCTTTCAAAATATCGTGCACGGTAAAGATGTCTTTATCACCACGGCCGGACAGGTTGACCACCAGCAGTTGCTCCTTCTCTGGCTCCGCTTTGATCATCTTCAAGGCATGTGCCAGCGCGTGGGAGGATTCCAGCGCGGGAATAATCCCTTCACCGCGGCAGAGTGCTTTGAAAGCATCCAACGCTTCATCATCGGTAATCGAGACATAGTCGGCACGGCCAATGCTGTTCAGATAGGCGTGCTGCGGCCCTACGGACGGGAAATCCAGCCCGGCGGAAATAGAGTAAGACTCTTCAATTTGCCCGTCGGACGTTTGCATCATCGGGGACTTCATGCCGAAATAAATACCCACGCGGCCGTGTTTTAACGGTGCGCCGTGCTGCCCGGATTCAATGCCCAAGCCACCAGGTTCAACGCCGATCAGACGGACGGTAGTATCATCGATGAAATCAGCGAACATCCCAATCGCGTTAGAGCCACCGCCGACACAGGCCAGTACCGCATCCGGCAAGCGACCTTCTTTTTCCAGAATCTGCGCTTTGGTTTCCTCACCAATCATGCGTTGGAACTCGCGCACGATAGTCGGATAAGGATGCGGGCCAGCAGCTGTTCCCAGCAGATAGTGTGCCGTTTCATAGCTGCCAGACCAGTCACGTAGCGCTTCGTTGCAGGCATCTTTCAGCGTGGAAGAACCGCTGTGAACCGGAATCACTTCTGCCCCCATCAAACGCATACGGAACACGTTCGGCGACTGGCGCTCAACGTCTTTTGCTCCCATATAAACGCGGCATTTCAGGCCGAGCAGGGCGCAAGCCAGCGCCGTCGCGACACCGTGTTGGCCTGCACCGGTTTCAGCGATGATTTCACTTTTACCCATGCGCTTAGCCAGCAGAGCCTGTCCGAGTACCTGATTGGTTTTGTGCGCACCGCCATGCAGCAGATCTTCGCGTTTCAGGTACAGTTTGGTTTTTGTCCCAGCAGTCAGGTTTTGACACAGGGTTAACGCGGTCGGACGACCCGCGTAGTTTTTCAGCAGGTCGGTAAATTCGGCCTGAAATTCAGGATCTTTTTGTGCACTGACGAAAGCCTCTTCCAGCTGGCGTAACGCCGGGATGAGGATCTGCGGAACAAACTGCCCGCCGAATTCACCGAAGTAAGGGTTGAGTAATGTCATAATTTTCCCGTCTGTTTTAGTGCTGCGGTTGACGTAATGTCGCAAAAACCGCAGCAATTTTATGTGAGTCTTTTTTTCCCGGTTCGCTTTCTACCCCGGAATTGAAATCCAGTCCTGCGCAACCTTGCTGTGCCGCCAGTGCACAGTTATCGCTATTCAGGCCGCCGGCTAACAGCACGTTATCCAATGATTGATTCGCTAGCAGCGACCAGTTGAAGGTTTTCCCGCTGCCACCCTGGCTGTTATCAAACACGTAGCGATCGACGTGGGTGAGATTACGTTCTGGCAGGGTGTCCGTGATGCTCAGCGCTTTCCAAATCTGGCAGGTTGCGGGTAACTGCTGGCGTAGCTTGTCGATCGTCTGTTGATCTTCATCACCGTGCAGTTGAACGGCTGCTAATCCCAACTGCGTTGTGATCGCAACGATGTGTTCAACGGGCGCATTGCGAAAAATACCAACATAGCGCAGTGGAGCCCCCGTCATTACGTCGGCGGCTTGCTTGGCGTCAATATAGCGTGGAGAACTAGCGACGAAGATTAAACCGCCGTAGAGTGCACCCGCTTGATAGGCGGTCTGTGCATCAGCTGCGCGCGTCAGGCCGCAGACTTTGTTCTCACCCAGAATAACGCGACGTACCGCGCCGTTCAGATCCGGCTCAGACATTAGTGAACTGCCGATCAGGAAGCCCTGAGCAAAGGCGCTGAGTTCACGAATCTGTGCCTGGCAGTTGATACCGGATTCACTGATCACGGTGACGCCAGCAGGCAGACGCGGTGCGAGCGTCCGGGTACGGTTGAGGTCAATGGAGAGATCGCGCAGGTCGCGGTTGTTGATCCCAACGACGCGTGCTTCGAGCTGAATGGCCCGCAGCAGCTCTTCTTCATTACTGACTTCTGTCAACACGCCCAGCTTCAGACTGTGCGCGACTTCGGCCAGTTGCTGATACTGCTCGTCGTCCAGCACGGATAGCATCAGCAGAATCGCATCGGCCTGATAGTAGCGTGCCAGATAGATCTGGTAGGGCGAAATAATAAAGTCTTTGCACAACACCGGTTGATGCACTGCCGCGCTAACCTGCGGCAGGAAGGCAAAATCGCCCTGAAAATACTTTTCGTCAGTCAAAACGGAAATAGCAGACGCGTAATCTTTATAGACCTGAGCTATCGCTACCGGGTCGAAATCATCGCGAATCAATCCCTTCGACGGGGACGCCTTTTTGCATTCAAGAATAAAGGCGGGCTTGTCTTGTTTCAGCGCCTGATAAAAATCACGCTGGCTGGGAACGATCTCATGCTGAAAAGAGGCCAGCGGCTGTGCTTTTTCGCGTTCCGCAACCCAGAGCGCTTTATCGCGCACAATTTTATGTAATACGGTTTCCTGCATGGTTCCATTATCCTCTGGCGGACAGGGCGATAACGCGCTGATAAGCCTGTCCACTATGAATGACTTCAAGCGCCTGTTGCGCATTTTGGCGCAGATCTTCTTGTCCAAATAATCTCAGGAGCAGCGCAACGTTGGCGGCAACCGCGGCGGCGTGCGCACGTTCACCTTTACCTTGTAGCAGTGACGCGAGAATGTCACGATTTTCTTCTGGCGTACCGCCTTGTAATGCCGATAGCGGATACGCATCCAGCCCGAAATCGCGGTGCGTCAGTTCGTAGGTTGCGATCTCGCCATGGTTCAACTCGGCAACCTGCGTCGGTGCATGAATCGCGACTTCATCCATTCCTCCACCGTGTACAACGGCGGCACGCTGGTAGCCCAGTACTTTCAGCGTTTCGGCGATAGGGCGAACCAATTCGGGGCTATACACGCCAATCAGCGCCAGCGGTGGACGAGCGGGGTTAACCAACGGCCCCAGCACGTTGAAGACGGTGCGGGTTTTGAGCTGCTGACGCACTGGCATGGCATGACGGAAGCCCAGATGGTATTGCGGAGCAAACAGGAAACACACGCCCAGGTCGTCCAGCGCCTGACGGGAATCCTGTGCGCTCATATCCAGCTTAATGCCGAAAGCGGAGAGTAAGTCAGAGGAGCCGGAACGGCTGGATACGCTGCGGTTGCCGTGCTTGGCGATTTTCAGACCACAGCTGGCGGCAACGAAGGCACTGGCCGTCGAAATGTTGATGCTGTTGGTGCCGTCACCGCCTGTGCCGACAATATCGGCAAATAAATAGTCAGGGCGCGGGAACGGCTGTGCATCGGCCAGCAGAGCCGTGGCAGCACCGGCGATCTCATCGGGATGTTCGCCGCGCACTTTCATACTAATCAACGCCGCTGCCAATTGGCTGGCTTCCAATTCACCGCGAATAATGGCACCAAACAGCGCCTGACTTTCCTGACGGCTGATAGGAGTCGCGCCGTATAATTTTTCCAGTATGTGTTGCATGGTAATGACATCCTGAGCAGTAGACGGTTCCCGGGTCTTAGAAGACTGTTGTATAGAAGACAGTTGCATAATTGTATCCCTCGTTAAGCCAGCGCCCAGTCCAGCGTTTGTTCCAGCAGTCGAGCGCCGTGCGTGGTCAGGATCGACTCAGGGTGGAATTGAAAACCGCAGACGCGATCGGCATCGTTCCGCACGGCCATGACCATCGTGTTGAAGTGTGCGTTGACGGTCAGCGTCGACGGAATGTTGCTGCCGACCAGCGAGTGGTAGCGAGCGACGGGCAATGGATGCGGTAAACCGCTAAACATGCCGCTGGCATCGTGGTCGATGGCCGACGCTTTGCCGTGCAGGATTTCACCCGCTTGACCAACATGGCCGCCATAGGCTTCCACGATGGCCTGATGGCCGAGGCAAATGCCGATAATCGGCAACTGACCGCGCAGACGCTGCAGCAGTTCCGGCATACAGCCCGCTTCGGCTGGCGTGCCGGGGCCGGGGGAGAGCATCAGGATCGGTTTTTCCATTTGCTGTAACCGCGCGATGATGACGTCGGCAGGCAGATGGTTACGGTAAATCACGACCTGATGACCGCTGGCACGCAGCTGATCCACCAGGTTATAGGTGAATGAATCGATGTTATCGAGCAGTAAGATGTCAGCCATCAGAAAATCTCCTTTGCATGGTGCGCGCTGGCAATGGCTCGCAGTACGGCCCGGGCTTTATTGCGTGTTTCGTCGGCTTCGGCCTGAGGGTTAGAATCCAGCACCACACCCGCACCAGCCTGAACGGTGGCAATACCGTCTTCGACATAGGCGGAGCGGATAACGATGCAGGTGTCCAGATCGCCGTGAGCGGTGAAGTAGCCCACTGCGCCGCCGTAGCTGCCGCGTCGGGTTTTCTCACTTTCGGCAATCAGCTGCATGGCCCGGACTTTCGGCGCGCCGCTCAGCGTGCCCATATTCATGCAGGCGCGATAGGCGTGCAGCACATCCAGATCTTCACGCAACGTACCAACGACACGGGAGACCAGATGCATGACAAAGGAATAGCGGTCAACTTTGGTCAAATCAGCAACGTAACGGCTACCCGGCTGACAGATGCGCGCCAGATCGTTACGGGCTAAATCTACCAGCATCAAATGCTCAGCCAGCTCTTTATGGTCGGTACGCATTTCTAACTCAATACGGCTATCGAGATCGCGATCCAGCGAGCCATCCGCACGGCGACCGCGTGGGCGAGTACCGGCAATGGGATAGATTTCGATTTGACGGCTGTCGGCATCGTATTTCAGCGAGCTTTCCGGCGAGGCACCGAACAACGTGAAGTCCTGATCCTGCATGTAAAACATGTAAGGGCTGGGATTGTTATCCTTCAGCGTTTGGTAGGCGGCCAGCGGCGAAGGACACGGCAGAGAGAAACGACGTGACGGCACGACCTGGAAAATTTCACCGATGCGGATAGCTTCCTGCATCTGGCTGACGACTTCCCCGAAGGCTTCATCGCTCTGGTTGCAGCTCAGCGTCATGTCTTCAATGGACTGACGTGGCAGCGCAGGTGCTGGTTGGGTGAGCTGAAGTTGCAGCTGTTCCAGACGCTGTTGCAGACGCTGCTTTTCGCTATGGTGCGGTGTAAACAGGCTGGCTTGTAGCGCAGTTACACGTTTTTGGTGGTCAAGCACCAGCAGCGTTTCTGCCAGATAGAAGCAAAAATCCGGGCAACGCTGCTGCTGGCTCAGCGCGGGTAATTCTTCAAACCCGGCGACCAGATCGTAGGCGAACAAGCCGCCGAGAAACATGGCTTCACGCTCGTCTGCCGGGCAGGCAACCAGCGTCAGAATCTGACGTAAGGCATCAAACACGGACAGCGAACGCAGGCGAGCATCTTCGTCCTGCATGGCGTCTGCCAGTGGGAACGTGAGTTCACGGCCGTTCGGACGCGGTTGATTGATAATCTCCACTGGCAGCGCGGCATCCAGAAGCGGCAGGAGGCTGGCGCCGTTTGCCGTCAGTGCCTGAATGGAAACGTGCTGGCCCAGTGCGGTGATGCGCAGTGCGCTATCTACGATCAACAGGCTTTTCAGGTTTTCCTTGCTGTCGATTTCAGCCGACTCTAACAGCAGCGTTGCCGGTCTGGCACCGCAAAGCTGATGGAAGATAGCGCTGGGGTCGTTACGGTAAACGGCCTCAATACGCAGCAGTTCCAGTTTAGGTTGTGTTGTTTGCATTCTTGCTACCCGTTTAATGTTGTGCCCATCAAATAAAAAGCCCGCTTGGTTAAGCGGGCCTGGGAATATCTGCATGTGTGATAACAGCGATGCGTGATTAGTCCACCCGCGAGAGGGAAGAGCGCCACCAACCATGCTTCATCATTTTCTGCGTTGCCATTATCATCATCTCACTGTTTGTATACTGATTACTGTCTGCGTACTGCGCTTGCGTACTAGTTAACTGGTTCGGCGATAAAATGTCAACACCTTCAATAGGATTATTTTATTACTCAGGGAAATGGCGGCATTACCATTTACGCCCTATTGATGGCATCATGCGGTCTTCGCATTATTCTTGTTAATGGATAGGCTTGTGCCAGAAGATTCTCAACCGATATCGTCGTTCCCACTTTATGATTTGCATAGCCATACCACGGCATCTGATGGCCTTTTAACGCCGACGGCGCTGGTCAGTCGCGCGGTAGACATGCGGGTGAGCGTGCTGGCGATTACCGATCACGACACGACGGCTGGGCTTTACGAAGCGCAGAATGCGATTGCACAACAGGGGCTGCCGCTGAGATTGATTCCCGGCGTAGAGATCTCCACGCTGTGGGAAAACCATGAGATCCATATTGTCGGACTGGGGATGGATAGTGCACACCCAGCGTTGACGAGGTTGCTGCAACAGCAGGCGGAGTGCCGGCAGAGTCGGGCGGAACAGATCGCGGCTCGTCTGGAAAAAAACCGCATTCCTGATGCGCTGACTGGCGCACAGCGTCTGGCGACGGGCGGACAGATTACGCGCGCCCATTTTGCACGTTATCTGATCGAACTGGGCATCGCAGCGAATATGAATCAGGTGTTCAAAAAATATCTGGCGAAAGGCAAAATCGGTTATGTGCCACCGCAGTGGTGCACCATCCCGCAAGCGATCGAGGCGATTCATCAATCCGGCGGTGTATCGGTGTTGGCGCATCCGGGGCGCTACGATTTGACGGCCAAGTGGCTAAAGCGTCTGTTAGCTACCTTCGCAGAAAACGGCGGGATCGCGATGGAAGTAGCGCAATGCCAACAGGCACCGGATGAACGGACGCAGTTGGGACGTTATGCGCGGGATTTCAACCTGATGGCGTCGCAAGGATCGGATTTCCACCTGCCGTGTGCCTGGATTGAGCTGGGCCGCAAGCTGTGGCTACCTGCCGATGTCGAACCCGTTTGGCACCATCCGCTATTGGTGGAGGCGGGCAGCGCATAGCCGCGTTGATACCATGACTCTCTTTTTGAAATAACAAATCATGGAATAACAATCTTTTACCGCCAACACGTTCTATAATCATCCTTATTGCACGATGAAGCGGGTTGGAATGAACAGCGCCGCGAAATGTCAGACGTACGAGGTAGGGTCATGAGCCAGTTTTTCTATATTCACCCGCAGAATCCGCAGCCGCGATTGATCAATCAGTCGGTGGAATTTTTGCATAAAGGTGGGGTGATTGTTTATCCAACGGATTCCGGTTACGCGTTGGGCTGTATGTTGGGCGAAAAGAACGCGCTGGAACGCATCTGCCGGATTCGCGATCTGGGTAGCGATCATAACTTCACGCTGATGTGTCGCGATCTGTCCGAACTGTCGACGTATGCCCATGTTGATAACTCGGCTTTTCGGTTGATTAAAAATAACACACCCGGTAATTACACGTTTATTCTGAAAGCGACGAAAGAGGTTCCTCGCCGCTTAATGAATGAAAAGCGTAAAACCATCGGCCTGCGCGTGCCGTCCAATCCTATCGCACTGGAGCTGCTGGCTGCGCTGAATGAGCCGCTGATGTCGACGACGCTGATGCTGCCGGGAAATGATTTCGCCGAATCCGATCCAGAAGAAATTCAGGACAGATTGGGAAAACAGGTGGATTTAATTATTCATGGCGGTTCGCTGGGTCAACAACCGACGACGGTTATCGATTTAACCGAGTCCGTGCCACGCGTCGCGCGTGAGGGCACCGGTGATGTCACGCCGTTCCTATAAACGCGGCGACGAGCGGTAACAATGGGAATACAAATGGCGCGAAGATCGGTATAATCGCGCCAGTTTTTAATATGACAAACGATTTTTACGTACACACTATTTTTACGTACATTCAATTTTTACGTAACGGCTGAATTTTATCAGCAGTTATGACTCCCCCCGACGCCTGGGAAGGCGACACTAGAGGTTGCTCAATGAGCGAAAAGTTACAAAAAGTTCTGGCGCGCGCCGGACATGGCTCACGCCGCGAAATTGAAGTTATCATTCAGGCTGGACGTGTCAGCGTTGACGGTAAGATTGCCACTTTGGGCGATCGCGTTGAAGTGACAAAAGCCACCAAAATCCGTATCGATGGTCATGTGGTTACCGTTAAGGAAACCGAAGAGTCCGTGTGCCGCGTACTGATGTACTACAAACCGGAAGGTGAGTTGTGCACCCGTAACGATCCTGATGGCCGCCCGACAGTATTTGACCGTCTGCCAAAAATTCAGGGTTCTCGCTGGGTTGCAGTAGGGCGTCTGGACGTTAACACCTCCGGCCTGCTGCTGTTCACGACCGACGGTGAGTTAGCCAACCGCCTGATGCACCCCAGCCGTGAGGTTGAGCGTGAATACGCCGTGCGTGTTTTCGGTGAGGTTGACGACGAAAAGATCAAACAGCTGAGCAAAGGCGTACAGCTGGATGATGGCCCGGCGTCATTCCGTACCATCCGCTATCAGGGCGGTGAAGGTTTGAACCAGTGGTATAACGTGACGCTGACCGAAGGGCGCAACCGTGAAGTTCGCCGTCTGTGGGAAGCGGTTGGCGTTCAGGTTAGCCGCCTGATTCGCGTGCGCTACGGTGACATTACGCTGCCGAAAGGTATTCCACGCGGTGGCTGGACAGAAATGCCACTGGAACAGCTGAACTATCTGCGTGAATTAGTGCAGCTTCCGGCAGAAACGGTATCAAAACTGCCGGTTGAGCGCGAGCGCCGCCGAGTGAAGGCGAACCAGATCCGCCGTGCGGTAAAACGTCACAGCCAGATCAACACAGCTCCGGCGCGCCGTACCTCGCCAAAACCTAAGCGCAACGGGTAATATCGTTATCCCTACGCTTCACGGGCAGCTTTCGCTGCCCGTTTTCATTGCGCTCGGCTTATCACTAATAAAAACTAACGGCTACCAGTCAATGCCTTGCTGAGCCTGAATTCCGCTATCGAACGCATGTTTTACCGGGCGCATTTCCGTCACGGTATCAGCCATTTCCAGTAAGCCACGATGGCAACCGCGGCCGGTAATAATGACCGTCTGCCCGGCAGGGCGCTGCTTCAGTGCAGTGACAACGTCACTTAAATCTAAATAATCATAGCTAAGCATATACGTCAGTTCGTCCAACACGACGAGGTCGAGCTGTGGATCGGCCAGCATGCGTTTGCCATGCTGCCAGACGTGCTGTGCCGCTTCGGTATCCGTCTGGCGATTCTGCGTATCCCAGGTAAAGCCAGTCGCCATGACCTGAAATTCCACGCCGTGCTGTTGCAGCAGATTCTTCTCACCGTTAGGCCATTCACCTTTAATAAACTGGATCACACCCGCCCGTAACCCGTGGCCTATCGCTCGCGTGACAGTACCAAAGGCCGCCGTGGTTTTTCCTTTCCCGTTACCGGTGAAGACGATCAGGATACCGCGTGTTTCATTCGCGGCGGCAATACGGGCGTCGACCTTTTCTTTCAGGCGCTGTTGGCGTTGCTGGTGGCGTTCATCGCTCATCGTGCGTGCTCTTCTCTATTATTCGGCTGGACCGGCTTTTCTGCCCGGCTGTGCGTCAAAACTCATCCCCGTCTTACGTCGGCTGTCATCGCCCATCAGGTAGAGATACAGCGGCATAATATCTGCTGGCGTTTTCAGTCTCATTGGATCTTCGTTGGGGAAGGCTGACGCACGCATTCCTGTTCGCGTTCCGCCAGGATTGATGCAGTTCACGCGCAGATTGTGCGAACGATACTCTTCGGCCAGCACTTGCATCAGGCCTTCTGTCGCAAATTTGGATACGGAATAGGCTCCCCAGCCGGCACGACCTTCGCGGCCCACGCTGGAACTGGTGAAAACCAGAGAAGCGCAAGGCGATTTCAATAATAGAGGCAGCAGCGCCTGTGTCAGCATAAAGGTCGCGTTGACGTTGACCTGCATAACCTGATGCCAGATATCAGGCGTTTGCTGTGTGATAGGGGTGATTTCCCCGAGCAATCCGGCGTTGTGAAGAACCCCATCCAGGTGCGGCACAACCTGTGCCAGTTCGTCAGCCAGTTGAAAGCACTGCGCGGAGGATAAGGCCAGCATATCGCAGACAACCACGTGCGCTGGCGTACCGTGTTCTTGCTCGATCTGCTGTTTAACCGACTGAAGTTTACTTTCTGTCCGCCCTAATAAGATGACGTGCGCACCGTAGCGAGCGTAGGTCAGCGCGGCTTCCCGGCCAATGCCGTCGCCAGCACCGGTGACCAGAATGATGCGGTTTTGCAGTAAATCGATTTTAGGCTGGTAATGCACAATGAATTCCTCTTGCCGTGGCGCAAAACAGCCACGCTTCAGATAATAGACCTGCCATCGCGTATCGGCACGGCGAGATGCGTCGGTCGTGCCGCTCGGAACGTCAGATAACGGCGCATCCGGGCAGGATGAATGGGGGTGTTATGCCTCAAATGTCGACTGTTTTCAATGAGACTGCCTCTATTTATCCCTGTGCTGTTGTAAAAAGCAGCAACAGGCGTAAAAACCGCAGGAATAACATCGCCATATTGCGTGCCATCAGTTAGGTTATAGGAAGGGAATGGCGCACGACGTCAACGCCATGGTTGGTGAGTAAACCAACATTAATTAATACGCAGTCAATGAGGACGGTGTTTGTGGAATTACTTTCTCTGTACGGTTTATTCCTGGCTAAGGTACTCACCATCGTGGTGGCGATTGGTGCGTTAGTCGTTCTGGCATTCGGGATGACGCAGCGTAAGCGCCCGCATAAAGGTGAGTTGCAGGTCACGAATCTGGGTGAACAATATCAGGAAATGCAGCGTGAAATGCAGACCGCCTGTATGAGTGACACCGAGCGTAAGCTGTTATCTAAGCAAGAAAAGAAGAAAGAAAAAGAAACCGCGAAGCAAGATAAACAGCGTGCCAAACGTGGCGAAGAGAAGAGTGTTAAACCGTGTCTGTACGTGCTCGATTTCAACGGCAGTATGGATGCGGGCGAAGTCAGTTCGCTGCGTGAAGAGATCTCCGCCGTGCTCGCTGTGGCGAAACCAAAAGATGAGGTCTTGCTGCGTCTGGAAAGCCCAGGTGGTGTGGTGCACGGTTATGGCTTGGCGGCTTCGCAATTGCAGCGTTTACGCCAGGGCGGCGTGCGTTTGACGGTCTCCGTGGATAAAGTGGCTGCCAGCGGCGGATATATGATGGCCTGCGTGGCTGACTGCATCGTAGCGGCACCGTTTGCGATTGTAGGGTCTATTGGCGTTGTGGCACAAATCCCCAACTTCCACCGTTTGCTGAAAAACAAAGACATTGATGTTGAGCTGCACACCGCGGGTGAATTCAAGCGTACGCTGACGCTGTTTGGTGAGAACACCGAACAAGGTCGTGAGAAATTCCGTGAAGATCTGAATGTCACGCACACGCTGTTTAAGGATTTTGTACAACAGATGCGTCCTTCGCTGGATATTGATTCGGTGGCGACGGGAGAGCACTGGTTTGGTACTCAGGCGAAAGATCTGGGGTTGATTGATGCTATCGGTACCAGTGACGATCTGCTGATTGCTGAAATGGCTAACCATGAAGTGTTAAGCGTTCGCTATACGCGGCGTAAACGCCTGCTGGATCGTCTGACGGGCAGCGCTGGCGATACCGCAGAACGACTGATGTTGCGCTGGTGGCAACGTGGTTCAAAGCCTCTACTGTAATTAATAAAATAGTAAGCCGTACACAATCAAATGCCCGCGAATTTGCGGGCATTTGCATTTAATCCATCAAGGTATTTAATCGATCAAATAATATTTTTCGGATAAAACATGCGCAAGATGTTTGAACATGTTAAATACCGCGGTGCTTTTTAAGGTCGGTATTCCATTCTCATCGAGAAAAAATTCGCCGCGAAAAACCAGTACGTCGTTTTTTTGTTCTACGCTATCAGCGACCATGCCATGCAAATAATCATCGTGATGTTTAATGATGTCATTGGCTTCAATTAATAAGCTCTGGCGGTCAATAGGACGCTTTTCTTCGTTAACCTGATGTTCAGGTGACATGATTGTTACTCCTGTACTCACCCTTGAAAAAGGGGGGCGTTGCACTATATCAACAAGGCTATTTCTAAAATCAATACCGCGATTTCAACATGCAATGCGGTTATTTCAAAAGTCGCATCAAGAGGAAGGGTACTGCGATACGGTTTCAGCGTAAAGTGTAGATTATGGTACAAATGGACTACATTTTAGGCGCTTACCTGCCGATATTCAGTGTGGCGGGAAGCGGATAAAACAGGGTTTCCATGCTAATTAGGTTGCGTGGCAATATTTATCAGGTAGAGTGTGGGATTTTGCGCAGTCAGTAGAATCCGCTCTGGATGCCCCGAAAAATATCTGATTTTCAGAAGAATTCAGCAGGTAATAGTACATATGGGTAAAGCTCTCGTTATCGTCGAGTCCCCGGCAAAAGCCAAAACGATCAATAAGTATTTAGGCAATGACTACGTGGTGAAATCCAGCGTCGGTCATGTGCGCGATCTGCCGACGAGTGGCTCAGTCAGTAAAAAGAGCGCGGACTCAACGACTAAAGATAAAACGAAAAAGAAAGTCAAAAAGGATGAGAAATCCGCGCTAGTTAATCGTATGGGCGTCGACCCTTATCATGGTTGGAAAGCCAACTACGAAATACTGCCGGGTAAGGAGAAGGTTGTCTCCGAATTAAAAACGCTGGCGGAAAATGCCGACCACATCTATCTCGCAACCGACCTTGACCGCGAAGGGGAAGCCATTGCCTGGCACCTGCGGGAAATCATTGGTGGTGACGATCAGCGTTTCAGCCGCGTGGTGTTTAACGAAATCACGAAAAATGCCATTAAACAGGCGTTTGAAAAACCCGACACGTTGAATATTGACCGCGTGAATGCCCAGCAGGCGCGTCGGTTTATGGATCGCGTGGTGGGTTATATGGTTTCCCCGCTGCTGTGGAAAAAAATTGCCCGTGGCCTGTCCGCTGGGCGCGTACAGTCGGTTGCCGTGCGCCTGATTGTCGATCGCGAGCGCGAAATCAAAGCGTTCGTGCCGGAAGAATATTGGGAACTGCACGCTGATTTGTTGGCAGGCAGCGATATTCAACTGCAAATGCAGGTGACACACCACAACGGCAAGCCGTTTAAACCGGTTAATAAAGAACAAACGCATGCGGCGGTCAGTCTGCTTGAGCACGCGCGTTATGTGGTTGCCGATCGTGAAGATAAGCCGACCAGCAGCAAACCGGGCGCGCCGTTCATCACCTCCACGCTGCAACAGGCTGCCAGTACGCGCCTTGGCTTCGGCGTGAAAAAGACCATGATGATGGCGCAGCGTCTGTACGAAGCAGGTTACATTACCTACATGCGTACCGACTCAACGAACCTCAGTCAGGATGCCTTGACGATGGTGCGTGGCTATATTGGTGAAGAGTTCGGCAAGCGCTATCTGCCGGAGTCAGCGAACCTTTACAGCAGCAAAGAAAACTCGCAGGAAGCGCACGAAGCGATTCGTCCTTCTGATGTTGGCGTGCTGGCTGACAACCTGAAAGATATGGAAGCCGATGCGCAGAAGTTGTATCAGCTGATTTGGCGTCAGTTCGTCGCCTGCCAAATGACGCCTGCGCAATACGACTCCACCACGTTAATCGTCGAAGCTGCCGATTATCAACTGCGTGCCAAAGGCCGTACGCTGCGTTTTGATGGCTGGACGAAAGTCATGCCTGCGCTGCGTAAAAATGATGAAGATCGCACGTTGCCGACTGTGGCAGTAGGCGAATCGCTGGCGCTGCAGAAGCTGCTGCCAGGGCAACACTTCACTAAACCACCGGCTCGTTACAGCGATGCTTCTCTGGTTAAAGAGCTGGAAAAACGTGGGATTGGCCGTCCGTCTACCTATGCGTCTATTATTTCCACCATTCAGGATCGCGGCTATGTTCGAGTGGAGAACCGCCGTTTCTATGCCGAGAAAATGGGTGAAATCGTTACCGATCGACTGGAAGAAAACTTCCGCGAACTGATGAATTACGATTTCACCGCACGGATGGAAAGCCGTCTCGATCAGGTCGCCAATAATCAGGCGGAATGGAAAGCGGTACTGGATGAATTCTTCAACGAATTTAGCCAGCAGTTGGAAAAGGCTGAACAGGATCCTGAAGAAGGCGGTATGCGCCCCAATGCGATGGTGTTAACCAGCATTGATTGCCCAACCTGCTCTCGTCAAATGGGTATCCGTACTGCCAGTACCGGGGTGTTCCTGGGCTGTTCCGGCTATGCACTGCCGCCGAAAGAGCGCTGTAAGACCACGATCAACCTGATACCGGAAACTGAAGTACTGAACGTGCTGGAAGGCGACGATGCCGAAACCAACGCGTTGCGTGCCCGCCGTCGCTGCGAAAAATGTGGTACGGCAATGGACAGCTACCTGATTGATAATCAGCGCAAGCTGCACGTGTGCGGGAATAACCCAGCCTGTGACGGGTATGAGATCGAAGCCGGTGAGTTCCGCATCAAGGGCTATGATGGCCCGATTGTTGAGTGCGAGAAGTGTGGTTCCGAAATGCACCTCAAAATGGGACGTTTCGGTAAGTACATGGCGTGTACCAGCGAGACCTGTAGTAACACGCGTAAGATCCTGCGTAATGGCGATGTTGCGCCACCGAAAGAAGATCCGGTGCCGTTGCCTGAGCTGCCTTGCGAGAAGTCTGATGCCTATTTCGTCTTGCGTGATGGTGCAGCAGGGGTCTTCCTTGCGGCCAATACGTTCCCGAAATCTCGTGAAACGCGGGCACCGCTGGTAGAAGAACTGGTGCGATTCAAAGATCGTTTACCGGAAAAACTGCGCTATCTGGCGGAAGCGCCAGTGGTCGATAAAGACGGCAACAAAACGCAGGTGCGTTTCAGCCGTAAGACCAAACAGCAATATGTTTCGTCAGAGAAAGACGGCAAGGCAACGGGCTGGTCAGCGTTTTACATCGATGGAAAATGGGTTGAAGGGAAGAAGTAACCCCTTTCAGTTACCCCGCACATAACTGAGTTATGTGTAAAACATCGCTAAATCAAGCCAGCCGCAAGGCTGGCTTTTTTGATCGCAGAAAATATCTCGATTAAACAGGTGCATGAAGATTGTCCTGCGGTAGCATGACGATTGTTGATCCGTGATAGAGAATGATGCGGTTTACCTCGGTGATAATCGCATGCACCGCGTTCTTTATCGTTGCCGCCATGCAGAAATGGTTATATAAAAATAGTTTTTATGATTAAATGACATTAATTGATGGAAATATGCGCCAGATGGTTAAGACGCAATCAAAATCAATAAAACGGAACGTCGTCAGAACGTTGTGAGATGCCACGCGCACACTTCAATTGGGAATGGGATAAATTATGAAACTACAACAGCTTCGTTATATTGTTGAAGTTGTTAATCACAACCTGAATGTGTCTTCTACCGCAGAAGGGTTGTACACCTCCCAGCCGGGGATCAGTAAACAGGTCCGCATGCTGGAGGATGAGTTGGGCATTCAGATTTTTGCCCGTAGTGGAAAACACCTGACACAGGTGACACCAGCCGGACAGGAAGTCATCCGTATCGCGCGTGAAGTGTTGTCGAAAGTCGATGCCATCAAAGCGGTTGCCGGAGAGCACACCTATCCCGATAAAGGGTCGTTGTATGTTGCGACCACGCACACGCAGGCGCGCTACGCGCTGCCAAGCGTCATTAAAGGTTTCATCGATCGCTATCCTCGCGTGTCGCTGCACATGCATCAGGGTTCACCGACGCAGATTGCTGAAGCCGTTGCGAAAGGCTCTGCGGATTTTGCTATTGCGACCGAAGCGCTACATTTGTACGACGATCTGATCATGCTGCCGTGCTACCACTGGAATCGCGCTGTGGTGGTAAAACCCGATCACCCGCTGGCATCTAAGACCGATATCACCATCGAAGAACTGGCCGCTTATCCTATCGTCACCTATACCTTTGGCTTTACGGGGCGCTCCGAGCTGGATACCGCATTTAACCGCGCCGGCCTCACGCCGCGCATCGTCTTTACCGCAACGGATGCTGATGTGATTAAGACCTACGTACGTTTAGGGTTGGGTGTCGGGGTTATTGCGAATATGGCGGTCGATCCGCAGACGGAAACCGATCTGGTGACCATCAACGCGAACAGCATCTTCAGCTACAGCACGACGAAAATTGGCTTCCGCCGCAGCACATTCCTGCGCAGCTACATGTACGATTTCATCCAGCGCTTTGCGCCGCACTTAACGCGTGATGTCGTCGATTCTGCCGTTGCGCTGCGTTCGAATGATGAAATTGAAGCGATGTTCAAAGATGTGACGCTGCCTGTGAAGTAAACGTCATTCAGGACGGATCAACCCGCGTAAAAAAGCCAGACAGTGTCTGGCTTTTTATCATCTGGCTATCTCTAACGCTTCATCAGCAACACGTCATACCGTCATTGGCGTGACGTGTTCCAGCAGGTTATCAGGCAGAGGCTGTCGTCGTGACGGCGTCAGCAGGGGCGTCGGTGACATCCTGCGTCATACGCGTCAGTTTCGGCGCGGTCAGCAGCATCAGAACGGCGATGATGCCCGTGACGATGCCAATCTGCATGAAGACATTACTATAAATCTCAAGAGACGCGTGTGGGTCTATAACGTTCTCAGGCACGGCCATCATATTAGCAACGTAGCCTGCGATAATAGCGGCACCGGCTGACGTCAGGAACCAGGCACCCATAATGAAGCCCATCAGGCGCTGTGGTACCAACTGAGCGACCATCGCCAGACCCAAACCGGAAATCATCAACTCCCCGATACTTTGCAGGCCATAGCAGAGGATCAGCCAGTTGACGGACACAATACCTTGTTCATTTGCCATGCTGGCACCCCACGGCAGCACCAGAAACGCGCCAGAGCACAGCACCATACCCACCGCAAATTTATGCGCCATCGGCAGCTGGTCGCCCATTTTGTTGTAAACCGCCGCCAGAATCGGGCTGGCAACCATAATCCAGAACGGGTTGAGCGCCTGATACTGCTCTGGCTCAAAGGTAAAGCCTAAAATCGAGTGTTCAACGTTGCGAATAGCAAAGAAGTTCAGCGAGGTTGGCATCTGGTTGTACAGCACAAAGAAAACCACCGCTTCCAGCATCAGCAGAAGCGCGACAATCATTTTCCGGCGTTCTGCTCCGGTCACCGCCAGCATCTCTTTGATGAAGATGGCAACAACGGCCAGTGAAATAAGCGTCAGAATCCAACGTGCGATGCTCTGGTTGTGCAGCAGCCAGGTGGAAAGTGCGACCAGCGCGACAATACCTGCGAGCGTGACAGCGAGCTTCTGCAGATTGATCGGTTGGAAATCTGGCTGAGAACCTTGTGTGCTGACCCACTTGCGGCAGAACATAAAGTTAACCAGCGTCAGAATCATACCCACGACGCTCAGGGAGAAGGCCACGCTCCAGCCATAGTTCGCGGCAAGTACCGGTGTCGCCAGCATAGAAAAGAAGGAGCCGATGTTTACCGCCATATAGTACATGGTGAAAGCACCGTCCAGGCGCGGATCGTCTTTCGCATAGCTAGTAGACAGCAGGGCTGACGGGTTGGCTTTAAACAATCCGTTACCGACGGCAATGGTCGCCATGCCGATATACACCCACGCCACGCTGTGGCCTGAGTAGGCAATCATGGTGTAACCGATCGCCAGTACGATAGCACCCAGCACGATCACACGTTTAGTGCCGAGGACTTTATCACCCAGCCAGCCGCCAATGGCGACGAAACCGTATACCAGCGCGCTGAATGAGGAGAAAAGGGTAATGGAGTCGGTTTCGGACATGCCCAGCATTTTGACCAGATAAACCGCCATAATGCCTTGCAGACCGTAGTAACCAAAACGCTCCCACAGCTCGATGCTGAAGATGAGATAAAACGCTTTTGGTTGTTTGAAAGCGTTCATGCTGACGCTTTCAGGGGATTCGCTGTTGTTGTTTGCTGTTGACACAAAGACCTCTGATTTTACCTATCTCGTTTTTTTTAACGAGAAAATAACAAGAGTGAAACAGTGAAACTGCAACCTCTTTTGACTAGTTATGGGGAGGAAAAACGGCGCTATATTGACGTGATTTTACGGACAGGCAAGTCATTTGACATGTTTTGTTACAAGTGGTTTTGGTTGTTGGATAAAACTATAAATTAAATGTTATGCAGAGTTTAATTTCATAACTTTCTTTTGCTTCAAATGATTATATTGGTTTCACCTATTTATTTTTCATAAAAGGTATATAATCTGCCTTTTACTTAAAATCAAGACAATATCATTAACTATGAATGAATATGCGGTTTAATGTTTTGCATATTACTAAATATGCAGTGAGTATGAAAAACCATCAATAGCAGGCAATAAGATGAATATCGATATAGTCACTCAAGGTTACTTTCAATCACTAAATTTTCTATTAAAAATAACTTATTAGCCTTAAATAGTGGTTACTTGTACTTTTATACAGGCTTTTTGATAGAGGAATACGCTAAAGCGCATCGAATAAACCGCCTGATAGCATTGTTGTCTGAGCTGTAAGATGCAGAGAACACGCGGCTCGCTTTGCTGATGAGAGAGCGAAAGACGAGGCGGAGTGTGGAATAACGGAGAAGAAGGTCTGGCGAAAGGGGATTCCACCAGACTTTGACAGATTAGGCGTCGACCTTTTCGCCAAATTCACATAAATCTTCAATCAGGCAGGAACCACAGCGCGGTTTACGGGCAATACAGGTGTAACGACCGTGCAGGATTAGCCAGTGATGGCAGTCGACTTTAAATTCTGCCGGAACGACTTTCAGCAGCTTTTCCTCTACCTGTTCGACATTTTTACCCGGAGCGAATCCTGTCCGGTTACTGACGCGAAAGATGTGCGTATCAACGGCAATCGTCGGCCAGCCAAACGCGGTGTTCAGGACGACATTTGCCGTTTTTCGTCCTACGCCGGGTAAGGCTTCCAGCGCAGCACGATCTTCGGGAACCTGTCCCTGATGCTTTTCCAGCAACAAACGGCAGGTTTTGATGACGTTTTCCGCTTTGCTGTTAAACAGGCCGATTGTCTTGATGTAGTCTTTCACGCCGTCTACGCCGAGCTCAAGCAGGGCTTCGGGCGTGTTGGCGACAGGGTAGAGTTTTGCCGTTGCCTTGTTCACGCTGACATCGGTTGCCTGCGCGGAAAGCAGCACGGCGATCAGCAGTTCAAACGGCGTACTGAACTGCAATTCAGTGGTCGGATGGGGATTGTTGTCGCGTAAACGCGTTAAGATCTCAATCCGCTTAGCCTTATTCACAGCGATTCCCCTACGGTGCCGGTTGCCGGCGTGGCTTTTTCTTCGGTGACAGCCGCGCGAGCTCGACGTTGTTTCATTTTCTCATCGATCAAATATTTCACGGCCAGCAACAGTCCCAGACCAATAAACGCGCCCGGTGGCAGCATCGCCAGAAGGAAAGGGGAATCGAGGTGAACCACCTCAATGCGCAGCGCTTTAGCCCAACTGCCCAGCAGCAAATCCGCGCCGTCGAATAGTGTGCCGTTACCCAGAATCTCACGTAGAGAACCGAGCACCACCAGTGCGCTGGTCGCGCCTAATCCCATTGCCAGACCGTCAATGGCGGATGGGAAAACCGCATTCTTGGAGGCAAAGGCTTCTGCCCGGCCGATAACGATGCAGTTCGTCACGATTAGTGGGATAAAAATCCCCAGAGATTGATATAAGCCGTAAGCATAGGCGTTGATCAGCATCTGTACGGTGCTGACCACCGAGGCGATGATCATGACGTAAATGGGAATACGGATTTCCGCTGGCACCCAGCGACGCAGTGCGGAGACGGCCATGTTGGTACAGGTAAGAACCAGCGTGGTTGCCAGCCCTAATCCCAGCGCGTTAGTCGCGGTGGATGACACGGCCAGCAGGGGGCAAAGGCCCAACAATTGAACCAGTGCCGAGTTGTTCTTCCATAACCCTTCAACGAAAAGTGCTTTGGTTTGACTCATTGGTTCTCTCCACAGGCGGACAGCGTGTTGATTTGTGGCGGCAGTGTTTGCAGGTAAAGGGCGCTGCGTTTTACGCTGTTAATGACGGCGCGCGGCGTAATGGTGGCGCCGGTAAATTGATCAAACATGCCGCCTTCTTTCTTCACTGCCCAGCGGGCATCCTGCTCATCCTGTACCGTTTGTCCGCTGAATCGGGTGATCCAGTCAGAAATTCGCACTTCGATTTTATCACCCAGTCCCGGCGTTTCATGATGCTCGGTAACGCGAACGCCGAGTACCTTACCGTGAAAATCAGCCCCGACCAGCAATCGAATAGCACCAGAATAGCCATCCGGTGCGGTACTTTCCAGTGCGGCGGCAACCGGCTCTCCGTTCTGGCGGGCGATAAACACGCGGTGTGGCGCTGACGATCCGAGTGCAGGGTTAGTGACAACGTAACACTCTTTTTGCATGTCACTGTTATATAACTCGGCGGGAACCACCTGATCCAACAGCATTTTTTGCTGTAGCATTGCCTGATGCGAGATCGTCGGTTCCGTTAACATGTTCACCACCGCAGTTAATGCGGTAGTGCCAGCAGCAAACAGGGCCAGTGTTGTCGCGTGGCGGCGCATTGTCGTCATCATGGGCGTCTCCTCAGCGATGGTGGCCGTAAGCGCGTGGCTTGGTGTAATAGTCGATCAGCGGCACAGTGATATTTGCCAGCAGAACGGCAAACGCGACCCCGTCCGGGTAGCCACCGTAGGTACGAATCAGCCAGACCAGTAACCCAATCAGTGCCCCGAAAATCAGACGTCCCCGGTTGGTAGTTGACGCGGTAACGGGATCGGTCGCAATGAAAAAGGCACCGAGCATCGTCGCCCCAGACAGCAGATGTAGCATCGGTGGCGCGAATTTCTCCGGCGAAATGATCCAGCTTAGCGAGGCGCAGAACAGCAGCGACAGCAGGAAACTGACCGGAATATGCCAGCGAATGGTGCCGCGCATCAGCAAAAACAGTCCGCCGATAAGAAAACCGATATTCACCCACTGCCAGCCAATGCCTGACAGCGATTGCGCAAACATCGGCTGTTGCAGAATGTCCTGCGGCGTTTGGCCGGAGCGCAGGTTGGTTTTAAACGTATCCAGCGGGGTTGCCTGACTGACGCCATCAACGTTGTGCATCAGATGCTGCATGGTGTACCCGTCAGGCGTGTGTCCGGTAAAGATGATGACGAGCGCATCATGGAAACCGACGGGAATGGTTTGTAGCGGCACGGGCGGCAGCCAGCTTGTCATCTGGACCGGGAAAGAGATCAGCAGCACCACATAGCCAATCATCGCGGGGTTAAAAGGGTTTTGCCCTAAGCCGCCATACAGCTGTTTAGCGATAATGATAGCGAAGGCGGTTGCCATGACCACCATCCACCAGGGGGCAAGCGGCGGCAGACTGATGCCGAGCAGCACGGCGGTCAATAGTGCAGAATTATCAGCCAGCGTAGAGCGTATGGCGAACTTCCTCAGTGACAGTGTCACACCTTCTGCAATAAGCGCGGTAGCGGACGCCAGCCCGACCTGAATCAGGTTACCGTAGCCAAAGAAGTAATACTGCGCCAGCATACCCGGCAGGCAGGCCAGAATGACCAGCAGCATGATGCGCTGTGTGCGCTGCTGGTTATGTGTGAACGGTGAACTCGCAATTCTAAAAGCCATTTATTCCTCTTGATATGACGATGCCTGCGCGGCTTTACGGGCTTTAACGCGCGCGATAGCGGCAGCAACGGCAGCCTTACGTGGATCGTCCGGCTCTTGTACTTCAACAACGGCGCTTGGCTCTGCCACCACGTCAGGGGCAGCCGACGGAACAGGCTCTTCCGTGTTTGTTGTAGGCTGCTGCGCGGCTTTACGGGCTTTAACGCGAGCGATAGCGGCGGCAACGGCTGCCTTGCGCGGATCTTCCGGATCTTGTGCTTCAACAACGGCAATCGGCTCTGCCACCACGTCAGGGGAAGCCGACGGAACCGGCTCTTCCGTGTTTGTTGCAGATTGCTGCGCGGCTTTACGGGCTTTAACGCGAGCGATAGCGGCGGCAACGGCAGCCTTGCGCGGATCTTCCGGCTCTTGTGCTTCAACAACGGCAATCGGTTCTGCCACCACGTCAGGGGAAGCCGACGGAACCGGCTCTTCCGTGTTTGTTGCAGATTGCTGCGCGGCTTTACGAGCTTTAACGCGCGCGATAGCGGCAGCAACGGCAGCCTTACGCGGATCGTCCGGCTCTTGTACTTCAACAATGGCAATCGGTTCTGCCGCCACGCTGGAAACCGCAGGAGTCGCCGCTTCTTCCGTGCTTCCTGAGCTTACTACCTCAGACTGCTGTGCAGCCTTACGTGCTTTAACACGTGCAAGGGCGGCGGCCACGGCTGCTTTGCGGGGATCGTCAAGCTCGGCAGAGGGAACCTCGACCGTAGGCGTTTCCTGCTGTGCCTGTTGTTCACGTGACCGTTCTTCATGTAACTGTTTTTCACGTGCTTGTTCTTCACGTACTAATGCCTTGCGGGCAGCCCGCGCGGCGATGGCGGCGCTGTTATCCGGCTCTGCATCGGGGATGACGGCGATAGGCGAACCGACCTCTGTTGCGGCGGTTTGCTTACGGCGAACGCGCTCCAGCGCGGCCTGAACGGCATCTTTGTCCGTGGTGGATACGCTAGCCGCCGCCTGTTTGTGGCGCAGTTCGCGTGCGGCTTTTTCTCGCGCCAGACGAGCCTGTTTAGCATCAAAGCGCACTTTGGCCTGTGCGGCACGCTGTGCCTCTTCGTCGATGGCCCGAATTTCGGCCTTTTCCTGACGGTAGTACTGCACTAGCGGAATATTGCTGGGGCAGACGTAAGCACAGGCACCGCATTCGATGCAGTCAAACAGATGGTGATTGCGGGCTTTTTCGTGTTCCTGCCCGCGACTGAACCAGTAAAGTTGCTGCGGTAAAAGGCCTGCCGGACAGGCATCGGCACATTTGCTACAGCGAATGCAGGATTGTTCTTCAGCAGCCGGCTCCATTTCCGTATGTGACGGCGCGAGCAGGCAGTTGCTGATTTTAACGATAGGGACATCCAGCGACGGCAGGGTAAAGCCCATCAGCGGCCCGCCCATCACCACCATCGGCTGCTTATTGACATGGAAGCCGCCCTGTTTGAGCAAGTGGCGTACTGGTGTCCCCAGTCGTGCCCAGACGTTGCCGGGCTGGCGCAATGCTTCACCGGTCAGCGTCACCACGCGTTCGGTGAGCGGCTCACCGTCGATCACGGCACGTTTGATGGCGAAAGCCGTTCCGACGTTCTGCATCAGTACGCCAATGGCGGCGGAGTGTTTACCGAACGGGACTTCCTTGCCAGTCAGAATCTTGGTGAGCTGCTTGGCACCGCCTGACGGATACTTGGTTGGGATGACGCGTAGCTGCATGTCGCTACGTTTGCCCAGGGCCAGCCGCAGGGCGCTGATAGCTTCCGGTTTGTTATCTTCGATCCCAATCAGAATGCGTTTCGGCTGCAACAGGAATGACAGAATCTCGACGCCCTGAATAATCTCCTCGGCGCACTCCTGCATGAGTCGATCGTCGGCGGTGATATAGGGTTCACACTCTGCGCCGTTGATAATCAGGGTTTCAATCCCGCGCATCCCGCCTTGTAACTTGGCCGCGGTAGGGAAACCTGCGCCGCCCAAGCCCGCAATGCCAGCCTGATGCAGATGGGCAAGCAGGGTATCGACGCTATGTTCACGGTAGTCTGTAAAGGTCTGATGTTCACACCAGCGATCTTCGCCATCTGGCACGATGATGATGCTGAGTTCGGACAAGCCAGACGGATGTGCCGTCGTGTGCTGACGAATCGCGTTCACCGTTCCTGACGTCGGTGCGTGAACGGGCAACGTGCGGCCTTTTCCCCGCGTTAACGGCTGGCCGCGCAGGACTTTATCGCCGACGCTGACGCAGATCTCACCTTCCGGCCCAAGATGCTGCTTGAGCGGAATAATGAACTGTTCTGGCAGCGGAATCTGGCGCAGTGGCGTCTGGCTGGACTGCGTCTTCATTTCCGGCGGATGAATGCCTCCGTCGAAATCCCAGATCCTGTCTTTTTTAAAGGCGGAAAACAGCTTAAGCATGTCGTTCTACTTGAATAACGCGTACTGGAATCGTATCGAGATCCCATTTCCAGTTAGCGGGAGTCGGCGCGATAGGACGTAATTCGATACAGTCCGTCGGGCAAGGGGAGACGCAGAGATCGCAGCCGGTGCACAAATCGCTGACGACGGTGTGTACCGCTTTGGTACTACCAATGATGGCATCGACCGGACAGGCCTGAATGCACTTGGTGCAGCCGATGCAGTTGCTTTCATCGATCCAGGCAACCTGGCGCGCGGGAGCTTGAACGTCGGCGTCACCTTCCAGCGGTTGCGGATCGACGTTGAGCTTTTCAGCCAGCTTCAGCATCATTGCTTCGCCGCCGGGGCCGCATTTATTAATACTTTCACCATTCAACGCGACCGCTTCGGCGTAAGGCCGACAGCCGGGGTAGCCGCACTGGCCGCACTGACTTTGTGGCAGCATGGCTTCCACTTCTTCCACAATCGGATCGTTTTCGACTTCAAACCGACGGGAGGCGTAGCCGAGCACCAGACCGAATGCCAGCGCGAGGGCGCTTAATGCCGCAATGGCAATCCAGATAGCGCTCATCAGAATTTCACCAGTCCGGTAAAGCCCATAAACGCCAGCGACATGAGGCCTGCGGTGATCAGCGCGATAGACGAACCGCGGAACGGTGCGGGAATATCCGACACGGCGAGACGTTCACGAATGGCGGCAAAAAGCACCATCACCAGCGAGAAGCCGGCTGCGCCGCCGAAACCATAAATCGTCGATTGCAGGAAACCGTGCGACAGGTTGATGTTGAGCAGAACAACGCCAAGCACTGCGCAGTTGGTGGTAATTAGCGGCAGGAAGATCCCCAGCAGGCGATATAGCTCAGGGCTGACTTTGCGCACAAACATCTCGGAAAACTGCACCACCACGGCGAGCACCAGAATAAAGGCCATGGTGCGCAAATAAAGGATATCGAGCGGAACGAGAATAAATTCGTTGACCAGCCAGGAAAACATTGAACCGACAGTCATGACGAACGTGGTCGCCATGCCCATGCCAATTGCCGTCTCGAGTTTTTTGGACACGCCCATAAAGGGGCACAGCCCAAGAAACTTCACTAAGACGAAATTATTTACCAGAAGGATGCTAACAAAGAGCAATGCGTATTCGGTCATTACGGTGCCTAGAAAACAAAACCGGACTATTATCAGGCATTGTTGGGTTTTCGACAACATACCCAAAGTAGGGTTATCGCCGTTCCCTTCAAGGGGCGGAAGGTCAGAGTCGCTTAATAACAGAAGCGCCGGGCTATTATACAGTAACGAGCTGAGCGTTCTGCGTAATATCCCGGAAGGAAATTATTGCATAATTATTCTTTTTGTTGCTAACAACTACAGAACGTGATGCCAGACGGATTTTGGCACGCAGCCGAGATCGAACAAGCGCCCGCCGGATGCCAACTCAGCCCGCCGATGGTCCGCGGCACGATACATGTTGATGATTTCCTGACTGTCTGTCAGAGAATAATTGAGGTGATCAAAGAGTTTTTCCAGACTTTCTGTTGAGCTGACTTTCCTGAATTTGAGCAAATAGTCATGAACGGTCATGGTGATTGGTCTAATAGTTATGTGGTTGAGATGACTAAGTATATTCAAGCAAGAAGGCCTGTCTAGAGGGCGGTGTAATAAAGTACGCTTATTTTTCAACAACAAACAAATGAAAATGAAAAATAATGGATTGACAGAAAAAGGTTATGGCGTTTCGGACAATGTCGGGCGACAGGGCGATGGAAAATCAGAGCGTAAGATGGAAAAGGCTTATAGATAAAGAGTACCGATAAAGGGGCAGATTGTTCACGGACACGTATCCATAGACAACCAGCCCCTGAGATCGGACTTAGCGGCTACAAAGTTTGTAGTACACCTCGTTCCAGCGCAGCGCATCTTTGAATTCGTGGAGTCGGGTTTCGTTGTCGATCACCAACAGTTCAATGTTCTGCATCTCGGCGTAGAGCCGCATGTGTTCGAGATCCAACGCCTGACTAAAGACTGTGTGGTGTGCACCGCCAGCCAGAATCCAGGCTTCGGCCGCCACTTCCAGCGACGGTTGGGCTTTCCAGATGGCACGGGCAACCGGCAGTTTCGGCAGTGGACGCGGCTGTTCGATGGTATCGACCAGATTAACCAGCATTCTGAAACGGTCGCCCATATCGATCACACTGGCGTTGAGGGACGGCCCAGCCGGCGTGGAGAAAATCAAACGGGCAGGGTCGGCTTTGCCGCCAATACCAAGGTATTGCGCATCCAGAATCGGTTTCTGTTCTTTCGCAATCGTCGGGCACACTTCCAGCATGTGGGAGCCGACGACCAGATCGTTACCGTTCTGGAAGTTATAGGTGTAGTCCTCCATGAAGGACGTCCCGCCCGACAACCCGCCGGCCATCACTTTCATAATGCGCAGCAGCGCGGCGGTTTTCCAGTCGCCTTCGCCACCGAAGCCGTAGCCTTGCTGCATCAGACGCTGCACCGCCAGCCCCGGTAGCTGTTTCAAACCGTACAGGTTTTCAAAATCGGTGGTGAACGCGTGATAGCCGCCTTGCTCCAGAAAGCGTTTCATCCCGAGTTCAATCTGTGCCGCATCCAGCAGGTTCTGACGGTTCGCACCGTTGAGTTTCACCGCGTCTGTTAACTGGTAGCTGGCTTCGTACTCGTCGACCAGTGCATCGATATCGCCTTTGGATACGGCATCGACCACGGCGGTTAAATCGCCCAGACCCCAGGCGCTGACGGAGTAGCCGAATTGGATCTGCGCGCCGACTTTATCGCCTTCGGTGACGGCGACTTCACGCATGTTGTCACCAAAGCGCGCAACCTTCAGCTGTTTGCTTTCCTGAATGGCGGCGGCAACCCGCATCCATTTGCCGATACGGGCATGGGCGTTCTTATCCTGCCAGTGGCCGACGACAACCTGATGCGCCTGCCGCATCCGGGCGCCGATGAAGCCAAATTCACGTCCACCGTGCGCGGTTTGGTTCAGGTTCATGAAGTCCATGTCCATGGTGTCCCACGGTACTTCGGCATTGAACTGGGTGTGGAATTGCAGCAGGGGTTTACTGAGTACGCTCAGGCCGCCAATCCACATTTTGGCCGGAGAGAAGGTATGCAGCCAGGTCAGCAGGCCGATACAGTTATCCTGATAGTTGGCATCGCGACACAGTGCCAGAATTTCGTCCGGCGTTTTCACCAGCGGTTTCAGTACCAGCTTAACGGGCAGGTTGGCCTGTTGATTCAATCCGGCGACGACTTTTTCCGCGTTCTCTTTTACCTGACGTAACGTTTCTGGCCCGTAGAGGTGTTGGCTACCGATGACGAACCAGACTTCAAGCTGCTTAAAATGATCCATGATGACTCCTGTAACGTGATCCCCAGAGGGATAAAAATTAGTTTTTTGCCGTAGACGTTGGGCTATAGGCGGGTTCCGCGAGGCGGCACCACTGCTGATAGCGCTCATAAAGCTGCTGATAACGGGCGACGCGCTGGCTGTCCGGCATTAACGTGCGTTCTATGCCGCTGGCCATATGCTGCTGCGCCGTTGGGATATCGCCGTGAACGCCAGCGGCGACAGCGGCAAAGATCGCCGCGCCGAGCGCACAGCACTGATCGGAAGCGACGATCTGCAAGGGACGATTCATCACGTCGGTACACACCTGCATGATGATGGGGGATTTCCGTGCGATGCCGCCCAGCGCCAGCACGTTCTCGACGGGAACGCCCTGATCTTCAAAGCATTCCATAATCGCGCGCGCGCCAAAGGCCGTGGCAGCAATGAAACCGCCGAACAGCGTAGGGGCATCGGTGCCCAGATTGAGATCGGTAATCACGCCTTTCAGGCGCTGATTGGCGAATGGCGTTCTGCGGCCGTTGAACCAGTCCAGCACGACAGGCAGGTGATCCAGCGTCGGGTTCTCCGCCCACCTGTGCGTGAGTCGCTCCAGCAGTTTGCCTTCCATCGCCTGTAATGACGTTTTGAGTTCAGGATGATCTTTCGCTGTTTCCTGTAACGACCAGCCCAGCAGTCGCCCGAACCAGGCGTACATGTCGCCGAAGGCGGACTGCCCGGCTTCGAGGCCGATATAGCCGGGAACCACGCTGCCGTCGACCTGCCCGCAGATACCCGCGATGGTACGATCGGCAATGCGTGCGTCGTCGGCGATCAGAATGTCGCAGGTGGACGTGCCAATCACTTTGACCAGCGTATACGGCTGTGCGCCTGCGCCGACGGTGCCGACGTGGCAGTCAAACGCACCGCCCGAGAGGATGACCGTTTCGGGGATGCCGAGCCGCTGCGCCCACTCGGCGGTGATAGTGCCGACCGGCTGTTCGGCGGTCCAGGTATCGGTAAACAGTGGATACTGTAATGTCTCCGTCAGGCAGGGATCGAGCGCGTGCAGGAAGTCTTTCGGTGGCAGTCCACCCCAGCTCGGGTGCCAGAGTGATTTGTGCCCGGCGCTGCACCGTCCGCGGCGAATATCGGCAGGTGCCTGCGTACCGGAAAGTAGGGCGGGCACCCAGTCGCACAGTTCGATCCAGGAAACGGCGGCCTGACGCACCGCCGCATCGGCGCGGGAGACATGCAGGATTTTGGCCCAGAACCACTCAGACGAATAAACGCCGCCGATGTAGCGGGTGTAATCCGGGAATTGGCCGCTCCGGCACAGCGCGTTGATGGCTTCCGCTTCTTCTATTGCGGTGTGGTCTTTCCACAGCACGAACATGGCATTGGGGTTGTCGGCAAACTCGGGGCGTAGGGCGAGGATCTGACCTTGCTCATCAATCGGTGCGGGGGTTGACCCGGTGGAATCCACGCCAATACCGATGATGTTCTGCCGCTGTTCGTTGGTCAGGCGTGAAACGACGACCTTAACCGCCTGTTCCAGTGATTCAATATAGTCCAGTGGATGATGTCGGAACTGGTTGTTGGCAGGCTGACAATATTTCCCCGCGCGCCAGCGGGGGTAGTAGACCACTTCTGTTTCCAGCTCTTGCCCGCTTTGGCAGTCAACGGCTAAGGCGCGTACCGAATCACTGCCGAAGTCGAGACCAATCGTAATAGCGCCCGCACTCATGCTTTGCTCCTCATTAATCCCAGATCGTTGGTGTTTACGATGGCAGGGATAACGAGAGGCGGTGAGGAGCGGTTAGCTGGAAGTATGTATTTTTCTGTCGCCCGCAGCCATTTTGTGAAGCGGGTCAAAGGTTAATGATTGGTTAAATTCGCTAAATGTATGCACAAACCTGTCATTGTTCCGGACTGTGATAAAGCTCTACATTCTTACCGGAAATAACGACTAAAACATAAAGCGTCTGAATGCTACTGAGTAAAGGAATCGTGCTAAGTCTGTGTTTTTCCTTTATCCAGACCGGAAATACCCTACCAGGAACTCGAACTCGTTTCAGCGTTGCTGACGAATGAAAAGATAATTACACCGGAGAACATCATGCATAAATTCACTAAGGCGCTGGCAGCAATCGGGTTGGCTGCTGTTATGTCACAATCAGCTATGGCAGAGAACTTAAAGCTGGGCTTTCTGGTTAAACAACCGGAAGAACCGTGGTTCCAGACGGAATGGAAGTTCGCTGATAAAGCAGGAAAAGACCTTGGTTTTGATGTGATAAAAATTGCGGTTCCCGATGGTGAAAAGACCCTGAACGCGATCGACAGTCTGGCAGCCAGTGGAGCGAAAGGCTTCGTTATCTGTACGCCGGATCCGAAGTTGGGGCCAGCCATTATGGCGAAAGCACGCAGCTACGATCTGAAAGTGATCGCGGTTGATGACCAGTTCGTGAATGCCAAAGGTCAACCGATGGATACCGTGCCGTTGGTGATGATGGCGGCCACCAAAATTGGCGAGCGTCAGGGGCAGGAATTGTATAAAGAGATGACCAAACGCGGCTGGAAAGTAGAGGAAACCGCCGTGATGGCGATTACCGCTGATGAGCTGGATACCGCACGTCGCCGCACGACTGGCTCCATGGACGCGCTGAAAACCGCAGGGTTCCCGGAAAAACAGATCTACAAAGTGCCAACCAAATCTAACGATATCCCCGGTGCATTTGACGCCGCTAACTCCATGCTGGTTCAGCATCCGGGCGTGAAAAACTGGCTGATTATCGGCATGAACGACAACACCGTGCTGGGTGGCGTGCGTGCAACGGAAGGTCAGGGCTTTAAAGCTGAAAACGTCATTGGTATCGGTATCAACGGCGTGGATGCGGTGAGCGAGCTGTCTAAAGGTCAGGCAACGGGCTTCTATGGTTCACTGCTGCCGAGCCCGGATATCCACGGTTACAAGAGTATCCAGATGCTGAATGACTGGGTGACCAAAGGCGTTGAGCCGGAGAAATTCACCGAAGTGACCGACGTGGTGCTGATCACTCGTGACAACTTTAAGGTCGAACTGGAGAAAAAAGGCCTGATGTAATCACGCCTGATTTCGTAAAGACGCGGATAACGCCGGTCAGCATGACGCTGGTCGAGGTTATCCGCTTTTGACCCTGCATCGTTATGAGGAAACAGACATGACAGCACAGTCACCCTATTTGTCGTTTCATGGGATTGGTAAAGAATTTCCCGGTGTTAAGGCGCTTTCGGATATCAGTTTTTCCTGCCATGCCGGCCAGATCCATGCATTGATGGGGGAAAACGGGGCGGGCAAGTCGACGCTGTTAAAGATCCTGAGCGGTAACTATTCACCGTCAGCGGGCGAGATCCATATTCAGGGTAAACCTGTGCAGTTCAATAACACGATGGATGCCCTGAATGCGGGCGTTGCCATCATTTATCAGGAACTGCATCTGGTGCCGGAAATGACGGTCGCCGAGAACATCTACTTAGGCCAACTGCCGCATAAATACGGCATGGTGAACTATTCGCTGCTGCGCTATGAAGCCAAACTTCAGTTGCAGCATTTGGGACTGGATATCGATCCTGATACCCCGCTGAAATACCTCTCTATCGGGCAGTGGCAGATGGTGGAAATCGCCAAGGCGCTGGCCCGTAACGCCAAGATTATTGCTTTTGATGAGCCGACCAGTTCGCTATCTGCCCGTGAAATCGAGCAGCTTTTCCGCGTGATTACGGAATTGCGCAGTGAAGGCCGGGTCATTTTGTACGTTTCGCACCGGATGGAAGAAATTTTTGCGCTGAGCGATGCCATTACCGTGTTTAAAGATGGCCGCTACGTGCGTACGTTTGACGATATGCAGCAGGTGAACCATGAGTCGCTGGTACAGGCGATGGTAGGGCGTAACCTGGGGGATATCTATGGCTATACACCGCGTCCGCACGGCGAAGAACGTCTGACGCTGAAAGACGTAAAAGCGCCGGGCGTGAAATCCACGGTTTCCCTGAACGTGAAGCAGGGGGAAATTGTCGGGCTATTTGGTCTGGTGGGGGCTGGTCGCAGCGAACTGATGAAAGGGTTGTTTGGCGCGACCAAAATCACCAGTGGTCAGGTGCTGCTGGATGGCAAACCGCTGGTGGTGAATTCTCCCATTGATGCGATTCGTCAGGGCGTGATGCTCTGCCCGGAAGATCGCAAGGCAGACGGCATCATTCCGGTGCACTCGGTACGCGACAACATCAATATCAGCGCAAGGCGTAAGAGCCTGAAAGCCGGTTTTATTATTAATAATCAGTGGGAAGCGGATAACGCCTCGAAGCGCATTGCGGCGTTGAACATCAAAACGCCGTCCGATGAACAGCTGATTATGAATCTTTCCGGGGGAAACCAACAGAAAGCCATTCTTGGTCGCTGGCTGTCCGAAGAGATGAAGGTCATTTTGCTCGATGAACCTACGCGCGGTATCGACGTCGGCGCGAAGCACGAAATTTATCATGTCATCTATGAACTGGCGAATCAGGGGATCGCGGTGCTGTTTGCCTCCAGCGATTTACCAGAAGTGCTTGGGCTGGCCGACCGGATTATCGTCATGCGCGAAGGTGCCGTCTCTGGCGAACTGCTGCATACCGATGCCACAGAGCAGAAGGTGCTCAGTCTGGCTATGTTACGAACCCCCGATATCGAATCTGCGGTTGCCTGACCGCGAAGGAGCAAAATAATGTCAACGGTTACGTCTACAACCTCAGAAAAGAAGAAAAACGGTATGGGATTGTCCCGCATTTGGGATAACTACGGCATGCTGGTGGTGTTTGCCGTGCTGTTTATTGGCTGTGCGATTTTTGTCCCGAATTTCGCCTCATTTATCAATATGAAAGGGCTGGGGCTGGCGATCTCCATGTCCGGTATGGTGGCCTGTGGGATGCTGTTCTGTCTGGCTTCCGGTGACTTTGACCTGTCGGTCGCGTCAATCATCGCCTGTGCCGGTGTGGCGACGGCGGTGGTGATCAATATCAGTGAAAGCCTGTGGATCGGTGTCAGTGCCGGGCTGCTGCTGGGCGTGGCGTTCGGTTTGCTCAACGGTTTCGTGATTGCTCGTTTAAAGATTAACGCGCTGATCACCACGCTGGCGACGATGCAGATTGCGCGCGGTCTGGCGTACATCATTTCCGATGGTAAAGCGGTAGGGATTGAAGATGAGCGTTTCTTCGAACTGGGCTATGCCAACTGGCTGGGCTTGCCTGCGCCAATCTGGATCACCATCGGTTGCATGATTCTGTTTGGTTTGCTGCTGAATAAAACCACCTTTGGCCGCAATACGCTGGCGATTGGCGGTAATGAAGAAGCAGCGCGTCTGGCCGGGGTGCCGGTTGTACGTACCAAAATCATCATTTTCGCCTTGTCCGGTCTGGTATCGGCGGCGGCAGGGATCATTTTGGCATCGCGTATGACCAGCGGCCAGCCGATGACCTCCATCGGGTATGAGCTGATCGTGATTTCTGCCTGTGTGCTGGGCGGCGTGTCACTGAAAGGCGGGATCGGTAAAATTTCTTACGTGGTGGCCGGCGTGCTGATTTTGGGGACGGTGGAGAACGCGATGAACCTGCTGAACATCTCTCCGTTTGCCCAGTATGTGGTGCGCGGCCTGATTCTGCTGGCGGCGGTTATCTTCGACCGCTACAAACAGCTGGCGAAGAAAACGGTATAAATGCCCGTGCGGCAGGTAAGAGCCTGCCGCTTTCTCTCTTATTCGCGTGTACCGGAGGCTCGATGTATCACCGTATGGCGCATGAATCTCAGCCTAATCCGCTGCTGCCGGGATATTCGTTCAACGCTTATCTTGTGGCTGGCCTGACGCCGATTCTGGCAGAAGGGCCGCTCGACTTCTTTATCGATCGTCCTGATGGGATGAAAGGCTACATCATTAACCTCACCATGAAAGGACAGGGTCAGGTCTTTGATGGCGATGAGACCTTTTTCTGTAATCCCGGTGACCTACTGTTGTTCCCGCCGAAATCGAAGCATTTTTATGGCCGTTCGCCGAGCAGCGACTGCTGGTATCACCGCTGGGTCTATTTTCGCCCGCGCGCCTACTGGGCGGATTGGCTGGAATGGCATACCAAAAGCAGCGGCATTGGTCGCATGAGCCTGCCGAATAACCAACTGCTGCTGGAATTTGACAGGCTGTTTGCCAATATCGAACAGACGCAGCGTTCCGGGCGTCGTTTTTCGGAAGAACTGGGTATGAATCTGCTGGAGCGACTGCTGCTCCGCGCGATGGAAGAAGATCCACAGAGCCCGCAGAAAATCATGGATCCGCGTGTGATAGAAGCCTGCCAGTTTATTACCAGCAATCTGGCTGGAGAACTGCGTATTGACGAAGTTGCGCGGCACGTTTGCCTGTCACCGTCGCGGTTGGCGCATCTGTTCCGTGAACAGGTGGGCATTAATATTTTGCGCTGGCGTGAAGATCAGCGTGTGATTCGCGCCAAACTGTTATTGCAGACGACGCAGGAATCTATCGCCAACATCGGTCGCGTGGTGGGGTATGACGATCAGCTGTATTTCTCACGCGTGTTCCGTAAGCGGGTCGGCGTCAGCCCCAGCGATTTCCGTCGCCGCAGCAGTGAAATCAACTATCCGGCAGCCAAAACGCTGCCCGTGGCGTGGGGAGAGCGGATGCCCAGCGCCGTGAGCGGCTAACGTTCCGAAATGTGACAGATTCCCCTGGCTGTTATCCCTCTCTGCAATCTGGCGGATGACGGGTATATACTGAGTGAGAAATCACAAAGTCAAAATAAGCTAAGGGGAATCGTCATGAGTGAGACCGTTCGTGTTGGGCTGCTGGGCTATGGCTATGCCAGTAAGACATTCCACGCGCCGTTGATTGCAGGTACGACGGGTATGGAGCTGGTGGCCGTGTCCAGCAGCAGTGCTGAAAAAGTGCATGCAGATTGGGCAAATCTGCGAGTAGAGAAAGACCCTCAGGCGTTATTTAACGATCCCGATATTGACCTCATTGTTATTCCTACCCCCAATGACACGCACTTCCCGCTGGCAAAACAGGCGCTGGAAGCGGGCAAGCATGTCGTTGTCGATAAACCGTTTACGGTGACGTTGTCACAAGCATACGACTTGGGCGCTATAGCCGACCGTGTCGGAAAAATGCTTTCTGTTTTCCATAACCGCCGTTGGGACAGCGATTTTCTGACGCTGAAACAGCTGCTGGCGGCGGGAACGTTAGGAAATGTGGTGTATATGGAATCGCATTTCGATCGCTTCCGCCCCGAGGTTCGCCAGCGCTGGCGTGAAGACGGCAGCGAAGGCAGCGGTATTTGGTACGATCTTGGGCCACACTTGCTGGATCAGGCGCTGGAGCTGTTTGGCTTGCCGGTGGCGATTCAGGTAGATATGGCACGGTTGAGACCTGGCAGTAAGGCAATCGATTATTTCCACGCGACGCTGATTTACCCACAACGCCGGGTTGTCCTGCACGCCAGCATGCTGGTGGCGGCGGCGTCTGCCCGCTATATCGTGCATGGCACACGCGGCAGCTTTGTAAAATACGGTCTTGACCCACAGGAAGATCGCCTGAAAGCGGGTGAACGTCCACCGCTGGCCGACTGGGGTCAGGATAAGCACGATGGCGTGCTGACGCTGTCTCGCGATGGCATCACGGCGGAGCAAACGATCGCCACGATTCCGGGTAATTATCCGGCTTACTACGCGGCAGTGCGCGATGCGCTGACGGGTAAAGGCGAAAACCCCGTCAGCGTGCATCAGGCGATTCAGGTGATGGAACTGATCGAGCTCGGGCTGCTTTCCCACGAGCAGAAAAAAGCCGTCACGGTGAAAAATAGCTAGATTTACCGCGTTTTATTCCAGATAGTTAATGGTTTGTTTAAACAGGCGATCTTAGGATCGCGCTAGACTGCTGAGAAAATCAATCGAACGGTGATAATGGTCGAGGGTAAAAATGCAGTACATGCGTCTTTCACGCTCGATTTACGATGTTCGGAAGGCGCTTCTGATGCCTTTATCGCATTACCACCGTTTTCTGTCTGTAAACAGATTTATCGACTCAGATTTCTAGATTCACATTTAGTCATAGATAACTTTGGGCGATCCTCGGATCGCCCGTCTTGTTAGAGTGTTCATTCGGCGGATAACAGGCTAGGGGAAAGGTGTCGGGCATGGGGTGGTTACAACGGTTACGCATTGATAAATTCTTATTGGTTCTGATTTTGGTGGTGGTGACGGCGTCGGTTCTTCCTGCTGAAGGCTCCGTGAAGGTTTTCTTTGAGCGCCTGACCACGGCGGCGATTGCTCTGCTGTTCTTTATGCACGGCGCGAAGCTATCGCGTGAAGCGATTAGTGCGGGTATGGGGCACTGGCGTTTGCATCTGGTGGTGTTTGCCAGCACGTTTATTCTATTCCCGCTGCTGGGAATCGGTATGAGTCTGCTGTCGCCAGTGGTGCTGACGCCGACCTTGTATCTGGGTTTCCTCTATCTGTGTGCGCTGCCAGCGACAGTGCAGTCGGCGATTGCTTATACCTCAATGGCTGGTGGTAACGTCGCCGCGGCGATTTGTAGCGCCTCGGCATCCAGTATTTTGGGTGTGTTTCTCTCGCCGATTCTGGTCGGTTTGCTGATGCACACGCAAGGGGGAGAAACGGATACGCTGCACGCTATTGGCTCTATTATCATGCAGTTAATGGTGCCTTTCGTGATTGGCCATCTGTCTCGCCCGTTGATTGCCAAGTGGGTTGAGCGTAACCGTAAGCTAATTAATATTACTGACCGGTCATCAATTCTTCTGGTGGTGTATGTCGCTTTCAGCGAGGCGGTTGTGCAGGGGATTTGGGGACAGATCAACGTCTGGTCATTGCTGGCCGTCGTCGGTTGTTCGATCGTGCTGCTAGCGATTGTGCTGGTGGTGAATACGCTGGTTGCCCGGAAGATGGGCTTTAATACCGCCGATGAAATCACCATCGTATTCTGCGGTTCGAAGAAGAGCCTGGCGAATGGGATCCCGATGGCAAACGTGCTATTTCCTGCCGCCGCTGTCGGTGCGATGGTGCTGCCGCTAATGATTTTCCACCAAATCCAACTGATGGTCTGCGCTGCGCTGGCTCAGCGCTATGCCAAGCGGATAAACAAGGAACAGGATACGCTTCGTCAGTAAGCGATTATCGGTCCCTCGTATCATGCAAAACGCCCTCGGTCTTACACAGGCCGAGGGCGTTGTCATTTGTAACAAGCACTGTAACTACACGGAAATACAAGAAATAATCTATTACAGTGATAGTTTCATTGCGGTGTTACTTTTTTGTTGCGTTACGTTATAACAATAGTCGCTCATCGAGAGGAATTGTCGATAGAGCAAGACACAGTTGATGATAATTATTATTTGAGAACGAGGGAAATATGTTTAAAAAAACGGTGTTAACTTTAGCGATGTTAGGGACGTTGGCTTCCGCATCTGTGCAGGCTGCGCAGAGTATGGAATGTGTGAAAACCAGCAAAAAAGAAATTGCGTCGTTATTTGACCGTTGGAACGCATCGCTGCAAACAGGGGATGCGAAGAAGGTGAATAGAAACTATGCGTCGGATGCCGTGCTCCTGCCAACGCTGTCCGATAAGCCGCGTACGACTGACGCAGAGCGTATTGATTACTTCGAACATTTCCTGGAGAAAAAGCCGGTTGGTAAGATTGATACCAGCACGATCCGCATCGGTTGTAATGACGCTGTCGATACCGGAACCTACACCTTCACGTTCGGTGACGGTAGCGTAGCGAAAGCGCGTTACACTTACACCTACCTCTGGGACGCGAAACTGAAGAAGTGGGTGATCAGTTCACACCATTCCTCGGCAAACCCGGCCAGTTGATCTCTGTAATTTATCGGTAATAAACTTGTGTCAAACGGCTAACGAAAGTTAGCCGTTTTTCGTGAGCGGCTGACCCAAACTACTGGGTTGCACCACGTTTACGCAGAACCTTTTCACGCAACAGCTGCTTTTCCTGCTCGCTGATAAACGCAATATTCAGGCCGTTTTCCTGTGCTTTGCGGGTTTCTACCGCCGTCAGGCCAGCAAGTGGGGCCGCGACCTCATATTCGTGACGGATCTCTATGCCCTGAACCGCAGGATCGTCCGTGTTGATGGTGGCGGGGATTTCATAACGCAGGAAGTGGATCAGCGGATGTTTATCCAGTGATTCCACGGTGCTGGTTTGAATGTTAGAGGTCAGACAGGATTCGATGCCGATGCCATGCTCCGCCATGTGCGTCATTAGACGCGGATCGATAATCGCGGTTACGCCATGCCCGATGCGCTCTGCACCCAGATGGTTAATCGCCTGCCAAATACTCTCCGGCCCGGCCGCTTCACCCGCGTGAACCGTAATGCGCCAGCCAGCATCGCGGGCTTGTCGGAAATGAGAAGTAAACTGCGCACCAGGGTAACCCAATTCATCACCGGCCAGATCGAGCGCGACGATGCGATCGCGCTGGGACAGCAGGGCGTCCAATTCTTGCTGGCAGGCCTCGGTGCCGAATGTCCGACTCATGATGCCAATCAGACGGATATCGGTATCGAAATCACGGCAGCCTGCGGTAATGCCGTCGATCACCGATTCAACAACGCCAGCAATCGGCAGTTTATGATTCATCGCCATATAGTAGGGAGAGAAGCGCAGTTCTGCGTAATCCAGCCCGGCTTTCACGGCATCTTCAACGTTCTCGTAAGCCACGCGGCGGCAGGCATCCAGTGAACCAAGTACGGCCACGCCCCAGTCGAGCTTTTGTAAAAAACTCAGTAAGTCAGGTTCGTTTTTGGTGACCTGAACGTGAGGACGGAGCGCGTCAAGATCGCTGGCGGGTAACGCGATATTGTACTGGTGACCTAGATCCAGAATAGTCTGGGCGCGGATATTACCATCTAAATGGCGGTGGATATCCGTCAACGGCAGGAGTGAATCAATCATAATGTTATTGTCTGATTACTGTTTTTCATACGACAAAGTATAAAAAGAAATCGAGGTAAATAGCCAACAGTTAGCGCCAAAACTCACCTGTTCTGAACAATCATTAAGCAAAAACAACCTGTTACTGCTTTTCCTGACCCGTAGCACGAGCGTTCAACTTAGGAATAGCTCGGATATAAATGAGCTCGCTGAGTAATTCTACTAACGTTTGGCTGACGATTGCGGCCGGAAGTAGCGGCAGAGCGCCGGGTATTGCTAACGCCAGCGGTAGAATAACCAGAGAATTTCTCGTGCTGGCGCTAAAGGCCACGGCGCGCCCGCCCGCCGAATCCAACCGGAACAGTTGGCTAGTGAACCAGCCGAGCAGCGGTGCCAGCAGCGCGAAGAGCACATAAAATGGCACCGCGAGTAATACCGACGCCCAGGTGGTGCGCAGTTGAGGAATGACCGCCGCAACGACGATAAATAGCACCAGAGCGGTAGCCGGAACGGGAAGATAGCTCAATGCATCCGAAAATGTTGCCATCGTGCGCTGTCGCACCGCTAGCCATTGCAGAAGCGCGGCCAGCGCTAAAGGCACGGCAATCAACCAGATAAACGCATCGATAAAGGGCGCGAAGACGATAAGTCCAGAGGCGTCCTGACCGAGAAATAACGTCAGGTAGAAGGGCAGCGCCAACATTTGCAGTATCAATAAAATAGGCGTGGCGGCCAACAGGCGGGCGGCATCTGCGCGTCCCAGATGTGCGAATGTCACCACGTAGTCAATACAGGGGGCGAGTAGCACCAATATAATGCCTAGCTTCACCAGCGGTTCGGCGGGGAGAAAGGGCAACAGCGCCGCGACCAGTAAAGGAATCACGATGAAGTTGGCAGCAAGCAACGCGCCGATGAATCTGACCTGAGTGAGGCTCTTTCCGATCGTGGTCAGCGGCACTTGCAGGAACGTGACAAACAGCATCAGCGCCAGCGCCGGATTAATCGCGATATCCAGTTGCTCCGTTCCCGGCAGCACCAAGGCGGTTGCCACTGCCGCTATCACGGCAACAAAATAGATCGCGGCCTGATGGGCTTCCATGAAGGTTTTCAACGCGGGCATGGTGTCATCTCAATATGAAGCAGAAAGTGTAGGGCAGAAAAAACGGCGGCTGCAAATGCGGCCACCGTGTGTTTTAGCACCTAATATTACGATGTGTTGGCTTACTGCGCCGGTGGTGTTACGGGTTCTTCCTGTGCACCAGGCAGAGACTCTTCACCTTCTTCCGTTGGAACGGAGAAATACGGCGCGATGAAATCGGCTAGCGATATTTTGTTGCCGTTGAAATCAATTTGGCCATCAGCATAGTGCAGCGAGCTGGTAATCGCGTTGTCTTTCGTGACGCTCAACTGATTCATCTGGCCGATGCCCGCCATCATCTTCGCTTGCTGCTGCGCCATTTCTGTCGCCTGCTTTTGCTCTTCATCGTTGGCCGGTTTCGGCCCCGCCTGCACCATTAATTCTGCCAGCATATCCAGCGGTACATTGAGCTTGGCATCGAGTTTTTTCACCGACTGACGAATGATTTTTTCTTCATCTGACAGGGTGGCATCGTTCGCTTTATCCGTGCTCTGCAACGGATCGGTTAAATCCAGCGCCAGCGTGAACGTGCCTTCACCTTTGCTGTTTTTCCAACTGATCGGTGAAATAGCAATGCTTGGGTTGCCTTTCAACAGCTGCGGCAGGTATTGCAGAACCGACATGGCGACTTCGTGCTGATAAGTATCGGGATCCGTTACGGCTGGATCCTGCAACAGTTTCTGCATTTTTTCCTGATAGGCGGTGACGAACTGTTTGGTACCTGCACCGTCAAGCTGTGAGATAGACATATTCACGTTGCCTGATCCCAGGTTGCGGTCGCCGATAACTAACGAGCCCAGCGTCACGGCCAGTTTGCCTGCCAGATTTTTGTCATCTTCCGTTGCGCTGCTTTGCAAAGAGAAGTCGTTTAAGGTAACCGGTTCTCCGCCTTCTACAGTAAACGTCATCGTTTTAAAGGACAGGTTGCCATCGCCTAAATCAAGATCGAATTTACCTTTTTGATTGGTTCCCTTGATCGAGAAATCGGTGAGATCGACGTTCTCTGTTTGGCCCCAGGCATTTTTTCTTTCCATCTTCACGCTGCTGATGGTGGTATCCAGCTTGCTGCTGCGCAGATCGTGCCCAATATCCACCAAGGCTTCCGCGCCGCTGAAGGAAAATTTCTGTTCTGGCGACTGATGGTCGATAGGGGCCAGCGTAACGAGTGACTGCGTATCACCGCTGTAAGCGACGCGAGTTTCGGCCGTAAAGAACGGCTTATCTTTCGTCAGCTCAAACCAGGCTTTGACGGCGGGTGTGTTGGCCAACTCGGTATGGACAGACGCCATTGCAGGGACGAGGTTGAACTTCTTAAGCTGTGCCAGCGGGAATGGCCCGTGAGACACGGTTTCGTTGAAGACGAGCTCTTCACCGGGCGCAAGGATCTTCGCGCCTTCTGCTGTGCCTATCGAACCATCCGCTTGCAGCACATAGGATAGCGTGCTGCTGAATACGCCGCCCTTATAGTCGCGATAGACGACTTTCAGGCCAGCATTCGGGTAGGCTTGCTTGAGTTTGGTATTCAGCGTATCGGTAAAGCCATCAATTTGCTGAGCCATCTGCTTGCCGGTGTACCAGGATGCGCCGGTCCAGACGGCACCCAGAGCAACAATAACGCCTACGGCGACTAACGACTTCTTCATTTTTATTCATCCTTTAGTAAAAAAATGCGCGTTTTCAACGCGAAACGCTGGCAACTTACCCGTAGGTAACCGCAGCGTATGGAACAAGTTATCGGTTAAATACGCGAGCGAGACGCCCCTGTCCCTCAACCGTTATCGGTGATTCACTGGCGGAAATGAAGCAGGATTCTCCCGGACGTAGCGAGAGCCGCTGCTCATTTTTTTGCAGGACGGCGTGACCGTCAATACAAAATACAATGGCGGCACTATTCTGGCTGAGCGTCTGCGGGCTCTGGCTCAGTTCGTGCAGCGAAAAAGCAAAATCCTCAACAGGAATCGGGAAGCTGAGTTCGTTACCCTGTCGGTGTGGTGTCGTCAGCAACTGGTTTGCAGGTTTGGCTTCAAACACGACATTATCCAGCAGTTCTGGAATATCAATATATTTCGGTGTTAGCCCAGCGCGCAGCACGTTGTCTGAGTTCGCCATGACTTCTAATGCCACGCCTTTCAGATAAGCATGCGGCGTTTGCGCAAACAGGAACATGGCTTCGCCGGGTTGCAGCGTAATGACGTTCAGCAGCAGCGGGGAGAACAATCCGCTGTCGTCGGAATAGTATTGTGTGATCGCGCGGATGGTCGCCCACGGTTCGTCATTTTGACTATTTAGCGCGGCCTTCAAGACGCCGAGCGCCCGCGATTTTTGCTCACCTTCCATACTCAGCAGGTTGGTGAAGAGCATGGCGAGATTCTTCGCATCGGGCTGTTGTAAAAACGCGGAGATGGACGGATGTGCGCTGGCAACTGGCTCCAGCAACTGTACAATTTCAGATAATTCTCGGAACCCATTCATGGCCTGAAAGGGCGTTAATGCGTAGACCAATTCCGGTTTGTGATTGGCATCTTTGTAGTTTCTTTCGGCCGCATCGAGCGGGATACTCGCTGCATTCTCTTTCGCAAAGCCTTGTTCTGCCGACGATTTACTGGGGTGAACCTGAATGGAAAGTGGCTGTTCCGCGCACAATACCTTAAACAAAAAGGGCAATTCGCCAAAACGTTGTGCGATCGTTGCGCCAAGATGGGTAGTCGAGTCTTCAGCAATCACGTCTCGCAGGCTGCGGGTGTTGCCTTTTTCATCAATAATCGCCGAACTGTTTTTAGGATGGGCACCCATCCAAAGTTCCGCCATCGGTAAATCGTTAGGGTTATCAATGCCATATAGCTCAGTTAAGGCGTGTTTGCTGCCCCAGGCGTAGTGCTGGACGCAATTGAGCATTTTTTGCATGTCGGCTCCCTGCTATTACATTAATTGTTAATTTCTGTGATGCTGGCTGTTAATTACTTGAGTGATTATGAATACACTGCATCTTCTTCGCTTCATGGTAATGTTTTATGTAGCGCGATGCCAGACAGTGTTAGTCGACCAATAAGCGTGATAAGGCCAGTGAGTGTTATCAGAATAGGCCCAGCGATGTGATTCGATGTCTTCTACTATTTGAATGTGTGTTTAAGGAGGAAAGGTAATGAGCACGACGCGTAGTGAAAAAGACTCAATGGGACCGATTGATGTGCCTGCTGAACGGTTATGGGGCGCACAGACACAGCGATCGCTGGAACACTTCCGTATTTCTGAAGAGAAAATGCCCCGCGCGCTGATTTATGCGCTAGCGCAAACCAAGCGCGCGGCAGCCCGCGTCAACATGGATCTCACGCTTCTGCCTGCCGATCGGGGAAATGCGATTATTCAGGCGGCAGACGAAGTGCTGGCTGGCCAGCATGCCGGGGAATTCCCGCTAGCGATCTGGCAGACGGGGTCTGGCACGCAAAGCAATATGAATATGAACGAGGTGTTGGCTAACCGCGCCAGTGAACTGCTGGGGGGAGAGCGGGGCAACAATCGTCTGGTTCATCCGAATGATGATGTCAACAAAAGTCAGAGTTCCAACGACGTCTTCCCGACGGCGATGCATGTCGCCGCTGTTGTCGCGATCAACGAACACCTGATTCCTGAATTGAAAGCGCTACACGCCACGCTGGCGTCCAAGGCGGAGCAGTTTAAGGATATCGTCAAGATCGGCCGTACGCATTTACAGGATGCCACGCCGTTGACGCTGGGGCAGGAAATCTCCGGCTGGGCCGCGATGTTGCAGCATAATCTGAAGCATATCGAAAACAGCGTGCCGCACATTTGTGAGCTGGCGCTGGGCGGTACTGCGGTCGGAACAGGGCTAAACACGCATCCCGAATACGCGGTGCGCGTGGCAGCAGAACTGGCGAAACTGACCGGTCAACCGTTTGTGACCTCGCCGAATAAATTCGAAGCGCTGGCGACCTGTGATGCGTTGGTTCACGGGCACGGTGCCTTGAAGGGGCTGGCGGCATCGTTAATGAAGATTGCTAACGATGTGCGCTGGCTGGCGTCCGGCCCGCGCTGTGGTATCGGCGAACTGAGCATTCCTGAGAACGAGCCGGGCAGCTCCATCATGCCAGGCAAGGTCAACCCGACTCAGTGTGAAGCGCTGACGATGCTGTGCTGCCAGGTGATGGGCAATGATGTCGCGGTAAATATCGGCGGGGCATCCGGTAATTTTGAGCTGAACGTGTATCGTCCTATGGTGATTCATAACTTCCTGCAATCGATTCGTCTGCTGGCTGATGGCATGAAGAGCTTCGATGAGCACTGTGCGGTGGGGATCGAACCGAATCGCGATCGCATCAATCAATTGCTGAACGAATCGCTGATGCTGGTGACGGCGCTGAACACGCACATTGGCTATGACAAAGCGGCAGAAATTGCCAAAAAAGCGCACAAAGAAGGGCTGACGCTGAAGGCGGCCGCGCTCAAACTGAACTACCTAACCGAAGCACAGTTTGATGAGTGGGTTCGACCGGAAGATATGGTCGGTAGCCTGAAAAAGTAATGGCACGATAGTTAGTGTTTTATCCTATAGCCTGCCGGTGTTTATCCGCAGGCTTTTTCTTTTTCATTCCGGTGCGTCGGTATACAGGTGCAAACGCGGAATGAGCAGGCGAAGTTCGGCCGCTTTCGGTTTGTGTTTATGCTTGATGTTATTGGCGTCATAAGGATTGAGTTCACCGATAATGGGGATCTCGCCGCCGGATTCCTGCTGACAAAGTACAAGCAGGGGAGACGGGCAGGGATGCTGAACCTGTTTTTGCTGTTCGGGATACCACACGCGGGCGATAGGCTGGACTTTGACCGGGCGTTTAATTTTCAAAATGGCGTCTTCCGGCAGCGACAAGACTGCGTCAATTTCCTGCTCGATATGTTCAATCCACTGTGCTTTGGTATACGGCGTCGTATGCTTTGCCGCATTCAGGCTCTTGGTGAGTTTCTCCAGCAGCTCCACACGCGTCATATTTTTGATGACATGCTTATTCGCCCAGCCAAAACGAACTGATGCCGGGTTCGTTATGAGCGTCAACGAACGGTAAGCGCTAAGCGTGATCAATCCTTTCAAATGCGTGTGGACGAACTCAAAACGCTGTTCCGGCTCTAGCCCAGATTCGACGGTAATAATCTGCTCCAGCTCTTTTTTCAGTGCGTTAATTTCCGCAATGAGCCACTGTGCCTGCTGATATTGCGCGGCATTGACGGAAAAGCAGAGTGCGCCCGGCAAGCGTATAGCGCTTTTACTGCTGAGCGTTTCCGGGTAGTGGTGAATGAACAGTCGCTGAAAATGCACTAGCCCTTTATCACGCGCCTCTTGTCCAACGTACTGCGTGACAGCGATATGCTCGATAGGATCGTGCTCCGTTCCTTTTTCCACATGGGGAAGGGAATAGACGCGCCCAGCCAGAAGCCGATACTCGGCAAACTGTTGCTGCATCAGCGCAAGTTTCTTCTCTAACGTCTGGAAGCAGTGGTTCATGCGATCGATGAGCGTATAGCGGTTCATAGTAAAATTCACTTTAGTTACAACATACTTACCATTTATACTGATAAATGGACACTTCAGCAATCGTGATCAGTATTATTTCAAGCAGGTTTGACAGGGCATAGAGGGAGAGTGTGGAAACAGCGCGGAGTTTACCTGATTCAGGCAAACTCCGGTAAGAAAGGCGTTTAAAGGCGATGCTTGAGTATCAGGCTCACTACCAGCGCGAGAAGTAACAGGGTGCTCAGGAACGCGGTGATCCCCATCCAGCCGAATGAATGCCAGAAGAATCCCCCCAGCGTACCGGCCAGACTGGAACCCAGGTAGTAAGAAAAGAGATACATGGATGACGCCTGACCTTTCGCGCGCCGCGCCCGTTGGCCAATCCAACTGCTGGCTACCGAGTGGGCGGCGAAGAAACCGGCAGTAAAGAGCATCATCCCGCCAAAAATCGCGAAGAGCGGGCTCAGTGCCGTCATTCCCAGTCCCACTAACATCAGGAGGATCGCAATGCTTAGCACCGGGCCGCGTCCGTAGCGGGCCGTTAATGCTCCGGCTTTTGGTGAGCTGTAACTTCCGGTGAGATAAACCACGGAGAGTAAGCCAACCACCGCCTGACTGAGTAAATAAGGGGGAGCCAGCAACCGATACCCAATGTAGTTAAACAGGGTAACGAACGCGCCCATCAGCAAAAATCCCTCAAGGAACAGCAGCGGCAAGCCCGCATCGCGCCAGTGCAGTTTGCTATTCAGCAGCAGCGTTTTTGGACGCAGCGAGCCGGGTCGGAAATGGCGTGAGTCGGGCAGAATACGCCAGAATGTTATCGCGGCAATGAGCGCCAGTACGCCGATCGTACCGATGGCGACTCGCCACGGGAAATAGTCCGTTAAGACCCCACTGACCAAACGTCCGCTCATGCCGCCAATGGAGTTACCGCTGATATATAACCCCATCGAGAACGCCAGCACGCTGGGGTGAATTTCTTCACTCAGGTAGCTCATGGCGACGGCCGCGACGCCGCTTAGCGACAGACCCATCATGGCTCGCATGACCAATACGCCGTTCCAACTGGTCATAAATGCGCAAATCACGGTACAGATCGCGGCCAGCATCAAGGACACGACCATCACATTCTTACGACCGATGGTGTCAGAGAGTGGTCCGGTAAACAGCAGCCCAAACGCCAGCATCACTGTTGAAACGGAAAGCGACAGACTGCTGGTCGCCGGAGAAATACCGAAATCTTGAGAGAGCACCGGCAGCAGTGGCTGAACACAATACAGCAGGGCAAACGTTGCTAACCCGGCAGAAAACAGCGCCAGCGTGACACGCATAAATTGTGGCGTACCACGCGTGATATAAGGCGTTTTACCGGAATGTTTCGGGGCAATATCATCCGCATCGTCGACCGTAGAAATAGGCCACTCGTTCGATGCAGAAGATGGCAGGTTACTCACAATAATTCCTTACCGGAAAGGGTAAATCAGGCGTAAAACAACAATGAGAGGATCATAGAAGAGTGATATTATTTTGTATAATATATTAATAATCATGATTGATATGTTTAAAGTATGAATATCGAGCTACGCCACCTTCGCTATTTTATTGCGGTCGCGGAAGAGCTGCATTTTGGCCGAGCCGCAGAACGATTACGCATTTCACAACCGCCACTAAGCCAACAGATTCAGATTCTGGAGGAGCAGGTGGGGGCGAAATTGTTGGCGCGCAACAACCGGAATGTCCAGCTCACGCCAGCAGGCGAGATGTTCCTGAAAGAGGCCTGGTCGATTATCAGTCAGGTTGATCAGGCGGCGGAACGGGCGTCCCGCATTCAACGCGGTGAAATTGGGGAATTAACGATCGGCTTTACCTCGTCCGCACCGTTTATCAAAAAGATCTCCAGCAGCCTGCTGCGTTTTCGCCAAACATACCCGGAAGTGCATATTCAGATGATGGAGCTTAATACCAAGCAGCAAATTGAACCGCTGCTGAACGGTAAGCTCGATATCGGCATTATGCGCAATAATCCGTTACCGGACGCGCTGGATCATCAGTTGCTGCTGCGTGAACCGCTGATCGCTGTCGTGCAGGAGTCCCATCCGTTAGCGCAGCAGGACGCAGGGCGAGCAATCAACATCACACAGCTGGCAAATGAGCCGTTCGTTTTCTTCTCGCGCGCGGTTGGAACAGCGCTGTATGACGATACGCTGACGCTGCTGAAACGCTATGGCATCAGCCCCTACATTACGCAGGAAGTGGGCGAGGCGATGACCATCGTCGGCCTGGTATCCGCGGGATTGGGCGTGTCCATCTTGCCTGCGTCATTTTTGCGTATACGGGTCGATGGCGTGAAATATTTGCTGCTGGAAGAAGAGGACGCCACAACGGAAGTCTGGCTGGTGACGGCACGACATCAGCCGCAAAGCGCTGCTGCGAAAGTGCTGATGTCGCTGATGCTGGGCGGATAATCGTTAAAATATGCGCGCTAAATCACATAACGAATCAAATATTTGACGAGTTTAGTGAAAAGCCCCACCATACCCGCAGTTTTTTTATTTTGCAGCGTGAAAAATAGTCATGCCGTAATAATAAAGATAAATTTTTCAACAGCAGTGCCAGCAATAATGCGAATCAGTAGGAGCCAGGTTTGTGATATCCGACGGTCAACCAGGACACATCGATCAAATCAAACAAATGAATGCCGGTGCGGTGTATCGGTTGATCGATAAGTACGGCCCGATATCACGTATCGAACTGTCCAAACGCGCTCAGCTCGCGCCCGCCAGTATTACCAAAATTGTCCGCGAACTGCTGGAAGCCCATCTGGTACAGGAAACCGAATACCAGGATGTGGGCAGCAGAGGGCGTCCCGCAATCGGCCTGATTCTGGATACCGAAGCCTGGCACTATCTTTCCGCACGTATCAGCCACAATACCCTGTTATTGGCGCTGCGCGATCTCAGCAGCAAGCTGGTTGTGGAAGAGGAAATCCCACTTCCCGCTACGTCATCGCAGCCGCTGCTTGAGCGTATTCTGAATGAAATTGACCAGTTTTTTATTCGTCATCAGAAGCGGCTGGAGCGACTAACGGCAATCGCCATTACCGCGCCGGGCATGATTGATGCCAGCAAGGGCATCATTCACCGGATGCCGTTTTATGACGTTGAGGAAATGGCGATTGGCCCCGCGCTGGAACAACGCACGGGGTTGCCCGTGTATTTGCAGCACGATATCTGCGCCTGGACGATGGCAGAAGCGCTATACGGCGCATCGCGCGATTGCCAAAATGTGATTCAGGTGGTGATCGACCATAACGTCGGCGCGGGCGTGATTACTGGTGGCCGTATCCTGCACGCCGGGAGTCGAAATCTGGTCGAAATCGGGCACACGCAGGTCGATCCTTATGGCAAACGTTGCTATTGCGGCAATCACGGCTGTCTGGAAACCGTCGCCAGCACGGAAAATATGCTGGAGCTGGCGCAACAGCGCATGAATACCTCCATGAGTTCACTTCTGCACGGTTCGCCGCTTAGCGTTGAGAACCTGTGTGATGCGGCGCTCAAAGGCGATCAGTTAGCCAAAGATATCATTAACGATGTCGGCCATAACGTAGGCCGCATAGTCGCCATCATGGTGAATCTCTTTAATCCCGATAAAATTCTGGTGGGCTCCCCTCTGAATAAAGCGGCCAGCATTTTACACCCCGCCATTTTAGGCTGTATTCAACAGCAATCATTCCCGCCCTATAGCCACAACATTCAGGTGGAAGCGACCCAGTTCTACAATCAGGGCACGATGCCCGGAGCGGCACTGGTAAAAGACGCACTCTATAACGGATCGCTGCTGGTTAAACTGCTACAGGGATAACCATAAAGGCGTAGAGCAACAAAACATTGCGCTAACGCAAACTGCCTGAATGAGGCATAGCCTAGACTTTCACGCTTGGAAAGCATTTTGGCTGTGCTTGTTTTTTGGTATTCAGGTGGTCTGGAGTTATCCCATGTTGAAACGTATTTTTGTCACTGGTACTGATACCGCCGTTGGCAAAACGGTGGTATCCAAGGCGCTACTGCAAAAACTGGCGCTGGCAGGCAAATCGGTTGCGGGCTACAAACCGATAGCAAAAGGGTGCGAAGAGACGGAAGCGGGTCTGCGTAATAAAGATGCACTGTTGCTACAGGCGGCCTCGACGCTCGAATTGCCCTATAACATGGTTAACCCTATCGCACTGCGGGAAGATGAAATCAGCGCCAGTGAAGGAACCATTGATTACTGCGCGATGACGCAAGGCCTGCGCCACATAGGCGAGACGGCGGATATCGTGGTGGTTGAAGGGACAGGCGGATGGCGGACCGTCATGAACGATCTGCGTCCGTATTCCGAATGGGTGGTGCAGGAACAACTGCCTGTCGTGCTGGTTGTTGGCATCAAACTGGGCTGCATCAGCCATGCGCTGCTGACTGCACAGGCGATCATCAACGATGGTTTACCGCTGGTCGGGTGGGTCGCTAACCGTATTAACCCCGGACTGGCGAATTACGCAGAAATCATTCACGTTCTGCGGAAAAAAATTCCGGCACCACAGTTGGGTGAACTGCCTTACTTGCCACGCGCCGAACAGCGGGATCTCTCGTCTTATATCGATCTTTCTGCCGTCAGTTACTAATTTCTTTCCTCTTCTATTCCCGCTTCTCTGCGGGAATAAATTTTCTCCGCCACGCCACCTGTTATACTCACAGGCAGTTTTTCTTCTTATCCTGAAAATATAATGAAAACAGAGAATAACCCGCAGCAAACACCTGTCCCACATCGCCATTGGATTTTAATTGCCTGTATGTTGGCGATGTTCACGGCCGCGATTGAAGTGACGATTGTCGCCACCGCGCTGCCGACCATCATCGCCGACTTAGGCGGGTTTTCCCTATTGGGCTGGGTCTTTGCGGGTTATTTGCTGACGCAGTCGATCAGTATTCCAATTTATGGCCGATTGGCCGATCTGTATGGCCGCAAAAAGATATTCTTCTTCGGCATGATCGTGTTCCTGCTGGGGTCGATTCTATGCGGATTTTCGACGCAGATGGGCTGGCTGATCGTCTTCCGTACCTTGCAAGGGCTGGGCGCGGGCGCGATTACGCCGATTGCCTTCACCATTGTTGCAGATGTGTATAGCTCAACCGAGCGCCCGAAAATACAGGGCTATTTGTCCAGCGTATGGGGCTTTTCCGCGATTATCGGCCCGCTGCTGGGTGCGTTTATCGTGCAACACTTCAACTGGGCGCTGGTTTTCTGGGTCAACGTGCCGATTGGGCTGTTCTCCATCTTCCTGCTGGCGCGTTATCTGCCGACGATGAATACTGTGCGCCAGCATCAACTGGACTGGATGGGGGCGTTCTATCTGATTGTGTCCGTCGCCAGTTTGCTGATGGCGCTGCTACAGGCTGAGGTGTTTGGCTACTGGGTGATCCCGCTGCTTGCGATCTCCGCCGTGGGCTGCATTCTGCTGATTCGACAAGAAAAGCGCACGCCGGAGCCGCTGTTTCCACTGGCGCTGTGGCGCAATCGGGTCATTATCGCCGGTAATCTCGGTGGGTTGGTCGTCGGGGCCGCCATGATGGGCGTGAGTGCCTTTTTGCCAACGTTTATCCAGGGCGTTATGGGTAAAACGCCGCTGGAAGCCGGCAGTATACTGGCGATGATGTCGATTGGCTGGCCGTTGGCCAGCACGCTGAGCGGGCGCTTAATGCTGTGGACGTCTTACCGGTTTACGGCAATGCTCGGCGGTATTGTGCTGATTATCGGCAGTCTGACATTGTTAACGGTTCAACCGGACAGCAACCTGATGTGGGCGCGGCTCGCGGCATTTTTGATCGGTTCAGGAATGGGGCTAAGTAGCACCACGTTTCTGGTATCGATACAAAACTCGGTGGACTACTCCATCCGCGGCATTGCAACGGCCTCTGCCATGTTTACCCGCATGCTGGGTTCCGCACTGGGAACGGCAATCCTTGGCGCGACGCTGAACATCAGTCTGCATTGGCGGTTGCCGGACGTGAGCGATCCACTCCAGACGCTTATGGATCCGGCCAAGCGTATCCTGCTGAGCGTAAACCAGCTTGATACGCTGGCATCGCAAGTTGCCTCATCTATCCACGGTGTATTTATCGTTTCTGCACTCATCGCGGCTATCACGCTGCTTTCCGCCAGAATGATCCCCGCGAGCCAGCGACCAGGGCAGGTTGAAACCAGACAAAAATAAGACAAAAGAAAAGGCGCGAAAGCGCCTTTCGAACATTTATGTTGAACATCCAGAGGAAGGTTACGGTGTGGTCGTCGGTTGACCTTCTGCTGGCGCTGGCGCACTTTCCGTATTGGTGTCGCCTTCAGCATGGCGGGTGTAAACAATCTTGTGAGTATCACTCTCGCAGTGACCAACCACCTGACCACCGGCCTGATTCACCTGATCGTTCGGGACAACATCCAGCGTAAAACCGGATTCTGGTACACCATTGGCGATGATTTTCTGGGCAATATCCGCTTTCACGCTCTCGCAAGATGCCTGTGCAGCCAGCGGAGCAACCAGGAACAACGCGGCACCAAAAATGACGGTTTTTTTCATCTTTTGATCCTTTTCTCTGAAAAAAGTCTCTTTGAGTATATCAAACGATGACGATAACGCGAAAAAGCCGCGGATTCAGGCCATCAATGATGGCCCGGAGAAAGTTAAACGCAGGGCCCGGTAGCGCAGCCATACATCATAAATAGCGGGAAAAGAACAACGGCAGGAATCATGAGGGGAGCAAGCAGCACCTCTTTGCCGGAGTTATCACTGCTGTTGATGACTACTGGAATAGGCTGCGGCAGGCGTCCCTGTGTTGTCGAGCTGACCAGTGAACCTTCTTTCTTACTGAATGTGCCATTTGCGCTAAAGGTGACTTCACCTTTCCCATTTGTCGTGGGAATGTTCGCCGCGAAGAGTTCGCGTAAATCAACTTCCTGCTCTTTGGTCAATCGGCGAGTATCAATCACGTTTTTATACTTCGCATAGACCTGACCATTACGGAGAGAGAAATCGACCCTCACGCCAGTGATGATGTCTTTGTAATCACGATAAAACGCGTAATAGTCCTGATACTCTTTTTGCGCGCGGGCGTCGGAGAATTTATAAATGTAGGTAGCAGACTCAGCGATAAGCGTCCCATTGTTATTGGTGATAGCTGTGATGTTATCCGTCTTCGGATAGGTGCTTGCACACGAACTGACCAAGAGACACATGATAAACACGCCCCACAGTTTGATGTGAAAAGGGCGTGAAAGTAACTGCACGAGATCCATATTCATCCTGATGCACTCCATTTGGATAAAAATGCGTGTTGGTACGAGCGATAATCGTTGAGTTTAACGGTGATGGCACCTTCGGGCGCAGGCTAATGTGCTGCACTATTTTTTTGCTGTAACATTTTGCTGTACTACGAAGAGAAAAGAGGAAACCCACGCCAGAAGGCGTGGGTGAAAAATCAGGGAGTAACGGGGCGGCCACTGCGGCGGTCGAGACAGCGTTCTGTCGTGCTTTCCCAGTAAGCATTGACGTTATAGCTGGCGTTGCATTTTTCACGCCCATCAATCGCTTTTTCCGTTTTATCGAATTCTTTCTCAACGCGGTTATTCACTTTATTACGCAGCGAACGGGTTGAATCCCATTGCTCTTTGCTTTGACGCGCCGCTTCTTTCGACAACGCGCTGTCGCCGGAATCAACAATGATGTGGCGCGTATCTGCCAGTGCGGCAGGCTGCCAGGCAGCGGAAACGATAACCAAAGAAAGCGGGATGAGAGCCCGAATCAGAGAAGAAAAAGAGTAGTGGTTCATGTTTCACCTTGACAGAACGAATGATAAAAACAAACGCCGGTGCCGCAGAACGATAAAGCGCACGGCAAGCGATAGACAACAAAAGACGACCGCCGTTCCCTGTAACCTCCGCGCGTTGTGCAAAAGGAAGATTACCTATAACGAGAAGTATACATCCTTCGCTTCAACGGCACTATAACCACTCAGTATCTGGAACCACGCAGTATCTGGCAAACTCTGGTGTGTGACGCGATAGAAAAGGGCATGAAACCATGTTCATGCCCTTAATTCTTGTGTCTCAGTAATGATTAGCCTTCGCGGTGTACGCTTAACCCAGCAAAAGACTGGCTGACTGGCATCATTTCCAGCGTATTGATATTGACGTGTGCCGGCAGGGTGGCGACCCAGAAAACGGCTTCGGATACATCTTCGGCGGTCAGCGGCGTCGTGTTGTCATAGGTTTTACTGACTTTGTCATCGTTACCTTTGAAACGCACGGCCGAGAACTCAGTTCCACCGACCAGACCCGGTTCGATATTCGTCACACGGATTCGGGTACCAGACAGATCGGCACGTAATCCCAGGCTAAACTGCTGCACGAACGCTTTGCTGGCACCGTACACGTTACCGCCAGCATATGGCCAGTTTCCTGCGGTAGAACCGATATTGATGACGTGACCGATATTACGTTCAACCATGGCGGGCAGCAGCGCGCGCGTCATGAACACCAGCCCTTTGTTGTTGGTATCGATCATGTTTTCCCAATCGTCTACCGATGCTTTATGCGCAGGTTCCAGCCCCAGCGCCAGTCCGGCGTTGTTCACCAGCACATCAATTGTCCGCCATTCGGCTGGCAGGGCAGCAACAGCTTGTTCAATCGCCTGACGGTCACGCACATCCAGTTTTAACGGATACAGCGCATCGCCCAGTTCCGCCTTTAGCGCATCCAGTCGTTCCTGACGGCGGCCGGTCGCGATCACTTTATGGCCTGCACTAATGAATTTACGCGTAATTGACTCACCAAACCCAGCCGTTGCACCGGTAACAAAAATAATCATGCTCTTATTTCTCCCTGACCGTTTTCATATGTTGCTTGTGCCTGATATCAATATAAATAATGAAAGGCATACGATCATTTAGCCGCGCAATTCCCCGTGGGTCAAGCGTTACTCCGGTTTCAACGATACGGTTCATGAATAATCGCCCCTCAGAACGAGAGGCGAATGTCGGCCACGGCGGTGCGGCAAGGTGGGTATGACGAAGGATTAAATCCAGTTCTTGTTACGGAATAGTCGCAGGTACATAGCAGAAGGCATCACGTTTCCTGATTGTCGGCTTCTACTGCCGCATACAACCGCTCAAGGATATCGGGAAACGCAGACTGCACGCGGTTCCAGCTCGGCACAAACGGTTTATCACCCAGGACATCGCTATAGGCATGACCAGCAAAGGTGATGACATCAGAAAATAACTCCACCGCCGACTCCTCTTTATGACGGTCGAAACTCAGGCCGTTCATACGTGCGTCATGCTCGAAAGCGTCGATCATATCAAGCGCGGTGCGATAGTAGGTTGCCCGCAGGACGCGAAAAGAGTCCGTGGTGATATTCACACCGAGAATCGCCAGCTTGCGATACAGCGCTTTTGTGATGTCCGCCGCCATGCGCTGCAATCCCGCGTTAGGATCGTCTTCAGACATCGGCTGATGTTTATGGTCGTAGCGATCGGCGATATCCACCTGACAAATGCGGCGGGTGGCGGTTCCGCGATAAATTTCTGACAACACGCCAATTTCCAGTCCCCAATCGCCAGGAATACGCAGGTTGTTCAGAATGGTGGTGCGCATCGCAAACTCGCCGGAAAGCGGATAGCGGTAACTGCGCATGTAATCCAGATAGTCGGAATTGCCGTAGACCTTTTGCAGCGATTTCAGTAACGGATAGACCAGCAGACGCCCCACACGGCCATTCAGTTTTCCCTCTGCAACACGGGCGTAATAGCCTTTGCAGAAGTCGTAATTAAAGTGCGGATTCGCCACGGGATAGAGTAGGCGAGCCAGCATTGCACGGTCATAGGTGACAATGTCACAATCATGTAGCGCGACACAATCAGAACGACGCGATGCCAGCGTGTAGCCGACACAAAACCAGACATTCCGGCCCTTGCCGGGTTCCTCCGGTGCCAGTGACTTTTCTGCCAGTTCGTCGCTGAGCGCTTTCAGGCGCGGGCCATCGTTCCACAGAATGCGATGTCGATGCGGCAGGCGAGAGAAGAATTTTCGGGCGTAAAGAAACTGTTCCCGATCGGCGCGATCCAACCCAATCACAATTTCGCCAAGGTAAGACACCTGAGACAGTTGATCGACAATGTGGCTCAGCGCGGGACCTTCCAGCTCAGAGTACAGCGATGGCAGAATCAGTCCCATACTGTTTTGCCCGGAAAATACCTGAAGTTCAGACTCCAGCTCTTCCGTGCTTCTCTGAGTGAGATTGTGAAAATTGGTAATGATGCCATCTTGATAAAATTCGCTCATCCTATGCTCCCCATACTCTCTTGTGGCTATATCGTGCCGAGAAATACTCGTTGCCGATAAAATGATCCAGTCCTTCACTCCAGCCTTGGGGCCCTGAATTCTGCGTGCAATATTGCTCGCCGCTGTACGATTCAGGCAGGTTAACTATTTGATTTACCTTTCCTTTAATTAATACGGCGTAGTCCACCGCGCATAACAGAGATATATCGTTCGGACCATCGCCCAGCCCAAGCGTTTTGACGTCAGTACCGTATTTCTCGACATACTGTGTTTTTATCCAGTTAGCCATGAATCCCTTACTCGTTTGGGCACTCATAACGTGATAAAAGCGACCACCTTGAGTCAGAGCCAGACCCGCCTCTGCCAATAACTGGCAAAAACGCAGTAGGGCATTTTGCTCATCCAGCCATAGCAGCGGTTCAGTGGCTTCTCGCTGTTGCGCCCGCTGGGCGTCTTGCGCGGCTAATCCCGTCATCTCTGCTATTTCCGTACTGTTCATATCGCCAAAGCCTTTGAAACGGAAACCGGATGCGCGTAGCGATTCCAACTGAGTGCGGATAATGGAATACCCTGCACCAATCCTCTTCCTTGGATAATCAGGATGTGATTGCCATGTCGTCGGCAGCACGGCAATGGCGCCGTTTTCCGCAATATAGGGATACGGTTCCAGCCCGAGCGCCCGCCGTAAGGGCTCAACTTCAGCCGCCGTTTTACTGGTGGTGATAATCAGTGGAATTCCTTCATTCGCCAGCCGCGTCAGCCAAGGTTGCGCGGCATCCCACCGATAAGTCTCATGATCGAGCAACGATCCGTCGAGATCGCTGAAAATAATCAGCTTCGTATTACGCGTTTGCATGGGTTCTCCATGTTTTATCGTGGATAAACAGAGAGTAACGATGAATGATTAACGTTAGTCAGAAAGGGCGCGTGTTTGTCAGTGAGGTGTTGTATTCGTGGTATTGATGACTGTGAGCATAATCACACTTTAAGGGTAGGAGGCAATCTGTATCTTCACCAATAATATAATGATCTGGCTATTTTTCGGCAGGCTGATGAGCATCAACGGACGCTGCTTTTATCCTGAAACGTTTTACGCCAGTCGGTCGGGCTAACGCTAAAACGCTGTTTGAACTGCTGTCGAAAGGTTACTACTGACTGAAAACCCACATTATCCGCAATCGCTTCGATGGAGTGGGAGGTCGATTCCAGCAATGCCTGGCTATGATGGAGCCGTTCCGCCGTTAACCAGTCGCTAACCGTCATGCCCGTGGCTCGGAAGAAATGTCGGGTAAATGTCCTGCGACTCATCTGCACACGGCTTGCCAGCGCATCCAAAGAGTGGGGCGAACTGAGATGGCTGCGCAGATAGTCCAGCAACTGATTGATTTTACTATCCCGCGTATTTTCCGGCACCGGATGTTCAATAAACTGAGCCTGCCCACCTTCACGGTAAGGCGGGATCACCAGACGGCGGGCGGCACGGTTAGCGATAGCGCTGCCGCAATGTTGACGCACCAGATAAAGGCAGCAGTCTATTGCCGCTACCGTGCCCGCAGACGTAATCAGATGTTCATCTTCGACATAGAGCGCGTTGGTATCCAACTGTACATGAAGAAAGCGGGCGATAAAATCCTGCTCAAACGCCCAATGTGTCGAGGCGCGGCGGCCATCGAGCAACCCGGCATAAGCCAGAACATAAGTCCCCAAGCATAATCCTGCGATCTGTGCTTTGCGAGCTTCGGCAATGCGTAACGCATCCAGAAGCGGTGCAGAAGGGCGCGTTTCTGGATGGCTCCAGTGCGGGACTACGATAAGGTCGGCTTTTTCCAACGCGGAAAATCCGTGTTCAACGTTGATAGAAAATCCGTGTTCTGATGCCACCATGCCTGGTTTTTCTGCACAGAAAAAGAGCTCAAATTGTTTTTCTTCATAGAGCATGTCGCTGAAAACCATGCTCGGTATGGATAAATGAAACGGGCTAAAATTCTCGGAGACAACCACCGCAACGGTTAGCACAGCCATAATAGCCCTCATTAAATCATCAATAGGTTCTGGTTATTACCCAGTTCAGAATTGTACGCTTTCACCATCGTTCGGTACGTGCGCGACGGACTGAAGCTTTTCTTCGTGCAAATAGTCACGCAGTTCAGCACGACTCAGAAGGCAATGGTTCACCGCTTCCATATGCGTTGCGACTATCGCTGCATTGGGTACAAGCTGATGCACACGTCGTACATCTTCTTTTCCCATGATAATAGAACCGAAGCCGGGAATAACCGCATTGCCGATATTCAGCGCCACCACATCGGGAGTGTGGTGCGTCAGTGCAGCAATAACATGCTGATTCCAGACGGTATCGCCCGCTAGATAAAACGATTTTTCATGAGCATGTCGAAAGACAACCCCGCAGACATCACCCAGTCGTTCCGCCATCTGTGGATTAGCATAGGTTTCATCAGAACCATGTTGGCCGGATGTTTTGATCAGCGTTATGCCGTCGTATTCCGTCTGCTCACCCAATACACATACGGAGGTAAACCCTGCTTGCCGAATGATGTCAGCATCCTGCGTATTTTGGCTGAAGATCGGCATCGTTTTTGGGATAGCGTCGATGGCTGCATCATCCCAATGGTCGAGGTGCGTATGCGTCACAATCACGGCATCAACATCCAGAATTGCCGCCATAGGCAGAGGAAGATCGACCAGTGGATTACGCAGATGTGCATTTGCCGTTCCCGGGAAGCCGGGATAGGTCGCCTTTGGTGCCAACATCGGATCAATAAGAAACGTTTTTCCACCAAATTCCAGTCGTAATGTCGCATTGCGAATCTGCGTTATTTTCATCTTATTGCTCCCATATTCGGTTAACTGGTAGCGCTGTTACGCGCCAAACAGGAGCAGTATAAGAATCTGGCAGATCGCTAACAGTGGCCTGAATGACACACTTCGATGAGTTTAGGCCAATTTGTCTCAAGTGGATTGTTTATCATCAACTAGCTGAAATTCCTGCCTCAGAATAAGGCAGGAATAAGGGTAACCACTCGGTTGATTTACGCTTTCGACTGTATGCGATCGCGATACCGGTTTAGTTCTTCCAATTTGGCCGATGCGGCCTGCTTACGTTTGAAGGCGATATCCTCGATCTGGCTTGCCGAGGTACTGAGATAGGATTTCAGTTCATCACCAGTCAGGTACGTGCCGCTCAATTTATTCAGCTTGCTCCAACCGTCTTTAAAGTTATCAACAAACTTGGCTGACACGATGCCAACGGCCTGCCATTCAGCCGTTTGAGTGATGAAGAAATCATTTGTGTTCCGTTTGATGCGCTTAGTGAAACTTTTCGTCGGCTGATTCCGATCGAGCGCTTTCTGGAGCAGGTCTGACTGCTCGGTCGAACTTTCTACGACGCTCTGCATGAAATTCGCAAACGTTTTGAAGAAAAAAGAGATTTCGACAATAATTTCACGCATCCGCTTCAGCGCTTTGAGGCTCAGGCCCAGAGACTGGATCGCCAGTTGAATGGTTTCTTCTTCGGTTCGTTGTCCCTTTAGCAGGGCGTTGATTTTTACCAATTCCGCAGCTTGGGTACGTTTCTCTTTTTCATAAGCCTCGACCTTTTCCAGCATTTTCATCTGCATGTCGCGGAGACCCGTCGCCTGTTTTTCTTGTTTCTCTGCCATTTTTCCCATGTTATCGCCAAGGGATTCCAGCGCGGCATTTAAGGCTTTCAGCGCGGTTTCTGCCGCCGAAATCTTGCTGACCTTTTCTTTGATTTCTGCACTGTTGTCTTTGATTCTATTATCGAGAGATTCCAGCTGCACCGCTTTCGCGTCTGCATCGATCTGTGCGTCCTCTTCAATTTTTTCCTTTTCGGCCGTCAGCTCCTGATTCTTCTTCTCCAGCTCAGCTTTTTCACGCTCAGCGGTCGTTTTTTCGGTACGTTTGTCAGCAATTTTTCCCTTAGTTTCTATTGCCTTCGCTGTTGTGTCGTTCTCTTCTGTCGCCGTTTCCGCATTGATCAACTGCCGTGCCGTAGAGTTGACTGAGGCGGCAACCAGCGATGCGCCTCCCGTTGCAACCCCTGTGATGCCAGCGGTAATTGCCGGAACCATGGATGAAATCATCTGTGCGCCGACGCTCACGATAGACATGATAAAAGCGCGATCCTCAGCCGTTTCTGCTTGCGATTTATATTCGTTCGCCATTTTTTCATACTTGGCGATATCGTTTTGCAGGTCTTGTACCAGACTGTCCAGTTTTTCGCGTTGTGCGTTGTTCTCAGCAATTTCTTTTTCTATCTTTTCCTTATTTTTCAAACGTGCAGATAGCGCCAGCTCTCCCTGCTGTGTCGTCTTGGTGGTATCGTCAATAATGCTATCGTAGGTATTCGCGATCTTTGTTAAATCGGCACTGACCCGCTCAGCCCGTTTCTTGATTTCTTTGGCCAGATCCACTAAATCCTCGCCAATGAAATCTTGCAGGTCCTGAAGATTATTGCTGTCACGGGCCTCCGCCCAGTCACCGAACAGGGAGCGTAATAATTTGAGAATCCGTTCAGCATCCGTCGACGCGTCGCGCATTTTCTGTTCGCTTTCCTGCTGAGCCGCAATCAGGCGACTCATCAACTTATCAATCTCAACCCTGATCTTTCCTTCTTCCTGGGGCGTTGTGTTGTAGGCGATATAAAGCAAATCGATGGCGTTATCGGTGTCTTCCTTGGATCGGGAAACGTCATAGGTGCCCTCAATCCTCCTGATGTAATCCTCAACCAGAGGATGGTTAACATCAGGCAACGCCACGTTGTTACTGTCCAGAATTTCCTCGACTTGGGCATCAATACGTTTATTGACATCGAACTCGATACTGATAATTTTATTTTCAGCAGCCATGTTTCTCTCCTCAGATTCAGCAAAAAGGTTAGTTTGTGCAGATACGCTCGCCACCCGGAAGTTGCAGGCCGTTTATGTCGAGCAATTCTTGAGACTTAAGCAGTAAAACATTCAACGATTCAGATTCTTGGCGCAGGCGATTCACAATAAACCGCCGGTCTGAGGCCGGGTCGAGACCGTTAAGTTCCGCAATAGAGTCGGTAAACCTGGCGAGTAGGATGGCGTTATCCTGTTTGAGCTTTCTGATCTCGGCCAGTGATGCCTTAATCACACCGATCTTGTTTTCGACTGTCGCAATATCAGCGCTGTTTTGCTCAGACTTCGTCAGGCTTTCCTTTAACCGTGTTTCAGCCTGACTTTTTTTGTCGAAGGCATTCTGTAAATATTCTCTGGACGATCTAACTTTTATGTCGAGTTGCTGTCTTTCGTTATCCAGATTTCTTAGATCACTGTTCAGGCCAGAAATCTCGGCGTAAAGCTCACATCCGATATAAGTAAAGGGGCTCAAAATGTCGTCAAAAAAGGAGCCAGTTGGTCTTTTGCAAGAATCAAGCTCACTCTCTTTTTTCCTGATCTCATTTTTGACATGCCACATGCGTTGTTCTAAGTAATTCTTTTGCTCTAATTCCTTATCTAACGCCTCTGAAAACGCCTTAACTTCAGATTCCGCACTCGTCAACTCAGCAACCAGTTGCTGTTCCTGACGATGCAGTTCACCAGCCGTTTCTTCTAACCGATGACTATTCGCCTCAAGATCAGCATCTTTATCGCTGTAGCACTGTCCTTTGATGGAGAGGGTTGCATCAATACGCTGCGCGTTAGTAATCTGCGCATTGAATGCTTCAATTTCGGATGGCGTCAGCGTTTGAGTTGCTGCTGACAGAGAAAGGGATGTAGCAAAAAATATGGTGAGAAAAGCAACCCAGAGATAATTCAAGTGCCGCATGTTGGATTCTCCCTATTAATGTTACCCGTGAGGGGCCGTCATTCTACGGGCTACGGTAACAATAGGGCACATTGCTGCCTATACGGCATTTAGCCGTTTGGCGAATGTCATACACGCGGAGGTAATATCTGAGAACATGATGTTATTTGTGCGACATACTGTCTTCATGCACACTAGCTATCTTAACTAACTGGCTAGCTTAACCAACGTGCTGTTTCATCAATGAAAAGGACCGTTCCATGCCCCATATCGATGTCAAACACTTCCCAAGGGATCTGTCTGAAGAAGAGAAGAAAGCCGTCGCGGAAGATCTTGCTGCAGTCCTGAAGAAGCATTTCGGTTCTTCCGACGAGTCGCTTTCTGTCGCGTTAAACGAAATCCAGCCGGAGCGCTGGAAAGATGACGTTTACGACCCGTTCATCAAACCACAGTTGGACACGTTGCCGAAAAAGCCGGGATATTCGTATTAATTCTCCCCCGCATCCTGGCGCATTAATTGACCTGCTCCGAGACGCTTTTCAATGTAGCGGAGCGGGTTGACCACCAACACAGCAGCGATCCCAGACTAACCATTGCCGCACCTTGCCAGAAGGCCATGGTTAACGTCGAGTTGAGAATAAATGCCGCAAGTGCAGCGGAAATGACGGGAATGAAATAAGACGCGGTCGCCAGAACGGTGACATTACCGTGCAGAATACCGATATTCCACGCCGCGTAACCAAACCCCATCGCGCCAGCGGCGAGAAGTAAACTGATGATAACGGGCGTGCTGATAATAAATTCAGGTTGAGGAGCGAGCAGATATTTCACCCACAGCGTTAATGCCGTCAGGATAAAAAAGAGGGTAATACCGTTCGCGCCGTTAGCGATTTTCTTTGTCACCGCGCAATAAATTGCCCAGATAATCGCACCGCCAAAAGCCAGCCCATAACTTAATGGATTGCTATAGAGGTTATTCATAATACTGCTCAGGGATAACCCTTCATCACCACCTAATACCCAGACAATCCCCGTGATGGCAAGCAACATGCCGGGGATAATAACCAGACTGGTTTTTTGCCGATTAACCAATACGGATAAAAGGATCGTCAGGCTCGGCCAGAGGTAATTAACCATGCCGACTTCTATTGCCTGTGTGCTGTTGTTGGCATAGCCAAGAGAGAGGGAGAGACACAGTTCATAGCAGACAAACAGAATACTGCCGGTGATGAGGTAGGGTACCGGGAAGGTTTTTATCTTAGGAAAACCCACCGTCATTAATAGCATCACTGAGCTTAACGTATAGATCATCGCCGCGCCGCCGACGGCGCCGAACCCTTCACTCACGCTCCGAATCAGCCCGACAATCGCGCTCCACAGCACGACCGCGATTAACCCTATTAGCGTTGCTCTTTGTGATGTCATTTATTCATCTATCCCAGAATTTCTATTTATTCCGTAGCCACGGCATCAGCGCGCCCGAGAAATAATACGGCCAGAAAGCCCGATATGATGAAGCATGATGCAGTGCGGATTCAACCGTTAATCATGCATTGTGAACGAGGAAATTCATTATAAAAAAAGCCGATAACCTATTATTGTTATCGGCTTTTCACGATGCAGTAAAGCAGAGGAATTACGCGGTCAGCAGAGGCTGTGCCGTGCTTTCAACCAGATCCAGCAGAACTTTGACATCGTCCAGGCTGACCGTTGGGTTCAGCAACGTCAGTTTCAGGCAGGTAACACCGTTAAATTCGGTGACACCTACGTTGGCACGACCTGATTCCAGCAATGCATCGCCAATGCGTTGATTAAGCAATGCGATAGTCGCGTCATCCGCTGTCGCCAGCTGTTGCGGGCAGAAACGGAACAGAACGCTTGCCAGCTGTGGCTGCATTACCAATTCCAGCGAAGCATGTTCATCCACATACTGTGCAACCTGTTGCGCCAGCGTAACGCCGTGATCGATGATCGCCGCATACTGCTGTTGGCCCAATGCTTCCAGACCCATCCACAGTTTCAGCGCATCAAAACGACGCGTCGTCTGCAATGATTTCGACACCAGATTAGGGACGCCCTGTGCTTCATCGAACTCAGAGTTCAGGTAAGCCGCCTGATAACGCATCAGCTCATAGTGACGCGCTTCTTTCAACAAGAAAGCGCCGCAGCTGATGGTCTGGAAGAATTGTTTGTGGAAATCCAACGTAATGGAATCCACCAATTCAATGCCGTCCAGATAATCGCGATACTTCTCGGACAGCAGCAGTGCGCCGCCCCAGGCTGCATCAACGTGTACCCAAATCTGATGCTCTGCCGCCAGTGTTGCAATCGCCCGTAAAGGATCAATCGCACCCGCGTCAGTGGTACCGGCCGTCGCCACAATCGCCAGAATCTGTTCGCCGTTAGCCTTGGCCTGCGCCACTTTCTCTGCTAAATCGTTCAGATCCATCCGCGCGAAGCGATCGGTTTTCACCAACGTAACGCATTGATAACCTAGACCCAGTAAAGCCATGTTCTTTTGCACCGAGAAATGGGCATTTTCAGAACAGAACACTTTAATTTTCTTCAGGTTACCCACCAACCCATCTTGCTGGATCGAATGTCCCTGACGGGCAAAGAAGGCATCACGCGCCAGCATCAGCCCCATCAGGTTACTCTGGGTGCCACCACTGGTGAACACACCCGCATCGCCAGACTGGTAACCGACCTGAGTACGCAGCCATTCAATCAGCTTCATCTCGATGATGGTGGCTGACGGGCTTTGATCCCAGGAGTCCATGCTCTGGTTCGTGGCGTTAATCAAGACTTCCGCCGCCTGACTGACTACCAGACTCGGGCAGTGCAGGTGAGCGACACACTGTGGGTGATGCACCGACAGGCTGTCTTTCAAAAAGTACTCAATCGCACGCTCGATAGCGACCTGGTTACCCAGGCCTTGTGGATTAAAATCCAGCGTGATGCGTTCACGCAGTTCAGCAACGGTTTTGCCCTGATACATTTCAGGCTGTTGCAGCCACTGCATAACGGCTTGGCTACTCTGCGTAATCGCTTCCTGATAGGCTTCGATACTTTGTGCAGAAGAGGCCAAAATCGGGTTTAGTTCTGTTTCAACTTGCTTGGACATCGTGGTCATTCGCTCCACTCAGACTGGCTTCACGCCAGCAGACAGCAGGGCGTTTTCAAATTTATCCAGGAAGATTTCCAATTCAGCATTGCTGATCAGCAGGGAAGGCAGCAGACGCAGAACGCAACCATGACGGCCACCGCGCTCCAGAATCAAGCCCGTTTCAAAGCATTTTTTCTGCAACAGGGCAGACAGCTCGCCGTCAGCCGGGTAGCAACCCATGTGATCCTGCGCTTCGTCAGGCTTAACAATCTCAATCCCGATCATTAATCCCAGACCGCGAATGTGGCCGATCACCGGATAACGTTTTTGCAGTTCAGCCAGTTTGGCTTTCAGCCATTCACCTTGCTCAGCAACTTTGTTTGCAACCTGATTGTCTTTGAGGTGCTTCAACGTCGTCAGGCCGGTTGCCATCGCCAGTTGGTTACCACGGAAGGTACCGGTATGGTGGCCCGGTGACCAAGCATCGAACTGCTTCTTGATACCCAGTACAGCTAATGGCAAGCCGCCACCTACTGCTTTAGACATCACGATGATATCTGGCTCAATGCCAGCGTGTTCAAAGGCAAAGAATTTACCCGTACGAGCAAAACCAGCCTGAACTTCGTCGATGATCAGCAGAATACCGTGTTCCTGCGTTACTTTACGGATGCGTTGCAGCCACTCGACAGGTGCCGGGTTAACGCCGCCTTCGCCCTGAACGGCTTCCAGAATGACCGCCGCAGGTTTGCGTACGCCACTCTCAACGTCGTTGATCAGGTTTTCAAAGTAGTAGGTCAATGCTTTAACGCCAGCTTCACCGCCAATACCCAGCGGGCAGCGGTACTGATGCGGATAAGGCATAAACTGGACTTCAGGCATCATGCCGTCGACCGCTTCTTTCGGTGACAGGTTACCCGTTACCGACAGCGCGCCATGCGTCATGCCGTGGTAGCCACCGGAGAAGCTGATCACACCAGCACGACCGGTGTATTTTTTTGCCAGTTTCAGCGCAGCTTCAACAGCATCGGCACCAGAAGGACCCGTAAACTGGAGGCAGTACTCTTTGCCCTGGTCAGGCAGTAAGGAAAGCAGATACTCGGAGAACTGATCTTTCAACGGCGTTGTCAGATCAAGGGTATGTAACGGCAAGCCGCTAGTAATGACACGTTGGATGCTTTGCAGCACGTCAGGATGGTTATGTCCAAGCGCCAGCGTTCCCGCCCCGGCCAGACAATCAAGATATTGATTATTCTCAACATCGGTGATCCACACGCCTTCGGCTTTCGCAATTGCCAGAGGCAATTTGCGTGGATAACTCCTCACGTTCGATTCAAATTCAGCTTGTCTTGCCAAATAGGTTTCATTGTTTCCGTTTAATGAATTCGCACCTAAACTGTCAATACGGACTTTATCCGTCATCATATCTCTCCTACAACCGTGAGCTCACAGGCAACCACAGTTGAATAAATGAATTAAAACACATAACGACTATAAGAAAAACGCGGCCAATATAGGTTTTTTCAGTCACCGACTCAATGATTTATTTCGTTTCGAAACTTTTATTTTTTCACATAAAAATCAACTGGTTGACTGTGTTTCTACGAATCATGATGCCATGGCTCTTTTACATGCTTATTAAATAAGCAAAAAAATCCTCCTGCCACTGGGAGAAAAACGAACAGGAAGATGGATAATCACACAGCAAACCTCTCGTCAAATACCCTATGCCAAGACCATTTTCTATTCATAAAAATCAAACAAAATACTTATTTATCATAATATTGCATTAAGTTTTAGCGGCGCAGGTAAAAAGTCATATGCCGTTCCATCGCTGGTGAGTGCCCATATCGCATTTTATTATCGAACATGCCACAGCGGGCTGAACGATTCCTGTGGTATTTATCGACATTAACGATCAGAGACGGATGACGGAGGAAAGATGGCTATTTATATGACTCAACAGATGAGTAATCCAAAAACCATTACTATCACGTACTACCGTAAGCAGAGCAGCGCGCATGTCAGCCACGACGAATCAGGGCGTTTTACGCAGGATGCGGTGGCGAACTATGCACAATTTAATAATCTCCGCCCAGAAGACGTTGTTCGGGGAAATTACAAGAGTGGGCAAGGCGTGCCAGTAGGCGGTAAGGTTTTTGAAATTTAAGAATTAAAAAGAAAGCCCGCTAAGTCTGTTATCAGGCCTTATGCGGGCTTATTTTCGTATAGCGCTAACTGCCCAGCGGCTTCTGAGGTAATTAACCGCTTCCTGGGTCTGTGGTTGATTGAGATAGTTCTCTCTGAACAGAATCGTCCCGTTGATTTGCGGCATAGACTCGTTCAAGTCGAGCTGTTTTTTCAGTTCCGGCACGCCGCCATTTATCGTCCAGTCAGGCTCATTCTTTGAAGGTTCACCTACTTTATACAGCGCAACGCCAATATAGAGGCGTGTGTTTGTGGGCTTCACCACATCCGCCCACCATTTTGCCAAGACATCATAACGCGCCGCGTCACGTGCGAAAGGCCAGTAGATCTGCGGGGCAATGTAATCCAGTAGCCCTTGTTGCACCCACAGGCGGGTATCGGCATAAGCTTCATCGTAGGCGGCCGCGCCTCGCGTGTCGGAACCTGCCGCATCGTGTGATCGGTTGCGCCATACACCTGCCGGGCTGACGCCAAATTCAACCTCGGGTTTCAACTGCTTGATCGTGCGCGACACTTGCTCAATCAACAGCTGCGTATTGTGCCGCCGCCAGTCTGCCTTTGAGCCAAATCCCTGACCCTGTTTTTTAAAGGTTTCACTATCGTTAAGCATCGAGCCGGATGATTCGGCATAGAAGTAATCATCGAACTGCACACCATCAATAGGGTAACTCGCAACGACTTCAGCCACGATACTGGTGATCCAGCTTCGTGCCTCCGGAATGCCCGGGTCGAGCACAAAGCGATCGCCTGCCGTGCGGATCCAGTCACGGTGCAATACAAATACGCTAGCCGGATTTTGCGACAAGGTGCGATTTAGCTCCGCCACAGTTGACGGCTTAGTGTTAACGGAGACGCGATAGGGATTAAACCAGGCATGGACTTTCATACCGCGCTTGTGCGCTTCATCCAGCATGAACTGTAGCGGATCGTAGCCCGGATCTTCACCAATCTTGCCCGTTAGCATATCTGACCAGGGCAATATCTTAGAAGGCCAGAGCGCGGTACCATCAGGCTTAACCTGAAAAAATACGGTATTGATACCGAGGCTTTTCAATTTATCCAGCTTGCCTGTCAGCGCTTCCTGCTGCTGAGTAATACGGAGCGCAGGGCTGCTGGCATTGACGGATGCTACCGGCGGCCAATCCAAGCGGGAAACGGTCGCCAGCCAAACACCGCGCATGGGTTCCTTATTCTGCTGAGATTTCGCCGGAAGCGGCTGTTTAACCGGAGGAAGGGGGGTGACAAGCGAACTCGGTGGTTTAGACGCGCAACTGACAAGTAGAAGCGCAGCGGCAATCAATACGACTGGCTTTTTCACGTTGGTTAGCTCTTATTTCTGCGACTATTAGCCCAGGGATCAACAGCGCTATCATCTGGTTTTACGGGAGCGGAACCGTCCAGAGAATCAAGGTAGAGTGCTTCAACTTCGGCACGCGCCCAGGGAGTCCGACGCAGAAACTTTAAACTGGATTTAACGCTTGGATCGCTTTTAAAGCAATTGATGTTGATCCGTTTACCCAACTCAGCCCAGCCAAAACGGGCAACCAGTGCATTGACTTGCATTTCAAGCGTGACGCCATGCAAAGGATCTTTAGAAGTATGAGCTGTCATGTAACGTCCAGTAGTTTCAGGTTTTTGTGTTCAGGATTAGGCTTGTAGCAAGGGAGAAGGTTACAAGAAAGCGGGGCGAGCGGCAATCTTGGTACAAATAAAACGGGATTCCTTCATGTGAGGAACAGGAGGAGTTGACCGTTCTGCCCTTGAGGAGGAAAATCAGTATGGAATCCTTTTCGTTACAGGTCAGGACTGATACTTTTGAAAGCGATGGAATTAGGATTATCAAAAACGTTGTTTAAACAAGCACGCAATAGTACTAAATGAGGGGGATAGCGGTGAAAATATTAAATAAAAAAAAGATAATAAAATATTATTTAATGATTTCATTTTTCATATTTTCTTTGTTTTTTATATATAAATATTTTTTCATTTCAAATGAACATGAATTTAGCACCTTCAATAAAGTGGAAGAAGTAAAGGTAACCAATCTAAATATATCGTGGTGGTTTTTTACAGTTGTAATTACTGCTGGAGTCACCTATGCATTTCAGAATAAATTGGCTAAAAACAAATTAAAGCTAGATCGATTGGACAAGAGAGCTTCATTTATAAAAACAATAGCAAAGGATTTAAGTGATTTAGTTAATTATCGATTATATGCAGTTAAAATTTATTGTGAAGGAATCTCGTCTGGCGGAGTGAGTGATTCTACGAGAGAGCACTATCGGAAGTCTGTATCAGAATGGAACAGTAAAATTCATTCAATATATAGTTCACTCAACATGTATGACATTGTAGACCTTTCCACCGAAATCGAGTCTGACATACATAATGAATTTGTAAGAATACATAATTTATTTGTTAAGAACACTGAGAAGAAAGATGTGGAACCAGTTGTTATTTTTGAAATAAAAAAATCAATTCATCAAATTGGTAATAAATCGTCATTTTATTCTAGAGTTATATCGGAGATGGCTGATGCATCATGGGATAAGACACTAGATAAAACAGAACCTCTCACTCAATATAACTTACCAATCGCTAGTAATCTTACTCTTGTAAAAAGACTCTTTAATTTTAATCGATCTTCTTTGAGTGTGAACCGCTCTATTTATAAGGAGTAAATCTCTTTTTACTGATGGGTTTTTAGGTCTTGGTTGTTGAAGCATAGCTGCTAACATGGAACTTTCAAATATTGTTAGATCTGCAACATTATATTTATGAAACATGTAGCTCATTGACTCGTGAACACCATTCATATAGGCTCCAAAATAAGCATAATTAAGATAGCAATTTAATATACGTAACTTTGAATATCTTCTATTGATAGCTATAGCTAGAAGTATTTCTTTAATTTTCCTAGATAAAGTTCTATCTTTATATTTTGTTATTGTTCTTACTAGTTGCATCTCTATTGTACTGGCTCCTCCATGGTCTCTAAAAGTAGCCATTTTTATTAAATTTTTCACTATCGATATAATATCAACGCCATAGTGATAGAAAAAACGCCTATCTTCTATTGCTATTACATGAAAATGTAGGTCAGTGTAATCATCTGAAACCCACCAATAGTTATTGAATTTACTTTCGATTTCGTACAAATCATCGTTTATCTTAACAAGATAATCGTGAAGGGCGTTTTTTGCTCTTTTTAATGAAATGACTAATTTTTTTAAACTTAAAAAATGCGACATATGATTATTAGCTGGCACTTTGAGTTGTTTTTTCGTACCGGAGTAACAGAGCGTATAAGACGACTGAAACCAAATTTTATTTTATCAGTTTAGCCTTAATTAAGGTGATCATTCAAGGGGGCAGTAAATTAATTCAGCATGCCCCGTACCAAAACTGCTATAGCCAGTGGTGTAAGTATCCAGGTAAACCGAACCATTCACTTAAACCGGCGGCTGAAACAGATGTTTGCCGATCTGAGTCTGGAGTGCCGTGCACTCAAAGATGTTATTGAAAAAAAGCTTTAAAACCAGCGATAAAGCGTGAGCTCGTCATATTGATTTGTTAGAAAGGGCTCGTGAGATATGAAGTTGTTTGTCGTAGCAGGCTATTTAACATAATATACATTATGCGAACCAAAAGAGGCATTCGCGGGAACTGGCCGTTCAACTGAGCAAATCCCCGCACCCGTAAAACACTTCCCGGCATCAAAAAACTAAGAAAAGAAAAACCAAGCTGTATTAATAAGCTCGTTATCTACCTCAAAGACGGCAACACTTTCTATAGGTTCTGCCGCAAGCCCATGTATCAATTCATGGTCAAATACCTTATTGCCTAACACGGTACGAGATACCAATTCCGCTCTCAGTTTTGGGTTGTTGAATCGGTTATTCACGTAAAACTCTCTCAGCGCCTCTTTTCCTACCATCGACGGCGTTTCTGCTGGCATACGGTACGCTTTAAAATCAGGTGCAAAACATGACACGAATGCATCGATATCATGTTCGTTATAAGCCTTAAACTGTGCCGCTACAGCCGATTCTGGTGACATGGTTTCTCCCCACTATGTGTTTTCTACTGTGCCTGAATAAATTGTGTGCTAGTTATCAAGAAATCAGGAAGGTACGATTTATCTAGGCCTCGGAGCATTTTCCTCTACAATGTACTTTCCAGCCCGCTTATCAGGTTCATTCCCATGCAAAGATTGACTCAGAAAGACATGACCGAAAGTGAACAACGTCAGCTTAAGACGTTACTCGATCAGGCACGAAAAAAACAGGGCCGTACGCTGACCAATTCTGAGAGTAATCATATTAAAGATGATTACATAGATAAGCTGATGAAGGAACGTGAAACCGTAGCAAAACAGGTAAAGGCTGAGAAGAAGAAAAACAAGTTTAAACCTGATTCCTCAGCAACATATGAATGGTCAGCCAGTACAAACCTACGGGGCCGCCGTTAGCATTTACGTCAATGGTCGCGGTGTCCCAGGCTTGACACCATTACCGAAAGAGATGCCGAACAGCAGCAGCTCGCACGCTCTGGCTTAACGCTTCCAGCGATGCAGAACGGATATTCCAACGGTGCCAGTACAGACGAATATCGATAGGATTTCCGGCTTGAAACGGCACTAATTCGCCTTTTTCCATATGAGATGATGCCATATGCTCTGGGATCATCCCCCACCCTAGCCCTCTGAGAATGGCACCGACAAAAGCTGCCGTTGAAGGAACGAATTGCTGCGGCGGTTCAATCGTTGCCGGAACCAGCGATGCTATAAATAAGGACTGTAATCTGTCCTTATTGTTAAATATCAGGAGCGGCGCTTTTTGCAAACTGTCCGCATTGATGCCATCCGCAAAGTACGTCTCGTGAAAAATCTGGTCACGTATTCAATATGTAGATCAGGTCATTGCAGATAATGTTCACGTTCGATGAATGTGCCGATTATCTTGTCATGCATTTCCACTGATTTTGAGTACCCGATAGTTTTACGATTCAGTC
>NZ_JAUMIO010000013.1:0-111306 GCF_032905925.1 Pectobacterium sp. HCp5_1
GAAATTCAGGCGTATGTTGCTTACGTGGCTTCTTACTGGTTGATACGGATTTTGTCATGTGAGCTACCTCTGGTAGAGAGTTTACTCACTTAGTCGCGTGTCCACTATTGGCGGGTAAGATCACTTTCTCCCTCAGTGAACCGGGAGGCGAAGACCCAAACTCTGCGGATAAGGGTCAAAGTAATTTTGAGTTAGCAGATAGCGGTCAGGGTATTCGGCCAGATAGTGCTTCAGCAGCGTAAGTGGGGCGAGGATGGGCAACAGTCCATCGCGATAGTGCAGGATCACCTCGCGCAGTTCACCACGCTGGCGGAGGGTCAACTGATTACGGAAATAACCCTGAATATGCATTAGCACGTTGGTGTGATTTTTCCGCGACGCGGGTTTCTTCAGGATTGTCATCAGTTTTTCGCGATAGGCCACAAAGAAATCATCCAGGTTTTCCCATTCATGCAGCGACGCGACAAACGGCCCGATCTCACGGTAGCCCGCCTGGTGGTGTGCCAGCAGTTGAAGTTTATAGCGGCTGTGGAAGTCCAGCAGCGCGCGGCGCGTGAGGCCGTTGGCACGCAGAGTGTTCAGCTCATGTAGGGCGAAAACACGCTCGACAAAGTTCTCCCGCAGCACCGGATCGTGCAGGCGACCATCTTCTTCAACCGGTAACCACGGGTATTTCTCCAGTAATGAAGCGGTGAAAAGACCAACTCCCTCTTTACGCCCGCGATTGCCTTTTTCGTCATACAGCCGCACACGTTCCATACCGCAGCTCGGCGATTTGGCACAAACGATAAAGCCCGACAGTTGCCCCAAATGTGGAAGGTAAGTCTCGGCGAAGTCGGCCATTTTCTCCGTTACATCGTCGTGTGGGGCATGACTGAAGCGCATGCGAATGTCGCCTTCGGCCGTCTGTACCAGACGCAGAGCCGGACGGGGCACGGGCAGGCCGATGGACATCTCCGGGCAGACGGGGTTGAAGGTCACCCACTGCGCCAGCTCATCCATGACAAAGTTCATGCGTTTATGCCCGCCGTCAAACCGTACGGCCGAGCCAGTTAAACATCCGCTGATCCCAATGACGGGTTGAATGGTCATGGCACTCCCCTCTTTACTGCGTATTTCGGGTGAAGAAAAGCGTGACCGTCCCGACGGTGATCCCGAATTTCTTCATCTCTGTTTTATTAAAAAGATGCGTGCCATCCTGTAGGTACATCCAGTCGTCAAAGTGTAACAGCCAGGTACGGCCGTCAGCTTTAACGTTCATACTGTAACGCCAGTTAAAAGCATTGCCCGCAGCCTGACCTGTCGCCACACCTTCAATATCGCCCGCGGTGCCCTCGTAGCGATCGGCAGCGATGCGCCGGATATGCCACACGCGCTGTTGTTGCTCACCATCGTCATAGACGAAATGCTCGTTGAGCGTCAGCGTGTCGCCGATAACGTTACCGTTGATGTCGACGTGGAAGCGACGCAGCTGTTTACCGCTGCGATCCTGCACCATGCCCCACGCTTCGGTTTTCCCCTGAAAATACTGGAAGATATCTAGCGACGGCTGTTGGTGTCGGTAGTCAGTAACCTCTGTGCTACAGCCTGCCAGCATTACCAGCATCAGGCACAGTGTCAGAATACGTTTCATTTTTTACCTCCGATCAACTGCTGACGCAGTTCGGGATATTGCGTGCGAGGATCGAGCCAGATGGCCAGAAAATATGTACTGAAGGTTGCAGGCTGGCTCGGACCGAGCGGGACAAAACTTTTTTGTGATGCCGAGGCGCGGTACCAGAATTGCCCTTGCCTACCGTTAAACACAAAGGCCAGTTGCGCCCCCGGTGTGACGTCGGGCCAGAGGGAATGCAGCATGCGCAACCAGGATTCACTCTGCGGTTCACGCGCCAGAACGCCCTGCACCTGCCACTGATCGCGAGTGGCCTCTACCAGCTCGTCGCGGTCGATATTACGTTTGTAGGTAATAATCAACGCCTGATCCTGTTCTGGACCGTTATACCGGCCGTCGGGCGTGAGCAGTTGGGAGGCATAGACGGTGAACGGCCCCCAGGTTAGGGTTGCATCACCCACTTTGCGCCAGCTTAACCAGTCGGCGGAATGGGCGACTGGCGTGATGGCCGTCAGCCACAGCAACATCAATAACGCGGTTCTCATTGTCGCTTCCCCATCAACATGTGGAAAAACAGCATCAGAATCAGCCAGCCCGACGCCATCCAACTGGCGACGATCATGTCAGGCTTCAGGAAGGTCATCGCGCCCAGACGTTCGCCGATGATGTACGCCACTGGCCCGCCAAGGGTCGCCATCAGCGTCAGTAGCCACACCGGCAGCGTGGTCGTGCGGGTCAGTTCAGTCCAGACGGTAGCGAACATCAACCACAGCGCGACCATCCACAGCGGCAGCAGTACGTCGCCGTCAAAGTCGATCAGCCCCGCCCACACCCAGAGCGCATCAAGACCGCTCCCCGCCGCGGCGAGCAGGAGGGCGTAAAGACGGTGTGCAGGCGACAGCATCAGGCAGGCCAGTATCGCGAGCGCAAGCCACAAAAACAGGCCTCGTTCACGAAACAACACCACCAGCGTCCAGTAAAGATCGAACGCTATTGCCATCAGAAAGACCTGCACATAGCGCTTCATACGCGCTCCGCGGTCAGTTGCACCGCACTGATAGTACGTGCATTAAATCCGGCTTCGCAGTAGCCAAAGTAGTAGAGCCACATACGACGAAACCGGTCATCAAAACCGAGCTTTTCAATATCCTGCCAGGCGTGTACAAACCGCTGCCGCCACTGTGCCAGCGTGCGAGCGTAGTCAGGCCCCATGTCGAACAGATTGCGGACGACAAAATCGGTGTGCCGCGTCATCAGCTCACTCATCACTGTAATGCTTGGTAAAAAACCGCCGGGGAAGATGTAGCGCTGGATAAAATCGACGCTTTTGCTGTAGTCGCGGTAGCGCTGATCCTGAATGGTGATGGCCTGAATCACCATTTTCCCTCCCGGGCGCAAACGTGCCTGACAGGTGCGGAAGAAGGCTGGCAGGTAGCGTTGCCCTACCGCTTCTATCATCTCGACCGACACCAGCTTATCGAACTCGCCGGTCAGATCGCGGTAGTCACACAGCAGGACCTGCACCCGATCCTGCAACCCCGCGCGGGCAATCCGCGCTTTCGCCCAGTCGTACTGCTCTTGCGACAGCGTGGTAGTGGTAACGCGGCAGCCGTAATGACGAGCGGCGAACTCCGCCATCGCCCCCCAACCGGTGCCGATTTCCAGCAAGTGATCGCTGGCCGTCAGCGTCAGTTGTTCACACAGGCGGGCCATCTTTGCCTGCTGAGCCAGGGTAAGATCCTGCTCGTCGGCGGTGAACAGCGCACTGGAGTAGAGCAGTTCCTCATCGAGAAAATGTGCGTAGAACTCATTGCCCAGGTCGTAATGGGCAGCGATGTTTTCCCGTGCCTGCTGCCGATGGTTGCGCCGCGTCCAGTGACGAAGCCGCTCAACCGGCCTGCCCAGCAGACGAAAGCCGCTTTCCATCTGCTCTAGCACCTTGCTGTTGAGCGCAAGAATCTGCAACAGCGGGGTGAGCTGATTCGTCTCCCACTCGCCGTCTATCCAGGCTTCAGCAGCGCCGAGGCTACCGCCAGTCAACAAACGCCAGTACACGCGTGGAGCAAGGATCTGCACGTCGGCGCGCAGTGTGGCGGCAGCATCGCCAAAATGTAAAGTCTGCGCCCCTTCACGTACCGTGATCGCACCCTCGCGGATACCACTTAGCAAACGAAAGAGCAGCCAACGTGCGATACGAGCGTTGCGCGGGATGTCGGGTTCAAGCGCAAAGACGGGATCGGTCATGAGCGTTCACTCCTGCTGACGGGATGGTTGTACAGCGGCACACGCTTAAGCCATAGCCGCAGCGCCTGCCAATAAATAGCGAACACAGTTTTCAGCGTCATCAACGGTATACGCAGCAGAAGTGACGTCAGGTTTGCACGCGTCAGTGGTTCGCGGCGCAGCACCAACGTGGCATCGAATACTTTGGATTCCTGATGATTTTCGATATGCATATGCAGCGTTTTACCGGGGCTGTTGAAACGCCAGTGGTAAACCATGTCCATCGGGTTAAAGGGAGAGACGTGGAACGCCTTTTCCAACGGGCGGGTCACCTGACCATCGACAGCGTAGTAATGTCGCTCGTTCCACGGGGTATTGCGCACCTCCGCCAGTATCCAGCGCAGGATGCCCCTATGGTCATAGCAGTAGTAAAAATTGACCGGATTAAAGTAGAACCCGAAATAGCGCAACTGGGTCAGAAGCATAACTCGACCATCAGGTCGCTCGCCGATCAGGCTTTCAAGCCGGTCAAGGGCGTTCTCTTTGAGCGGTGTGCCGAGCGGATAGTCCGCATCGTGGAAAGCGGCAGCGGCAAATCGGTTACGGCGGATGCCTGCCGACGGCAGCACGTCGAGCTCATCCAGATCGAGCCAGGCCATAAACATACTGTAGCGAAAATGGTGCACTTTCGGCTGGAGCCGCCGATGGCGTAAGATCCCCTGATACAGACAACTGTTCATTTCAGTTCCCCTCTCCTGCGGCGGCGATCCCCTTCACCACATCGAGTGCGCTACGTACGCCATCTTCATGAAAACCGTTGTACCAGTAAGCCCCGCAATACCAGCTCCGCTGACAGCCGTTAATCTCACCGCGCCGCGCCTGTGCGCGCCAGCTTTTGGGGTTAAACAGCGGGTGCTCATAGACAAAGCGCTTCCAGACATAGCGCTCGTCAATCGGTGTTTCTGGGTTCAGCGTAACGCAGAACAGGGGGCTGCCCTCTGGCAACCCTTGTAAGATGTTCATGTTATAGGTGACACAGGCGCTATCCTGTTCACGCTCACTCAGGCGATAGTTCCAGCTGGCCCAGGCGCGCTGGCGCACCGGCAGCCAGCGCGGGTCGCTGTGTAACACCACCTCGTTACGCTGCCAGCCGATATCCCCCAGCACCTCACGCTCGGCAGGCGTCGGCTCGTCAAGCATCGCCAATGCCTGCGCGGAGTGGCAGGCGAAAATCACCTGATCGAACGTATAGCTCGATTCCTCAAGCTGGATCTGAACGCCTCCGTCGTGGCGCATCACCTTCTGCACCGGCGCGTTAAGATGGAGGGTCAGGTGATCGCCCAGTTGTGCCAGCATAGCGCGAATGTACTCCCGCGAACCGCCGGGCACCACGTACCACTGCGGACGATGAGCGATATCCAGCAGACCGTGGTGCTCAAAGAAACGCAAAAACAGCGGCAGCGGGAAGCGGCGCATCTCCTGAAGCGACGACGACCAGATAGCGGCCCCCATCGGCAAAATGTAATGACGGGCGAAAAAACCGCTGAAACGGTGCTGATCGAGGAAAGTCTGTAGCGTAGCGCTCTCGTCCACCTCACCCGCCAACGCTTCTTTTGCCAATCGATTAAAACGTACGATCGATTTCAGCAGACCCCAGAATGTCGGATTGACAAGATTACGACGCTGGGCAAACAGCGAAGCGACAGTATGGCCGTTATACTCCAGGCCGTTCTCTGGGTTATGCACGGAGAAGCTCATTTGCGTTTTTTGCCCACGGATGCCCAACTCGCTGAGCAGGCCCATAAAACGCGGATAGGTGCGGTCGTTATAGACGATAAACCCGGTATCGATGGCATATGTCCCCTGTGGAGTGGTGACATCAACCGTAGCGGTATGCCCACCTAACATGGGTTCAGCCTCGAAAAGCGTAACCTGATGGTGTCCGGCCAGTCGCCAGGCACAAGTCAACCCGGCGATACCGCTGCCGATAATAGCAATGTTCATGAACGCACCATCCTGCGCAGCAACGCGCGCTGAAGAAAATTCGGCAGCCCTGCCAGCAGGCGCAAAATCAGGCTGAATCCTGTCGGGAACGCGATGTGATCTTTCCCTTTAGCCAGACCACGACGGATAGCCTCCACCGCGCTGTCCACGCTCACCTGACCGGGCATGGCAAAATCATTTTTGCGGGTCAGTGGCGTGTCAACAAAGCCCGGTGAGACGACCGTGACGGCAATCCCTTTTGGCTCCCAATCCAGACGCAGGCTATTGGCAAACCAGGTCAGCGCCGCTTTCGATGCACCATAAGCCTCTGCCCGTGGGAAGTGCAGCCAGTGCGCCATGGAGCTGACCAGCACCACGCGGTTTCCCGAAACCAGCTGCCCCTGTAGCGCGGCCAGACAGTTTACCGGTCCCAGAACATTGGTGGTCATCACCCGTTCCACCAGCGCGGCATCCACAACGCCATGATCCAGATATTCACAGGTTCCCGCACAGAGAATGACCAAATCGGCAGCGCAGTTGGACAGCGCCTGACGGCAGGCCTCAGGATCGGTCATATCGAACAACCTAACCGTGATGTTTGGGTTGTATTGTTGTAACGCCTCCAGCCGGTCTGGATCTCGCCCGCAGGCGATGACGCGGTAGCCGTCATCGGCCCAGGATTTTGCGAGCCCCTCGCCTATGCCAGAGCTTGCACCCGTGATGAGGACCGTTTTCATGAACGCACCCTCCTTTTCACACCGCGCACCGCCCAGCCCAGTAACGGAAGGTGTTCGTAGATCATCTCTCCGGCGTCGTAATAATCGCGCTGACGAATAATCAGATCGTCCTGAATATCCACGATTGAGCATCCCTGCAGGGTAAGTGCGTCTCCCCCGGCAACTCGCGGGTGGGCCCAGTGCATGATCCAGGTTACGGCAAAACGATGGCCGCTGCTGAGGGAAGGGTCAATGGAAAAGCGGCACTGCGCAACGTTAGCCAGCAGATGGGTGAAGTAACGCTGGATCGCAACCAGCCCCTCATGTTCACCAAACGGGTCGATAAGCGAAGCATCCGGATGATAAATCTCGGCCAGCGCCGATGGCTGCTGGGTATCCAGCTCGGTGTAGTAATCCACAAATCGGTTGATGACGGATGACAATGTGTTCATGAGTCTCACCTAGGCTTGGAACAACGTGGCGTAATCGCATAATTAAAATCTACACAATTATTTTTATTTGTCCAAGTTTTACCGGTGTTATTTTTTATTTCACAGTAATTTCAATAGATTATTTATATCTATTTTACAGATGGAATTTCCTCTTCTTAGAATATGTCACCCGTCCGCCACCTTTGCAGGTGGCAGCGAAGTGAAGGATTGGGAGATGAAAAAAGCGGAATTACAGAGGAATGACGTCTAAGGAAGCGACGTGCTGTTGCCAAAGGTCAATCTGTTTTTTGCGAGCCGCGGTGAGTTTACCGGTGGTGACCAGCAGCCATTTTCGCTCCGGGAAAATCTCCGGAGCCAAAGTGGCTGGCGGTACGGGAAGGACGTCAATGCGAAGCCCCTGACCGGTGCGCATAAGCGCTTCGAGCCAAATTTCGCACGGATCGCTCAGATGCCAGCCGGTAATCAGATAGTTATCACCTGGCGCTCTTTTATCCCCTTCAAGGCAAAACGACGTATAGGAGACGATGATGCCATCGAGGATTTCGCGTAGGGTCATCATCGCCGGAATATTGGCTGAGACTTTGCTTCGCAGCGGGCGCAATACTTCACGGACCAGTTCCGTACGCGGATACTCGCGGCCCGCGTCGTAAATCAGCTGGCGCAGGGATTCGATTTTGCCCTCTTTCAACCGCTGCAACATGCTTTCCTGCAGGGCAAGCCAATTATTTGTTCGACGCGTGCCTGGGCGAGCCAGTAGCGGTTTCACCTGGCTGACCGGGACCCCTTTTTTCACCCAGTCGAGAATTTTTAACGCCTGTTGGACATCGTCATCGCTGTACAACCGGTGGCCACCGTCTGTACGCATCGGTTTGAGCAGGCCGTAACGACGCTGCCAGGCGCGGAGCGTCGTCGCATTTATCCCACAAAGCCGGGAAAATTCACCGATGGAGTAAGACATGTACTCAGCCTGATAGTAAACAATGCTCTCAATATACTACGAATAGCGTCAGGTTGAATGACGTCGTTGTCTTACAAACACGCCGACAGTTCACGGCATCAACCCGGCCCTTCGCTCCCTGCCGCCAGCAGCGGGATCAGCACATCGCTAATAGGCGTAGGAATACCCCGTGCACGACCATAACGCTGTACCACACCGTTACGGATATCCCATTCCAGCGGGCGGTTAGCCTGCCGGTCTGCAAGAATTGACGTGCCTAAATCCGCAGGCGCACGCTGAAAATTATCCACGATTTCCTGCGCAACCCCATCGTCCAGCACAGCCCCCTCGGCACGCGCGACAGCAAGACACTCGCGCAAATAGGCCAGAGCCAGTTCAGTAACATCCCCGCGTGAGAACATACCGGCACGGCGATGAGCAAGCACCATCAAGCCTGCGGCCGCATTTTGCAGCAGCTTGCGCCATGCGACAGATAAAAAATCCGCAGACAGCTCAACCGCGCAGCGTGTACCACTGAGCGCCTCAGCGACGCATTTTGCTTGCGGCACATCCGGCAACGTCAGACGCGGTTTGGCGCGCAGCCAGACTGAAGCATCCGGTTCGCGCTGAGCCGGAAACCAGACCACTGAAGGCAACACCGTTGCGCCGTTGACATAGGGTTCCATCTGAGTTTTCTGCTCGACACCGTTTTGCAGAGCGCAGACCACCGTATTTTCATCGCATAACGCATTCAGCCACTCGGCGCTGTCGACGTTTTGGGTGGTTTTCACCGCGACAAACACCAGATCGAATGGATGGCTGATAGCCACCGGATTGCTCAATACCGGGCCTGGCACCACAATTTCACCCTCATCGTGACGCAGAACTAATTGCGGATGCGCGGTGCGTCCGCAAAGGACTGGCGTACGGTTAACGTCATGCAGTACAGCGGCAATGGTAGTACCGATTGCCCCCGGTCCAAGAAGAGCAATCGTGGGATGATCTGACATCTTGTGTTCTCCTGATTTGATTAACCCATCATCAGTGTGCCGACGGCAATCACCGGGCACACCCGCATTTTCTCCGCGTTATCGATCACGGTAAATAGCATCATTCACTTTTAGAGATCTTCCGACATCCTGACCACATGCCGCTGAAGAGATCGCTATGCGGAAAACCCGACTCACTCTGCCCCGCTCATCAGCGGTGAAGATCCTGTTGCGAACCGTGTTATTACATCCTAACGTGAGCATTATTCTTCACCCGCTGGGTATTCATTGCTTTGATTGACGAGGGAAAATGGAACGTTTGTTTGTCTACGGGACGCTGCGCCCAGGCCACGAAAATGCCTATATTCTGGAAAACATCGGTGGAGACTGGCTGCCGGGTGATGTGACTGGCACATTTTATGAGAGTGGCTGGGGCGCTGCTGAGGGATTCCCAGGGCTCGTATTGGACGATCACGGACCGCGCGTCAGCGGTTATCTATTTTTATCTGACAATCTCGAAGCGCACTGGCCAATGCTGGATGAGTTTGAAGAGGGCTACGATCGCGTTGAGGTTGTGGTTACCACTGCCGAAGGCCAGCAGGTTACGGCATGGGTTTATCAGTTACAGCCACAGACAGGCCAGTAGCGCTATAAATCAACTACGCCCATCGCCCTGCCCCAGCCAAATTGAAAAATCCCGCTTACGGCAACCTAAGCGGGACGCAAACATCACAACCTCAATGTTGCTTGTTTCCAAACGCCCTAAACAAGCGTTATTCATTGCCCCATTGATTCAGGAACGTCGCGATCTCATCAATACGAAACGCGTCGATACCGGCTTCACTGGCCATCTCTTTCTGCGCCTCTTCACTGATCTCTTCGTTATTCATTAAGCGGGTGATCAGCAGTTGGAAATAGCACGCCAGTGCGTCACGTTCCGCCTCGCTCACCGGCTTTTCAGATTCCGTCGCATACTCATCCGTGATGTCATAAAATTTAAGCGGTATTTCATTGTTCATCAGTCGTCCCCAAGGGTTAAGGTCTATGCCGTTGATGCTTGCATCATCTGGCCTGAATAATACCATTCTTATGTCGTTTTTCTGTCATCCGTGTAAGGACAAGGAACTAAACGAGGAGAGTTTAGCCTCTTAGGAGCGAAAGGCAGTGCGAGCTCTCCCGTTTTAGCCTTACCATAAGGCTATGCAGCCAATCACCATTAAACCATTGAATTATAAACTTAAATATAGCTTCACAGGGGCTACCGCAACAGCGCCGATTCGCACCGTACATCAGGTCATGAAGATGGCTCATGTCTATTGAAATTAAATCACTTTTACTCACTCGATGAGTCTGGCATAAATTGTGCACTACTATAGACAATATGAAACCTGCAAAGTTATAAGACCTGAAAAACTTGGAAAAACAAGCAATAAATTCAGGTTTTATATCAAGAATTAGGATGCAAGATCGCGATGAATAAGAATTTCACCTTTACGATTAAGAACACGTGTTTCGATGAAAATTATAACCCCTCCGAAAACACGCGTATCACGACCAACTTTGCGAACCTGGCGAGAGGAAAAAACCGCCAAGAGAACTTGCGCAACGCCTTAACGATGATTGACAATCGTTTCAATTCCCTGGCGAGTTGGGATAACCCCAAAGGGGATCGCTATTCTGTCGAACTTGATATCATTTCCGTTGAGGTTGATATAGAAGGCAATGGCGGCAGCTTCCCCGTCATTGAAATACTGAAAACCAATATTGTTGATAAAAAAACTAACGAGCGCATTGAAGGCATTGTAGGAAATAACTTCTCCTCCTACGTGCGAGACTATGACTTTAGCGTCTTGCTGTCAGATCATAATAAGAATCACCCCGGATTTAGCACCCCTGATAGCTTTGGCGTCCTGCATGGCAATCTATTTAAATGCTTCGTAAATTCAGATTGTTACAAAGATAGTTTTAGTAAAGCGCCAGTTATCTGCCTGAGCGTTTCAAGTAAAAACACCTATCATCGGACTGGCAATCAGCACCCTGTGTTAGGCGTCGAATACCAGCAAGATGAATATTCATTGACCGATCAATACTTCCATAAAATGGGATTGCAGGCTCGCTATTTTATGCCGCCAAATAGCGTCGCGCCTTTAGCTTTCTATTTTTCTGGTGACTTACTGAGTGATTACACGAATCTTGAGCTGATCAGCACCATCGCCACGATGGAAACTTTTCAAAAGATTTACCGGCCTGAGATTTACAATGCCAATTCTCCGGCAGGCCAATGCTATCAGCCAAGCCTGAATCATCAGGATCATTCATTCACTCAAATTGTTTACGATAGAGAAGAACGTAGCCTGTTGGCTATCGAGCAGGGAAAGTTTACTGAGAAAAACTTCATCAAACCATACCAAGCTATTCTTGAGCAATGGTCTGCTAATTACGTTCTTTGATTAACCAAACACACAAGGTCACCGATTATTATGAAAATATTGTTACCCACCTCCACGGCTGGCAGCTTACCGAAACCTTCTTGGCTGGCGCAGCCTGAGACACTTTGGTCCCCTTGGAAATTGCAAGGCGAGGAACTGATTGAGGGCAAACAAGATGCGCTGCGTTTGAGTCTGGCGGATCAGCAACAGGCAGGCATTGATATTGTTAGCGATGGCGAGCAAACGCGCCAACATTTTGTCACGACGTTTATTGAGCACCTCAGCGGTGTTGATTTCGAGAAACGTGAGATCGTTAAAATTCGTAATCGCTATGACGCGAGCGTACCGACAGTCATTGGCGCGGTGGTTCGCCAGAAGCCCGTTTTTGTTGAAGACGCCAAATTTTTACGTCAGCAAACCACGCAACCCATTAAATGGGCACTGCCTGGCCCAATGACGATGATCGATACGCTCTATGATAGCCACTATAAAAGTCGTGAAAAACTCGCCTGGGAATTCGCCAAAATTCTTAATCAAGAAGCCAAAGAGTTAGAGGCTGCGGGTGTCGACATTATTCAATTTGATGAACCTGCCTTTAATGTGTTTTTTGATGAGGTGAATGATTGGGGAATTGCCGCTTTAGAACGAGCCGTTGAAGGGCTTAAATGTGAAACTGCGGTACATATTTGCTATGGCTACGGCATCAAAGCCAATACCGATTGGAAAAAGACGCTGGGATCCGAGTGGCGGCAATATGAAGAAATTTTCCCTAAACTGCAAAAATCGGCTATCGATATCATTTCACTGGAATGTCAGAACTCTCGTGTTCCAATGGATCTGATTGAACTCATTCGCGGTAAAAAAGTGATGGTAGGTGCCATTGACGTGGCAACCAATACCATTGAGACGCCAGAGGAAGTCGCCGATACGTTACGAAAAGCCCTTCAGTTTGTGGATGCTGATAAGCTCTATCCGTCTACCAACTGTGGCATGACGCCTTTATCTCGTCGCGTAGCAACAGGCAAGCTCAATGCGTTAAGTGCCGGCGCGGCAATCGTCCGAAAAGAACTCTTGGCTAAATAACGTCGCCAGGCAGATCGCTTGAAGCGGGTTCAGTCCGAGTTGAGCGATACATAAGCCTTAATGAAAAGCCCGTAAGGGCTTTTCATCTATATACGCATCGGCAAAACGTTAATTACCACATTAAATCATCAGGCACTTTAAAATCAGCGTACGGATCGTCTTCGTCTTGCTCTTCCTGACTCAGCGCACTATTTAACACAATACTGCTCGCATCTCGCTGCGCAATTTTATCAGCTACAATCGCAGGGATAATCGCGTATTCACTCTCGGCGCTGCCATCAACCACCAAACGAGCAATGGCGAGGCGACCGCTAATCAGCTGAGCCTGAGTCAGCTTATCCACAGTTATTTTTTTAATTAAATTATTATCTGTGAAGTTAAAACCAATATCGCCTTTTGAGATATTGATTCTGTTCATTTCAATAAGCTGCTTCACCTGAGCTTTATACTCTTTAGATAAAACAGCTTGTTTTTGTTGTTCGCTTAGCTGTTTATCACGCTCAAGCTGTGCTTTTTTATTTTCTTCCACAGCCTCTCTTGCTTCACGAGCCTGAACGCGTGATTTCTTCGCCGTTCTTTGGACTTTGGCCATTTTTTTGCTGGTCACTAATCCCGCTTTTAGCATCTGCTCTTGTAAGGTGAGCTTTGTCATCTTCGTTCCTAAACCCGTTGAATAATTTACAGGATTATACCTGTAATTTTTGAAGCAGTGCCAGATTGCAGGACGCGATCGCAGTGTGGAGTGCGTTTGGAGGGGGCTAGCAGAAACCATGCCGAAATTCTGCTGATGAGTGGCGCAGAGATTTCGGCACAGGATCAGTCCGAATGATGTCAGACCTTGAGCAGTTTCGCCGTGGCATCGATGTCTATCTCATCTTCCGAGAAGATTAACGTCGTTCCCTGGAAGGTGGTGATCGCCAGTTTTTTCAGCGAGCGCATTTCACCCGGCTGAGCGGTTGATTTCGGCCTGATACTATTCATCAGTATCCCCACAGACAGCACCACATTCTCTTTATCAATACCGGTATCGGCGGGCACTTCTTCGCTGTAAACCAGATAAGACTTGATCGACGTGAGCTTAAGGCGCTCACCCGCGATATAGATGTATTTACTTTCCGGCACCACTTTCACAGCATAAGCTGACAACCCCTTGTTATTCGTGGTGGGTTCGAAAGTGACCTCAGCATCTTTCTTAATCAGATCAGGATTGGCGACCTTAATCACATGAAAATAACGGTTATCGCCGTTTTCATCTTTGATAAATCCAAAACCTTTATCTTTAAACCAGGTTGTGATCGTTCCGTTCATCGCCATTCTCGCCTACTTAATCGTTTATCTGCTCAGTTTTTACAGCGCGCAGTGTAAAGCACAATGCCTGCGCAGACTACGTCTTTGGGTTAAGTCTGGACGATAAATTTCTGGTCTGCGAAAAAACATTCCCGATGCCGATTTCCTACGCATCGGGAAGTCTTCATTTAGCTGATATCACCACCGTTAGTAGCAATCACTTTCTTATACCAGTGGAACGATTTCTTTTTATAACGGTTGCCACTGCCAGAGATCGTGTCATCCAGCTCGACATAGATAAAGCCGTAGCGTTTGCTCATCTCGCCGGTAGACATGCTGACCAGATCGATGCAGCCCCACGGGGTATATCCCATCAGCTCAACGCCGTCGGCAATCGCGTCTGCCATCGCTTCGATGTGTTGACGCAAATAGTTGATGCGATAGTCATCGGCAATGTAGCGATCTGCATCCGGCTTATCCACCGCACCCAAACCGTTTTCGACGATAAACAGCGGTTTTTCGTAGCGGTCATACAATTGGTTGAGCGCAATTCGCAGCCCCACCGGATCAATTTCCCAACCCCACTCGCTGGCTTCCAGAAACGGATTACGCGCCCCGCCCAGCAGGTTGCCGTGGGCTGCCGCTGCATCCGGATCAGTTTTGTAGGTAGTGGAAGACATGTAATAACTGAAGCCGATATAGTCGACGGTGTGCTGCTTAATCAGCTCCAGATCTCCCGGCTGAATATCCAGCGTGACGCCCAGCGACTGCCACAGGCTTTTCGCGTAGTAGGGATATTTCCCGCCCGCCTGCACGTCCGCACAGTAAAAGTTAAATGACTGCGTCTCTTTCAGCGCCGCCAACTGATTGATGGGGTTGCAATCATAGGCGTAGTTAGTGGCAAACAGGATCATGCAGCCGATCTGGATCTGCGGATGGGTCTCATGCGCAATTTTCACCGCCAGACTGCTGGCGACAAACTGGTTATGCCATGCCTGGAATTTCGCCTGTGGATCCAGCGCACCGGTCTGCACCGTCAGCCCCTGACTCATGATCGGGAAGTGGGCAGCGCTGTTGATCTCGTTAAAGGTCATCCAGTATTTCACTTTGTGGCCGAAGCGCTCCAACACCGTGCGGGCAAAGCGCTCAAAGTGGCCGATTAACTCACGGTTTTTCCAGCCGCCAAAGGCGGTGGCAAGGTGCAGCGGCATCTCATAATGAGAGATCGTAATCACAGGCTCAATGCCATGGGCGATGCAGGTATCAATCACCTGTTCGTAGTGACTCAGCCCCGCTTCATTGGGCTGCTGCTCAACGCCGTTCGGGTAGATGCGCGTCCAGGCAATGGAAAAGCGATAGCATTTGAAGCCCATCTCGGCAAACAGCGCAATATCTTCACGGAAGCGATGATAGTGATCGATGCCTTTATGGTTAGGATAGGTGTAGCGCTGTTCATCGAGCGTGAAGTCAAACGCGTCGGAAGCCACGATATTTAAACGCGCTTTACCGCCGGGAATGGCGTCCACAATCGACAGTCCTTTGCCGTCGATATTGTAGGCTCCTTCGACCTGATTCGCTGCAGTGGCCCCGCCCCACATAAAGCCGTGCGGAAATCTTTCTCTCATGGCACTTATCCTTTATCAATGCTGATTATTTATCGAAGATGGTTCTTTAATGTCGTGGTTCTGCCTGACGTTGCTTTGATTCAGCACGACCCGAATGGCGGAAATTCTAGAGGAAAAGAGAGGGCATGAACAGAAATAAGGAACCGGTTGCATATCCGGTACAAGCGGGTCTGGCGGCATAGAAAAACCCGCCCCGGACAGCGAAATTGCAGGTTATTTTTTCGTTTTCTGAGGCACTTTTCGCGTGGCTGACTTGCCCGTTTGATCGCGCATCTGGCTCTTTCGATGCGTGGTCTCCACAAGTTTCCTGAACGTCGGACACTCCATATGCGATGGCGCAGAACAGTCGGCGACGTGCCGCAGCGTGTCGCGCAATATCGTCAGCTCATGGATTTGCCGATCGATGTCGTCGGCCTTCTGATGCAGCGCAGTGCGGGGCAAGTCCGGCATCCCATCCTTGTTAAACATGCCGGCGATTTCTTGCAGTGAGAACCCCGCAGATTTCCCCATCGTAATCAACCTGAGTTGCAGCAGCACGTCGGCAGGAAACTGCCGCCGAAGCCCATGGCGGGACACCGAAGCAATTAGCCCAATTTCCTCGTAGTAACGCAGCGCCGAAGGCTTGATGCCACTCTTCTCCGCGATTTCGCCTATATCCAGAAATTTCATGCTTGACCTCAAGTCGACTTGAATTTGTAGCATGCTCTGGAACCCACATTCTGACAAGGATAAAAAATGACAATTAACCAACCGAGCGAACCAGAGCACGCCAAATCGGGGGTCACCATCACACTGGCACTCGCAATACTGTCGGCCTCGCTGGGAACAAGCATTGCCAATATTGCCCTTCCGACGCTGACAGCCGTATTTTCTGCGCCCTTCGCGCAGGTGCAGGCCGTTGTCATCGCCTATCTTGCGGCCATGGCGCTTTCGGTTGTGATCGCGGGTCGCCTTGGCGATCGCTATGGGCTGAAACCCGTTTTCATTGCAGGTCTTGGGCTCTTCGCCATCGCTTCGCTGCTGTGCGCCATTGTCCCCCAGCTGTGGCAACTCATCACGGCAAGAGCATTTCAGGGGATCGGTGCAGCCTTCCTGATGACGCTCGGCATGGCACTGCTGAGGCAGACGGCTGGAGAGAAGCATGTCGGGCGAGCGATGGGGATACTGGGAACGGTATCCGCACTGGGTACCGCGCTTGGCCCTTCTGTCGGCGGCTTCCTTCTTACGATAGCAGGATGGCGTAGCCTGTTCTGGATACAGATCCCGCTGGTCACGATCGTTTTGTTCATGGCTTTTACTCTATTGCCAGCCACGCCGGTGAAGGAAAAAGCTGCGTTATCAGGAGGATTGCCGCTGCGGAACACGACGCTGTTGCCGAACCTCACAATCAATGCCGCCGTCGCCGCCATCATGATGACGACGCTAATCGTCGGTCCCTACTACCTTGGTCAGGGTCTGGGTTTGAAGGAAACGTTGGTGGGGGTGGTTATGGCCATTGGCCCTGCTATTGCGATTTTCTGCGGCATTCCGTCAGGGCGACTGGTCGATACTTGGGGATGTGGACGGGCACTCATCGCCGGACTCACCCTCGTAATTGCTGGCACCTTTATGCTGGCGATCTTGCCAACAATGCTTGGCGTCGCGGGTTATATCCTTGCCATTATTGTCCTGACGCCAGGCTACCAGCTCTTTCAGGCGGCAAACAACACCTCCACCCTTGCCGAGGTTCCCGGAAATCAGCGCGGTACCGTCTCTGGCCTGCTTAACCTGTCGCGCAATATTGGGCTGATCGTCGGAGCATCGCTCATGGGGCAGATTTTCGCTTTGGGTGTCGGTACGGAAGATTTTGCCCATGCCGCCCCCACTTCCCTCGCACATGGCATGCAGCTGACCTTCTTTCTGGCTGGCGGTATCGTGCTTGTCGTCCTTGCCTTCACCCGTCTGCCAAGCTGGGTTACGCGGGCTCGCTCAGCTAAATTTCGGGGAAGCGATGACGGCTAACGGCCTATTCTGACGGTTTATGTTGACGAGAGGCGACCTTTGCAAGCTCAGACAATACCGAGGTTGCCTCCTCTAAACGCTCAGGGACGAGCTTGTAGAACACCCAGTTTTTGATGCGCTTCGATGTGACAATCCCGGCTTTCGATAAATATTGAAGATGACCGGTGACAGTTGGCTGGCTCAGGCCGATCTTCTCAGTGATAAAACCGACACAGACCCCATCGTTAACCAGATCCCCGTCCTGCTGTTCTGGGAAGTGCGCGCGGGGATCGGCCAGCCATTCCAGAATGATGAGCCGTTGCTCATTGCCGAGCGCCCGCAGCAAATCGGCCGTTGTCGCCACATGCTTGTTCATATAGCCAAATACCTATATAGTTATTTCCATATACAGTTGATAGGGAAATACTATGACAAGCGAACACCAAAGGGCAACCGACTCTGTAACGTTGAAAGATATTTACGCCGCCGCTCAGCAGATCAAGGGAACAATAAGCAGGACACCGCTGGAGCATTCGCCACCGCTATCCGCCCTTGTCGGTGCGGAAATCCGACTCAAAATGGAAAACCTCCAGCAGACCGGTAGCTTTAAGCTGCGTGGTGCGGCAAACGTTCTTGCCAATCTGGATGCAGAACAGCGCCGTGCTGGAGTTATTGCCCCCACGGCAGGAAATCATGGATTGGGGCTCGCCTATGCCGGGCAGGTCGCGGGCATCCCCGTAACCATCTTTTTGCCACGCGCGGCAGATCCAATGAAGGTCGCAGCCATGAAAAGTTGTGGCGCACGTATTACGTTCTTTGATGACATCGAAGAAGCGAGGCAAGCGGCTATCGCCGCTGCGCAGCAGTCAGGTGCCACCTTCGTTTCTGCCTACGACAACCCGCATATGATTGCAGGCGGTGGCACTGTCGGTCTTGAAATCATGGAAGACTGGATAGATGCAGAGATCATCCTGGTGAACATCGGTGGCGGCGGGCTCATCTCAGGAATTGCGACAGCGGCCAAAGCAATCAATCCCGCGATCGAAGTATGGGGCATACAAAGTGAAGCGAGCCCAACGTTCGCTCGCTGGAAAGAAGCGAGTGAAACGATTCCAGTCGTTCTGGCTCCCTCCATCGCCGAGGGCGTGAGTGGCTATATAGAGCCCAGCGCGATGACCTGGCCGTTGGTTCGCGATCGCGTCGATCGTGTGCTCACCGTCTCTGAAGACGAAATCAAAGCTGCGATGCTATCAATGCTCGATCTACATCGCCATGTTGTCGAGCCTTCAGGGGTGCCCGCTGTCGCGGGAGCCATTCGCTACGCGAAAGAGATTGGCGGACGTAAAACCGTCTGCGTCATCACCGGCAGGAACATCTCAAGCCAACGCTATCTCACGCTGCTTAATGACGCGAAAACCCGCGCGGACAAATAGGACAAACATCGTCTTTTCGGCCATACGGAACGAAACGTTACAGCGTGAACCCGTAGTGAGAACCGTCCGGCAGTTCAACATCAAGGCGTAATTTACTGCCGGTCGCCTCAACATAGCGTTTGAGTGTGGAAAGTTTCAAATCGCGGCCGGGTTTCTCCATTCCCGCTATGGTCGGCTGTTTTAATCCAAGCACCTGCGCCATTTCCACTTGCGTTTTTTGCACCCTCTCACGCAGTTCGGCGAGATGAATATTGAGTAACATGTCTGCCGCTATAGCGTGAGCATCAACGACGACGTCTGGTTTTTCATCCGCAAGAAGCTGTTCCAGCGTTCTGCCCATAGCGTTACCCTCTCTTCTCTGATTTTTTCAGATACTTTGTGAATTCCCGATCGGCAAGCGGGATCATCTCATCATAAAAGCGCTTTTCATTGCCGGACTTAACCAGCTATCAAACACGTCCGTCGTTTCAATTTTCCACACTGGGTTACCCCTAATATAGCTCAAATACTATATAGGTTAAAAGCAATAATTTGAATAATGACGTGGTATAAAACGACATGCACCGACATAACTAAAGAAGCCGAAGCGGCATTCCAGATTTACGATGCAAGTGAAATGGTATGCTGTCCTAGTGCGAGCAAGGTCGCACAATGCCGTGATATGTAGATTGGGTCGATATGGCAGCGCAAACCGCTAAAATTCTGCGTCTTTTGCGCTAACGCTTTACCACCAGCGAGTAAATTTTGACGACGATCCGCGCAGTTGCCGCTTTCCTCCAGCAATATGCGGATCTCGCGTTATATCAATATGTAGTAGAGATAGCACAGAACGGTATCAGCAAAATGCATGAGTTTGTTATGGTATTGACTTAACTCGCTCTCTTTTCATGCATAAGGAGTTTTTGAATGGCTACCTCCCCAACGTATGTGCCACCAAAAGTCTGGCAGCCCGCCTCTTCCGGCGGTGCTTTTGCCAATATTAACCGTCCGATAGCTGGTCCAACGCACGAAAAAGCGCTGCCCGTTGGCAAACATCCGCTTCAGCTTTATTCGCTGGCAACGCCGAACGGCGTGAAAGTGACGATCATGCTGGAAGAGCTGCTGGCGCTGGGCCATTCAGGTGCCGAGTACGATGCCTGGCTGATTAAGATAGGCGATGGCGATCAGTTCTCCAGCGGGTTTGTCGACGTCAACCCGAACTCCAAAATCCCGGCGCTGCTTGACCAAAGCGGCGAGAAATCGATTCGCGTGTTTGAGTCCGGATCCATTCTGGTATATCTGGCCGAGAAATTTGGTGCGCTGCTGCCGAGCGACCTCGCCACGCGCACGGAAACCCTGAACTGGCTCTTCTGGCAGATGGGTTCCGCCCCTTACGTTGGCGGTGGATTCGGCCATTTCTACGCCTATGCACCGGAAAAATTTGAATACCCGATCAACCGTTTCACGATGGAAACCAAGCGTCAGTTGGATGTACTCAACCGCCAACTGGCAGAGAACCGCTATCTGGCCGGCGACAGCTACACCATTGCCGATATTGCCGTCTGGCCGTGGTACGGCGGACTGGTACAGAACGCGCTTTACTCCGCCGGAGAGTTCTTGTCCGTACACGAGTACACGCATGTAAAACGCTGGGCCGATGAGATTGCCGCCCGTCCGGCAGTGATTCGCGGTCGCAAGGTCAACCGCACCTGGGGTGAAGAGTCTGAACAGGTCGCCGAACGCCATCAGGCATCCGATCTGGATTAATCTTCTGCCGCCAGCTCAACGCTGGCCGTATTCAACGACTAAAAAAATCGGCCTCTGCCCTCTCCAATCAAGGAGGAAGCAAAGGCCGAATGCGGTAATACGCATGCTTGACTAATTAGCGGCGTACTTTCACTTTATTCAGCACGGTCTGAATCGCCGTCGACAGTTCATTGATCTCGAATTTCGCGACGTAAGCATCTGCACCAACGTTGCGCACGTGATCTTCGTTCGCGCTACCAGACAGTGAAGAGTGAATCACGACAGGAATATTCTTCAGATATTCTTCACGCTTGATATTTCTTGTCAGCGTAAAGCCGTCCATTTCCGGCATTTCCAAATCGGTCAGAACCATTGAGATCTTATCCGAGATAGGTCGGCCTTCTGACTGTGCTTCTTGCGCAATTTCACGAATCTTGTTCCAGGCATCCTGTCCGGTGATATGCATACTAAACGGAATGCCCATCTGGGTTAGTCCCTGCTCAAGCAGCGAACGAGCGACTTTGGAGTCTTCCGCCACAATCGCAATCGCACCCGGCGTATAAGGGTAAATTTTCTCTTCTGCGTTCTTGAGCTTGGTTTCGCGCTCGCCAGGAATGATATCAAACAGAATCTGTTCAACATCCAGCACCAGCGCCAGACGGTTGCTGTCTTTATCGTTATCAAGACGCGCAATACTGGTGATATAGGAACCGCTCACGCCCGCTTCAGCAGTCAAAACCTGACTCCATTCCAGACGAACGATATCGTCGACTGACTCCACGGCGAATGCTTGCGTACTACGAGCATACTCCGTGATAAGGAGGATATTAAGGCCAGTTTCTGATGAACTGCCGACTACAGCAGGAAGATCGATAACGGGAATGATTTGTCCACGAATGTTGACCATACCCAGCATCGGCGATTTCATGCCAGCCGCTTTGGTCAGCGTAGGCATCGGAACTATTTCACGCAGTTTAAACACGTTGATGCCAAACAGTTCAGATTTGCCACCTTCAGGTGATTTGCCCAACTGGAATAATAAGAGTTCAAATTTATTAGCAGAAGTGAGGTTTGTTCTCTCATCAATTTCTTTCTGAAAATTATCCATGTTTTCCTCAGTGCGAGTCATTGTCATTATAGGTATACCGTAACAAGGCAACATTCGAGATGTGAGCAAACAGGAACCAACATCCGACCGCTACACTGTACGTAATAGTCGTGTTCTTCAATCTGATCCAGCGTCAAGCGTAAATATTTGTTAAGTGTTTCAGCCTTATCATCCAACGATGCCAGTCATCGGACGAGTAAACGGATATCAGCTCTCTTCAGTATAACAGTCGGCTAGCATCCTTAAGGTGGAGATGACATTCCCTGAATCATTAATATCGGCAGAATTTTCCAACACCTTATCCCAAACCGTGACAGAAATGTTGCCTGGAAAGAAAACCTCACACCTCTCTTGACACCGCAGTCAGAAAAAAATAAAAATGTACCGTACGGTTCAGTTTTATAAAAAGTACACATGCCGATATTTACGCATACCAACCATGAAGGTGTTCTGGCACCTAAACGGTTGGCTTAGCTGGACGTCGTGTGGCTAAGGTTGCGTGTTATCACGCTATTTCGCGGTTCTCTTTACAGGATTCTCATATGTTCACATTATCCCGGGTTGCACGTCCTACCGTATTGGCTCTGGCTATCGTACTCGCGGGCTGCGCGAGCAATCCCCCCGTGCGCTACAGCGGCATAGCGTCGTCTTCACAATTGGCGCAAAATTCAGGTGATCATGCGGATCGCATTCCTTACCGCTACACCACGCCCGTCGACTGGACGCAATACACTCATATCATCATCGACCCGGTCAGCATTTATCAGGGCAGCGATAACCAATTCAAGGACATGTCACAGCAAGACAAGCAGTCGCTGGCCGCCTATATGCAGGATACGTTCAGTAAAACCTTGCGCTCCCGTTTCAACGAAGTGACCTCACCAGCCCCCGGCACATTGCGGCTGAAACTGACGCTGACGGGTGCCGATACCACGACGCCGGTTGCCGGTACGTTTACCAAATTCGACCTGGCTGGCGGGCCCTACAACATCGTGCAGTCCATCCGTGGCAAAGAGGGGCTGCTCAACGGATCCGTGAACTATGCCGTTGAAATTTATGATGCGACGACCAACAAACTGCTCAATGCCTATGTCGCGAAGCAGTATCCAAACGCCATGAATGTCAGCGCCAGCGTGGGCGCACTGAGTGCCGCGGAGGTCGGTATCGATAAAGCCGCTGAAGAACTGGCGGACATGCTGAAGTAAGCGAAAAACGAATAGACAACGGTGCGGAACAGCATGATGACAATCTATCCCCACTTAATTATCTGTCCGCACTGCGATAGCGTGCATCATTACCGGGCGTTAAACCCCGGTGAGGCGGCACGCTGCACGCGCTGTCAAGCCACACTTTATCGTTCAGGCTGGATGAATATCGGGCATCGACTGGCGATGATACAAACGGCGGCCATCCTGTTTTTTATCGCCAATAGCTATCCGGTACTGAACGTTAGTTTCAATGCGCTACAGAATACGGCCACGCTGTGGCAAGCGGCGCTCGCATTGGCTAACGGGGCAACCTTGCCGCTGGCGATAGGCTGTTTTTTTCTCCTGATTATTGCCCCGTTTCTACAAATCATGCTGATCGGATGGGTACTGACTTTCGCCAACCAAGGCCGCTGTGCGCCCGGTTTTATTTCCGTGATGAAGATACTACTGTGGCTTCGTCCCTGGAGCATGCTGGAGATTGCGACGCTGGGCTTTCTGATCGCCGCCATCAAGCTCTCCGGCTTTATGCAGGTCATGCCGGGAGCGGGCTGCTGGGCGCTGGCCGCACTGATGCTGCTGCTCGTTGTCGTCAACAGTCTGGATCTGCGCCCGCTGTGGTCGCTGATGCCCACGGACAGTCACCGCAGCGTGGTCTGCCATGAAAAGTAATCCGCCCGCCCAGCCGCTGCCGTTGATTGCCTGTCCGGTATGCGAGCTCGTTTGCCAGCATGATACCGACACGCACGACGCGGCGCGCTGCCCACGCTGCTGGTCGCGGCTGACGTCTTCCCACAAAGACAGCGCCACGTTCTCTTGCGCGTTACTGGTCGCCGCCCTGATTTTTTATATTCCCGCTAACGTGTTGCCCGTGATGTATACCCGTTTTTTCGGGCTGGGAAGCGAAAGCACCATCCTAAGCGGCGTGATGGATTTCTGGCACAGCGGCGATTACGGCATCGCCCTGCTGATCTTTATCGCCAGCATTGTCATCCCCTGCATGAAATTTCTGATTCTCGGCCTGCTGCTCGTCATGTCTCGGCAAAAAAGCAGTAAAGCGATGGCCGAGCGCGCGGCGCTGTATCGGCTAACTGAATGGGTGGGTTACTGGTCCATGCTGGATGTCGTCGTCATTGCCGCTGTCTCTGCGCTCGTCAGATTTCCACCGCTGAGTGAAGCGGAACCTCGCAGCGGCATTCTTTTTTTTGGGCTGGTGGTGATACTGACCATGTTATCTGCCATGAGCTATGACCCGCGTCTTATCTGGAAAGGTGACAAGAAATGATCCACGAACAACCCGGCGAGCCGGTGATTATCCGCCAACGCTGGCGAATCGCATTAATCTGGCTGGTACCGGCGCTTGCCATGCTAACGGGGCTCGCCATGCTGATTCACACCTGGTCGGACAACGGGCCGGAAGTCGTGATTTCCTTTCAGAGCGCAAGCGGTCTTGAGGCGGGCCGCACCGTCGTCAAATATAAAGACGTCGTGGTAGGCAGTGTAAAAGACATCTCGCTGAGTCAGGACAGTCAGCAGGTTCTCGTCACGGTACAGCTCAATAAAAATGCGGAAAATCTGGCGCATGCCGATAGCCGCTTTTGGGTGGTTCGTCCACGCGTCGCCATCAACGGCGTGACGGGGATTGATACCCTGCTTTCCGGCGCTTATATCGGGGCCGATAAAGGCGAATCGACTCAGGGAGAAACTCGATTTATCGGTTTAGAATTGCCACCCGCGGTGATTAACGGCATGCCGGGCAGCCGTTTCATCATTCAGGCGGACGATCTCGGATCGCTGGATAGCGGTTCACCGGTTTACTACCGCCGCATCCCCGTCGGCCGCGTCGCGTCTTACCAGTTGAATCATGATGGTCGCGGCGTCCAGCTTCAGATTTTTATCGATGCGCCCTACGACCGCTTTGTTACACCAAATACCCGCTTCTGGAATGCCAGCGGAGTCGATCTCTCGGTAGACGCCAACGGTTTTCGTCTCAGAACACAAACCCTCGCGGCCATCATGGCCGGCGGCATCGCATTTTCCACACCCGATCTGGACAACGCCATTGCCCGACCGGAACCGCTGACCACCTACAAGCTGGCGAGCGATCGGGAATCGGCCCTGTCACCACCGGATGGCCCGCCTACCCGCTTCAAACTCCGCTTTGACCGTTCGCTGCACGGCCTGGAGATCGGCGCACCCGTTGAATTCTCCAGCGTCAAAATCGGCTACGTGACCGCTATTGAGCTGGATTACAGCAAAACGGGCTACCGCTTTCCAACCGTCGTCAGCATTGACGTGTTTCCTAACCGTCTCGGCAACGTGCTGGATAAGTTACCCAAACAGGCGATGTCGCTCGAACAGCAAACGGCTGAGTTTACGCACGATCTGGTTGAACACGGCCTGCGTGCACAGGTGGCACCGAGCAATTTGTTGACCGGACAGCTCTATATCTCACTTGATTTTGTGCCCGATGCAGCGAAGGCACCGTTTGATCTCAACGCCCGCCCGTTAGTGCTGCCCACCGTCGATGGAGGATTTGACCGGTTACAAACCCAGATGGCGAGTATCATCGGCAAGATCGATAACCTGCCGCTGGATGCGATCGGCCGCAACATGAACACTACGCTGGTAGAAGCCAATAAAGCGCTGCGACAGGTTAACGGACAGACATTGCCGGAAGCCAATCGGTTGATGCAAAACATGCAGCAGGTCACACGCCGCGCACAGGATGTTCTGGAAGAGGATTCGCCGCTGCAACTGGGCATCACGCAGTCACTACAGGAAATTCAGCGCACCTTACGCGCCCTGCGCAGTCTGGCCGAGCAGATTGACCGTCACCCGGAGTCGCTGCTGCAAGGGCGACCAAGTGATGCCTCGTCGGCGGCATTGAACCACGCCCCCCTTTCCCGAGAAGGATCTTCAAGATGAAACGAGTGGCACCACTCTTATCGCTTACCGTTATTGCGTTGCTGAGCGCCTGCTCGTCGCCTCCGGTGCGTTACCACACGCTGCTGACGCCCGGCTCGCCCGTTGCAACCCTATCCTTTATGGCAAACACAACGCACGCGGCACCCTTTTTCATTGATATGCTGCCCGTTGGCATCCCGGCACAGCTTGATACGTCGCAGATCGTTATTCGACAGGGGGATAGCGGTGCTGTCGTGCTGGATAACGAGCGTTGGCTCAGCCCGCTAAGTGAGGAAATCCGTACCGCGCTTTCCGCCGATCTGACGCAGCGTCTCAACACGCAGGATGTTTCAGGCTTGGTGCGTTCGGCAGACACGCCGGTGGTCAGAATTCACCTTCAGGTTCGGCGATTTGATAGCTGGCCCGGCCAATCGGTGGCGTTCGACGCCGACTGGAGCCTAAGCGCCGTTGGAGCCGTTGGAGCCGTTGGAGAAGAAAATGGGCGCGCACGATTGCTCTGTAGAAGCCAGTTTACCGAGCAGGCGGCGAACAGTGATAACGCCATGCTGCACGCTCAGCAGCAGATCATCACGCGGCTAGCGGAGCAGATCGCCGCCACGGCGACCCGCTGGATGCCAGATCGTCAAGGCACCTGCCTTACGCCGCCGCGCCGGCCATAAACATACTGACCGCATCCCCGACAATCTCGCGGATGCGGTCGAGGCTTATTGGCTGTAAATGACGGTGGAATATACGATCATCGATTTCTGCCGTCAGCAGTGCCAAAAACTGTAACGCCCGCAAATGTGGATTTCCCGGCTTCAGTTCCTGCCGTGCTATCGCCGCCGCCATCAGTTCGGAAAGTTTATCGACGTTCTCTTTCGGGCCAGAATCATAAAACAGCGAACCAATATCGGAATGTCCGGCCTCTGCCACCACCATCCGATAAATCGCCATCGCGCTGCTATCGTTGGTCAACACGTACAGAATGCGTTCGCCGAAGCGCGTCAGCTGCACGTCCAGCGTTTCAGCTGCCAGCGTGTCCGTCATCAGCTCCGCCGTTGCCTCGGACAGATGCATGGTTGCATGTTCACGAACGACAGCCGTAAACAGCTCTTCTTTGGTTGAAAAATAGCCATACAGCGTCGCCTTGGAACCGCCGACCCGCTTCGCCAGCTCATTCATGGTGGCGCGTTCATAGCCCATTTCCTGAAAAAGCTGCGCCGCCGTTTTAACGATGGCCTCACGGCGAGCCTTAGTGCGGACTTTCATCACCACTCCTGCCAGCCGATGCTGACGAGCAAAATAGGATTCGATATAGCAATATTATCAAAACATTAGCCTCGCCGCCGCCTCTTTACACAACGCCGCATTGCAGCCTGTAACAGAGCGAGAAGAACAAGAAAGGTATGACGATGAACAGCAAAGGACGACGGGGGTTGATAAGCGAAAACGGATTATTTACTATCCAGCTCCGAATGACGGAATACCCCTAAATAATTCGAATTGCAGGAAGGCGGCAACGCAGTGAATCCTCAGGAGCTTACTCCAGTAAGTGACTGGGGTGAACGAGGAAAGCCAACGCACATGCAATTTGAAGTATGACGGGATCCCTGAATTTAGGGCGTGTGGCTTGATACCACACGCCCTAAATTCAGTAGACAGAACAGGAACAAAATTATGGGTAATTCCCTGGGTTGGCAAATCAATTTGTAACAATTTTTTTAAAATTTACTTTCTTAAATTTTTTATAAATTGTCCTGTTCATGAAAAAATTATAAGTGATATCATGGGGTAACAGTAGTTAGACTTAGGTATAGGTCAGCACTATACTTTTAGGATGCCATCTATATCATGGGTACTTTCTTGCTTTTATTGAGGCCGTTACATGTCTGTATTTTGCTCTGACAATGAAATTATCAATAACACGATAAAAAGCTATCTCGGCCGAAAATTAAAGCAGTATGGCGACCTGAAATACGCCTACATGATCATGAACAAGAAGAACCCCTCTCAGGTTGTGATCATCTCAAATTACCCGCAGGAATGGGTTAATACCTATAAAGAAAATAACTATCAGCATATTGATCCGGTTATTTTGACGGCGATAAATAAAGTCTCGCCGTTCTCCTGGGAAGACAACATCGTTATTAACTCTAAGCTGAAGTTCTCCAAGATTTTTAATCTGTCAAAAGAGTACGATATTGTTAATGGCTACACCTTTGTCTTACATGACAACAATAATAATCTGGCGGCGTTATCGATTATGTTTGAAGAGCACGCGCCAACGGATATGGAAAATATTGTTGAGGAAAACAAAGACAAACTGCAAATGCTGCTGATTGCCGTTCATGAGAAAATCACTACGCTTTACAAAGAGATGATGCAAAGCCCTCAAAGCAAAAAGCAAGGTGACAAAGAGATTTTCTCCCAGCGCGAAAACGAAATTCTGTACTGGGCCAGCATGGGAAAAACCTACCCGGAAATTGCGCTGATTCTGGATATCAAAATCAGCACCGTGAAATTCCATATTGGTAATGTGGTAAAAAAACTGGGCGTACTGAATGCCAAACACGCCATCAGATTGGGCGTAGAATTACAGCTCATCAAACCTGAACCGTTATAATCATCCAGTCTATTTCACCTTAGTGAGATAGACTGCTGCGCGTTCCACAATGCGCGATAACGGCCTTCAGCATGCAGTAATTCATTATTATGTGTTCCCTGCTGGGAAATCCCCCCATTCTCGACAACCAGAATTCGATGTGCGCCCACAATTGTCGATAGCCGATGTGCGATGACAATAACCGTCTTGTCCTGAACCAGCCGGTCAATCGCCCGCTGTACGGCGAGCTCGCTTTCGGTATCCAACGCCGCCGTCGGTTCGTCCAGAATCACAATCGGCGCGTTAATGCCGCGTTTAGCCTTCAACGTGGTAGGGCCGCACTACTTCGACGGCGACAATGCGTTGCGTCAGGGCACCTATACCACCACCGACCTGCGCCTCAGTTGGCAGGCCTCCGACCGGGTGAGTATTGCTGGCTATGTGGATAACGTCTTCGACCGTCGCTATCGCACCTTTGGCTTCATAAGCAATGCACTTGGTTACGCACAGGTCAATGAAGGCCGAACCATTGGCGTGGACGTACGGGTCGACTTGTTCTGATTCCTGTCGTTTTACCGCGGCCTTTTAATCACATTACTATGTAGGTTAAAAGGCCGCGTCATGTGCCATTCCACCACCATTCTCTCTTACAATCCGTTACCGATTAGCCTTTCTCCTTTCACCAAAGTCATATTAATGACATCGCCGCTGTCCCATACTGGCTTATCACTGATTTATCATGCCCTGTTTTTCCCCGCTACTTAGCGCTTTCTGCGCCTGTCGGAGACCCGTCATGAAACGCAAAACGATCTTGATCTTCACTGTTTCTGCCATCATTGTACTCACGGCGGCCGCGGCAACAGGGTGGAAGGTTAGTCGGGGAAATAGCAATGCACTGTGGGAGATCGTCAGCGAACAATGCGTGCCTAATCAGCAGCGCAACGGCAAACCGGACCCTTGTCTGGAGGTTAATCTGGCAGAGGGCTACGTGCTCTTCGATGACAGAAACGGTCCCTATCACGACCTGTTGCTCCCAACGGATAAAATCAGCGGCATCGAGAGCCCCGAACTCTTGCAGCAAAACGTACCTAATTTCTTTATGCAGGCATGGGATCGACGCGGCCATCTTTCACGTGAAGCGGGCAAACCGATCAAAGATGATTATCTGTCGCTGGCAATAAACTCACGCTATGGACGCACGCAAAACCAGCTGCATATCCACATTGCCTGCCTGCGCCCGGAAATTTATCAAACGTTGAATCAGCAATTCCCGACACTCTCTGCCGACTGGAAAACGCTGCCGGTCAAAATCAACGGGCATATCTATCTGGCAAAAACGCTCACAGCGAACGAACTGACGCAAAGCGATCCGTTCAAAACACTCGATCGCTACGCCCAGCAGCGGGATGAATCTATCGGCAAATACGGTCTTGCGATGGTCTCCACGCCAGCAGGCGAAAAGGTGCTGCTCGCCAGCAGCCTTGACGTGTTCAATATGAGTCTCGGGTCCGTGGAAGAAATTCAGGATTTTTCCTGTGCGCTGGCGAAATAGCCGCTGACCGCGCCAGACAGCGGCCTGAAGGTCGATATACCCTAAATAATTCAAGTTTCAGGACAAAACGTCAGCGTTTTGAACAACGCAAAGCGTTGGTCCTTTAGGGCGAGGTACATTTATGTGCCTCGTAACGCGGCAAGTGAGGGAGTCCCGATGAGCTTACTCAAGTAAGTGATTCGGGTGACCGAGTGCAGCCAATGCACATGCAACTTGAAGTATGACGGGTATAGCAATCAGTTCGTTATAACTTATGACTTTTTGTTCATTGCGTTGCCAGCCGACCTCCGCCTAAAAAGTGGGGAAAATCGATATGTTAGGTAGCTGCAATATGCATCTGGATTTACGGCAATTACGCAATTTTCTTGCACTGGCCGAACAGGGGAGTTTTGTACAAGCCGCAGAGTCCGTCTGTCTGTCGCAATCGGCATTTAGCCGCAGCATTCAGGCGCTGGAACAAACGATGGGGCATCCGCTTATCGACCGCCAGAGCCGCCGTTTTGCGCTGACGTGGCAGGGTAATACGCTGCTACCGTTTGCACGGCGTATGCAGGAGCTGTCCTGGGAATTGATGACCGACATGCGGCAGATCAGCGAGGCACAGGAAGGCGAACTGACGTTTGGCTGCGGCCCCGCACCGTCGACCACGCTGATCCCCAAAGCGGTCGCGCATTTCCATGCCCTTCGCCCGCGCGCCAGAGTCACCTACAGCGTAGATAACTGGCAGTCCCTGCGTGAGCGACTGCTGGCCGATGAGTGGCCTTTTATCGTTGCCGACACCTGGCAGGCCGAAATGGAAACCAACCTCCACGTACAGCCATTAAGCCAGCAGCGCTGCTTTTTTATCTGTCACTCTTCACACCCGCTGGCGCAGCAGGCAAACGTGACGCCGGACGATCTTCTGCGCTTTCCACTCGCCTCCCCTTTTATGCCCGTTGGCATGCGCAAGGTGCTGGCGGCGTTAACGCGTCAGCCCGATTATCGGCCACAGATTCAGTGTGACCATATCTATTCCGTCTTCAGCATCCTGCGGCACACGCAGGCCATCAGCTTCGCCAGCGAGGATGGCTTTGCGCTGGGGCGATTAAGCCATCAGTTGGTAGAAATTTCGCTGACGGGCACGCCGCCGGAATGGGGAAATATGCAAACCCGCTTCGGTATTGTCACCTGTTTGCAAAGAACGCTGCCGCCGCTGGCTGAGTTGATGATCGAAAGCATACTGGCGCAGGACAGGCTGCGCTCACCAGCTCCGGCACTGCCGACCCTGTGAGCGCTTCATGATTATTTCACCGGATTACCGCTGGCGTCATACACCGCCCAGTTCGATTCCAGCCCTTTGGCTTTCAGCGCCCTATCAACAAACTGGCCGGCAAACCAGTCGCTGGCCGAGAACGTATTGCGAATCAGCCCGGCTGCTTTCGCCCGCTCGATACTGTCCTGCAAGCTGCTGAGCAGGAACGGATCGAGACGCGGCGAGCTTTGGAAAGGGAGATCTTCCGCTTTCAGCTCTTCCTGAAAGATCGCCTGCGGAATCTGGCTCTGTTCGGCCATTAGCGCGGTGTATTCCGGCAGGTGCTGCGCATCGCCGATCCACTGCGCATTGTCCACCAGCACATTCACCAGTTGCTGCGTCGTGCCCGGATAACGGTCGATAAAGTCCTGCGTCGCCAGCACGGCAGCCTGCGTGGTGTTCGGCCAGCCCAGCGCCCGACTGGTGGTCACAATATTGATGCCCTGTTTACGCAACGCCAGCAGAGAGACACCGCCCCACACCGCATCCACGCGTCTGGCCGCCAGCGCCGCTTTGCCTGCCGTCCAGTCAAGATTGATCACCCGCACATCCCGCTCGTTCAGCCCGACACTTTTAATCGCCCGTTCAAACGACAGCTGATCGGCCGTCCCCTTGTAGACCGCAATCCGCTTGCCGCGTAGGTCTTCAATACGCTGAATACCCGATTCCGGTGTCGACGCCAGATAAGAATTAGATCCGCGTGACCCGACCAGCACCCGCGTTGGCAGGCTACCTGAACGACCGATAATAGCCGCCAGATCGCCCAGATACACGACATCCAACTGCTTGTTCGCCAGCGCCTCATTCACCGCCGGACCCGCGCCTTTAAAGAACGACCACTGAATCTTGATACCTTGCGGTTCAAATTCTTTCTCCAACTGCTGGCGAATATGCGCCAACCCCAGCGGCCCGCGGATAAAAGGCTTGCTGCCTGCACTCTGATCCGGCAAACCAATGCGAATCTCCGTCGGTTTCTGTGCATCCTGCAGGGCGGCGTCGTTTGCCTGAACGGTGGAAACGAGCGCCGTCCCCATCAGTAAGGCAGTACTTAACACCTTCATCCCCCAGCGCCAGCGGGAAGATGCCGTTATCGGAGAGGTAGTGATCAACAGGGTGGCTTGTTGCATACGGTTTTCCTTAATCATTCGTTTCATCTGCCATGAAAACTAACGAACCGTCGGCGTCAGGCTTAAATAACATTTACAAGTTTGTTCAGCGGAAAAAAGCATAAATCAGGGCTGGCGGGCTCGGGCTACGCATATGCATTTATTGCACGGCGACCATCGCTTTATTGCATTGGCGTTCAACGTCGAAACCTGTTTTTTATTCCCTATTCATCCAACTGCGATGGTTTTCGGGAATAAAATGAATAAGTCGATACCGCTGAAAAAAACCGCGATCGTCTGGCCTGCACTGCCGATAGCACGAGCCTATTCTCTTGTCGTGCCACTAATCGTACCGCTGGTGCTGCTGGCCCTGTGGTATATCAGCACCCACTACGGCTGGATGCCCGCTCAGATTCTCCCGGCTCCCGATGTCGTCGCTAAAACTGCCGTCGAACTCTGGCACAACGATCTCCTGCCGCAGCTCTTTATCAGCCTGCAACGGTTGGCGAGCGGCCTGCTGGCAGGCGTTCTGGCGGGAACGCTGCTTGGTGCGCTGATGGGCGCATCACGCCGCGCCGAACACCTGCTGCACCCGACGGTATATGCGCTGGCACAAATCCCAACGCTGGGCTGGATCCCGCTGTTTATGGTGCTGTTCGGGATTGATGACGGCTTAAAACTCGCGGTCATCATCAAGGCCGTGATTATCCCTGTGACGCTGCATACGCAAACGGGCGTGCGCAACGTGCCGCATGCACTACAGGAAGTCGCTCACACTCTGCGCCTGCCGTGGCATCAGCGCCTCATCAAATTAACACTGCCCGCCGCGCTCCCCACCTGGTTAACCGGCTTACGGCTGGCGCTCTCACAGGCGTGGGTGTCGCTGATCGTGGTCGAACTGCTGGCGTCATCTCAGGGCATTGGCTACCTGCTGGTATGGGGACGTCAGCTGTTTCAGTTGGATATTGTATTTGTCTGCATCGCCGTGATTGGGCTGGCGGGGCTGGCTATGGAGTGGGCAATCAATCGGCTGGAACGTCGTCTGGTCTTCTGGCCACACCCGCCGCTCAGTCGCTTAACTACCGCACCGTCTCGCCGTTTATCCGCTTTGGTTTTACCCTTTCTGCTTCTGCTGCTCTGGCAACAGGCCAGCCGTTTTGGCTGGATCGACCCGCTGCTGCTGCCACCGCCCGCCGATGTGTGGCACATGCTGCTGCAAGGCATCCGTGACGGTTCGCTTACCGAGGCGATGCAGGCCAGCCTGACCCGTGCGCTTGCTGGTGCAGTATGCGGCATTATCGCGGGGCTCGTGTGCGGTGTGCTGCTGGGGCTGAATGCCACCAGCGATGCCCTCTTTACCCCTACGGTCGCGACGCTGCGCCAGATCGCGCTGTTTGCCTGGCTGCCGCTACTCACCGCCTGGGTTGGCAACGACGACGTCGGGAAAATCACGTTTGTCGCGCTGGCTTCTTTCTTCCCCATGCTGGTGGCCAGTCATCGCGGTATCCGCCAGCGTTCTCAGGCTTTACAGGAAGTCGCACAGGTATTGCAGCTCCGTCTCGCAACCCGCCTGCGGATGCTGATCCTGCCGGGTGCCGCACCCGCAATCTTCGCCGGTTTACGTCTGTCGCTGATTTACGCCTGGCTTGGCACCATCGGTGCGGAATACTTCATGTCATCCGGCACCGGAATCGGCAGCCTGATGATCAACGCCCAACAGCTGCTGGATATGCCCCTGATTATCAGCGGCATGCTGTTGATTGGATTAACGGGCGCGGTGCTCGACCGCGTCGGATTAGGACTGGAACAGTGGATGACGCGCTGGCGTTCCGCAGGAGAAATCGCATGACGTCCACAACTATTGACACACCGCCGCCGGTGGTGCAGTTCGATCGGCTTCGTAAACAGTTTCGCGTACAGGGCGAGGCGTTAACGGTGATTGAGGATTTTTCCCTGTCGATCCACAGCGGTGAACTGGTGGCGATTGTTGGCAGCAGCGGCTGCGGCAAATCCACGCTGCTGCGCATGTTGGTCGGTCTGGACAACGACTATCAGGGACGCGTACTGGTCGAAGGGAAAACTGTGCACAGCATCGGACGTGAGCGCGGCATGGTGTTTCAGGAACCACGCCTGTTTCCGTGGCTGACGGTGCGACAAAACATCGCGCTCGGGCTGGCGAATGAAGCCATCGACGACAAAGAACGGAAGCGCCTAATCGACCACTTTATTCAGCTCGTGCATTTGCAGGATTTTGCCGATGCCCTGCCCGCCCAGCTTTCCGGCGGCATGGCGCAGCGAGTGGCTATCGCACGCGGGCTCGTCGCCAATCCACGCATCCTGATGCTGGACGAGCCTTTTGGCGCGCTGGATGCGTTGACCCGTCAGCAGATGCAACAGGAGCTGCGCCGCATTCATCAGGCGGAGGGCACCACTACGCTGCTGGTCACGCACGACGTCGAGGAAGCGGTCTATCTCGCCGATCGCGTCGTCGTGCTGGCCCCGCGACCGGGCCGTATCCGCCAGATTGCGACAATTTCGCTGCCGCATCCGCGCCAGCGCGACAGTCAGGCCTTTCACCAGCAGTGCAGCGATCTGCTCGCCTTGCTGACGCAGCCTGCCGATACGGCAGCCCTCTCTTCTCTGAACACGTAAATACTGGAGCACCATTATGGGACACCCTTCCGTCTACCCGACCGGCACAACGATTTACAACCCGGAAAAATCCTGGGGCGGCTACACCGTTTTTCAGGCACTGGAACGTGGCGCGGTACTGGTGGATATGAACGGCACCGAACTACGCCTGTGGGAAGGCCTGCACGGCTTCCCCAATAAAATCCTGCCCGGCGGTTACATTCTCGGGCACAGCGGCGAACGCGACTCGCGCTACGGCATGCAGGACATGGTCGACCTGATTCAGGTGGACTGGGACGGCAACGTCGTGTGGAAATTCAACGGCTATGAGCACATTACCGATCCCGATCTTCCGCCTGAATGGATGGCGCGCGTCCATCATGACTACCAGCGCAGCGGCAATCCAGTAGGCTACTACGCACCGGGGCAGGAACCGCAGTCAATCGGCGGCAACACGCTACTGCTGGCGCATACCAACCTGCACAATGAACGCATTAGCGACAAACTGCTGCTCGACGACACCATCATCGAAGTGGACTGGGAGGGCAACATCTTGTGGGAATGGCGTTGCAGCGACCATTTCGACGAGCTGGGCTTTGACGACGATGCGAAAACCGCGCTGTACAACAACCCTAACCTGCGCAAAAGCGGCGGTGGGATGGGCGACTGGATGCACATCAACTCCATGTCGGCACTCGGCCCCAATCCGTGGTTCGATCAGGGCGATACCCGTTTTCACCCGGATAACATCATCTGGGACGCGCGCGAATCCAACATCATCGCCATCATCGACAAGCAAAGCGGCAATATAGTCTGGCAGCTTGGCCCCAACTACAACACACCTGAACTCAAACACATCGGCTGGATTATCGGCCAGCATCACGCGCATATGATCCCCGCAGGATTGCCGGGCGCGGGCAATATTCTGGTGTTTGATAACGGTGGCTGGGCAGGCTACGGCGCGCCCAATCCGGCATCAGCCGATGGCGTGAAAAACGCCTGGCGTGACTATTCCCGCGTGCTGGAAATCAACCCGATAACGCTGGATATTGTCTGGCGTTATTCGCCGTACGAAGCGGGCATCCCCCATCCAACCGACGCCTTCCGTTTTTACAGCCCGTACATTAGCAATATCCAACGTCTGCCGAACGGCAATACGCTGATTAACGAAGGGGCCAATGGTCGGCTATTTGAAGTCACCGTCGATCACGAAATTGTCTGGGAGTTTATTTCCCCCTACTGGGGCAAGACGGTGAACACTAACATGCTGTATCGCGCTTATCGCGTGCCCTACGAGTGGGTGCCACAGCTGCCGCGCCCACAGGAAAACCCGGTGCTCGCCCCCGACAACACCCAGCTACGTCAACCCGGTGCCGCCGCCCCCGGCTTCGCAAGCGTGGTTCGTATCGACGGCACACGCCCCTACAAAAAGAGCGGCGATGCCCTGTGCGTCGCGACTGACAGCGAAGACCTCAAGCGCAGCCCGAAACTCTTTGCCGTCAACCGTGAGCGCTTTGCTCCACTGACCGCCGACGACTGGCCTGAACTGGCAGCCCAACAAGGTCCACAGTTGCTGCTGGTCGGCGCAGAGCGCTGTGTCCACTGCAAGAGCCTTTATCGCCAGTTGGAAACGATTCTGGATAACGAGGAATACCGCAACTTGCCGAGCCATTATCTGGACGCCGATCATCACATTATCCTAACGGAGCAATTGGCGGTCAGGACGCTACCGACCCTGCTATGGCTCGTCAATGGTGAAGAACAGGCTCGCCTGAGCGGCGCACAGCAGCCCGAACGCCTGCGCCAGTGGCTAACCGAGCAACAGATTTAACTCTCACACCTTGAACGCGATCTCGCTCCCAGTGAGATCGCGTCGTTACTTTCATTTCTCACTTTTCTTGCGTACATCCTTCCATATCGACGCAGTCGTCCTCCGCGCTTCTTCCCTGCCCGTATCCGCTTCTTTTACCCTTGCTTATAGATTATTCAGGGACGGAAAAACAGCATGGCCGCGCATGATGCGATTTTTAAACAGTTTCTCAGCGATCCAGCCGTCGCAAAGGATTTCTTCGCCATTCATCTGCCAGAGGAAATCAGGAATATCTGCGATTTCAGCTCGCTACAACTGCAATCGGCCTCTTTTGTTGACGAGGAACTACGTGCAAGAATATCGGATATGCTGTATTCAATTCAGACCACCGCAGGGCAAGGCTATATCTATTGTGTGATTGAACATCAGAGTCGCCCAGAAAAACTGATGCCATTTCGCCTGCTGCGCTACGCGCTGGCTGCTATGCAACAGCACCTATCTCAAGGTCACGACACGTTGCCGCTCGTCGTTCCTTTACTGTTTTATCACGGCCAGCGTAGCCCTTATCCCTATACGCTGCGTTGGCTCGACGGTTTTAGCGACGCTATTCAGGCAGAAAAGCTCTACAATTCATCCTTTCCTTTGATTGATCTAACGGTAATCCAAGATGAGGAAATCAAGACGCATCGCCGCGTAGCGCTACTGGAGTTAGTACAAAAACACATTCGCACGCGAGATATGCTGGAACTGGCGCAGGATATCGGGCTATTATTTGAACGCTGGCAGGTACCTCTGCCGCAAAAAAGAGCGATTCTGTTTTACATCGCGCGAAGCGGCAATACATCAAAACCGGCAGAGTTTATTGAGGCTGTCGCGCAATCTCTGTCAACGGATCGGGAGGCGATCATGACCATCGCACAGCAGCTTGAGAAAATCGGGTTTGAAAAAGGCATCAAGCATGGCATGCAGCAGGGGATACAACATGGTATGAGAACCAGTGCTCGAAACATTGCCCGCCAGCTTCTGCTCAGCGGCATGGAACCCGCTCAGGTCAGCCAGATTACTCAGTTAAGCGCGGCGGAACTGGCACAGCTTGTTGACTCATCGAATGAGTAGGTTCTAAAAATACAACGCTACGAGATAGTCCGCACTTCCCTACGGTTTATTCTTTACCCCCTCTATTTAATCATCGACGCAGTCGACTAAGACGGCGTCTCTGCGCCAATTTATACGCGCTGGATCACATTTCCTTTGCATCACTTCGTCTTAATTTGTTATGTTATTACATATCGATTTACACTGACCCTATACGTTATCCATGATTAACAGGAACAGACACACAGACGCCATTCTTCAGGTAGAAAACCTGAGCCTGTCTATGGGCGGTGAAACCAAAGTCAGCGATATCAACTTTACGCTGTTCGCGGGTGAACGTGTCTGTTTACTCGGTGCGTCCGGTTCTGGTAAATCCCTCACCGCCAAAGCCGTCATCGGTACACCGCCGTCGGGCTGCCAGGTTCGCGGCAGTATTCGGGTGAATGACGAAGAGGTCGGTCAGTTGAAAGCGCTGGCACGCCCATCGGTTAGCCGCGTCTCTGCGGTGTTCCAGGACTCAGCAACAGCGCTCAATCCCCTCATGCCGTTGGGAAAACAGCTGTCACTGGCGTTGAAAACCACCTCTTCCGCTGAACTTTCTGCGCTCCTTAGCGCCATGAAACTGGATGATATCCCCAACCTGTTGCAACGCTATCCTGCCGAACTGTCCGGCGGTCAGCGCCAGCGCATTTGTATTACCCTCGCCCTACTCGGCAAAACGCGCCTGCTGGTGGCCGACGAACCCACAACCGCGCTCGATGTCATGACCCAGCAGCAGGTATTGCAGGTCTTACAGGAACGTAGCACGCAGCCGGATGCTCCGGCTTTGCTGTTTATTACGCATGATATCGCCGTTGCCGCCCAACTCTGCCAGCGTGGTCTGGTGATGGAAAACGGCCAGATCGTTGAATCCGGCAGTATGCAGCAACTACTGAATGCACCACAGCAGCCCTATACCCGCAGTCTGGTCGCTGCCGCGCGGCGCGCTGACACGCTTTTATCTGACACCCTGTTATCCGACAGGATGTTACCCGCTGCCGGAGCACTCGCTGGATGAACCACCACCTGCATGCGGTTCCCTCACCGTTTTTAAGTCTTGAGCACGTTAGCCGCTATCGCCAGACGTCACGTTTGCCGTGGCACAAGGCCGATCCTGCCAGTGCGATTTTTCACGACCTGTCGCTGAACCTGCAACAGCACGAACGTGTCGGGCTGGTTGGTGCGTCCGGCTGTGGTAAATCCACGCTGCTAAAAACCCTGCTCGCGCTTGAAGCGCCGGAGCGTGGCGCGGTGTACTGCGACGGCAACCTGATTACGCCCGGTTCGGTGCGTTCGCTTCTCTGGTATCGCCGCCGCGTTCAGTACATTCCGCAGGATCCGGCAGGCTCGCTCGCGCCGCGTCAGCGCGTCGCCGATCTCCTCATCGAGCCGCTGAAGCGACTCCGCCCCGATGAGGTCCGCCACGTTAATAGAAATCATTCTGCCCGCCTGGGCGACGTCATGGATCAGGTAGGACTGAGCGTCACGCTTCTGGATAAGGTCGCCGGACAGCTTTCCGGAGGACAGGCACAGCGCGTTGCGCTGGCGCGAGCGCTGATCGTCCGACCCGAGTTTTTATTGGCAGACGAGCCCGTCAGCGGTCTCGACTTACCGCTACGTGAACAGATTAAAGCCCTGCTTCAACAGGTTACCGAACAAAATAAGATGGGCTTGCTGATGGTCTCGCACGACATTTCTATGCTCGCCGGGCTGTGCGACAGAATGCTGGTCATGGACGGCGGACGCATTATTGAAGATCGCCCCACAGCCGAGGTGCTGGCTTCACCGCAGCAGGCGCACACCGCCCGTCTGTTGCAGGCCGTTCCCGCCCTATCGACATCAGGCTATTAGCTCGCTGAAAACGCGCTTTTTACCATAAAATATCGCATCAATAACACATTCCCCGTAACGGGCTTTTTATAACGGATCATGACATGTCAGACCTTACCGCCAACCGCGCTCCGCAGCCTTATCCCCCGTTACTTCTGGGTAGCCAGCTGGTTTTCAACATTGGCTTTTATGCCGTCGTGCCGTTTCTGGCCATTTTCCTGCGCGATGACATGCTGCTTTCCGGCTGGGCTATCGGGCTGGTGATTGGCTTACGCACCTTTTCTCAGCAGGGCATGTTTTTAGTCGGCGGTGCGCTGGCCGATCGCTTCGGTGCCCGCGTGATCATCCTGTGCGGCTGCGTCGTGCGTATCAGCGGCTATCTCCTGTTGGCGTTAGGCGACTCGCTGTGGCCGATCATTCTCGGTGCCTGTCTGACCGGCGTCGGCGGTGCTCTGTTCTCTCCCGCCATTGAAGCGCTGATGGCACAGGCCGGTACGCAAAGTGAAAAAGAGGGAAAACGCAGCCGCTCCGAGTGGTTCGCCCTGTTTGCTATTTGCGGCGAGTTAGGCGCGGTGCTGGGGCCGTTGCTCGGTTCGGTGCTGGCGGGATACGGATTCCAGCGCGTGGCGCTAGCCGGTGCGGGCGTGTTTGTTATCGCACTCATCGTCCTGTTTTTCAGCCTGCCGCCAACGCAGCGTAATCGGGGAGAATTACAGATTGCCCCGTGGTGGGAAACGTTCCGCCAGCGTCGCTTTGTCGCGTTCATCATTGCCTACAGCGCTTATCTGTTCAGCTACAACCAGCTCTATCTGGCGCTGCCGGTTGAACTGCATCGCTCCGGCAGCAGCGAGAAAGATCTCGGGCCGCTGTTTGTGTTGGCCTCCCTGCTGGTGATCGGGTTACAGCTTCCGCTGGCACGTTTTGCCCGTCGGGTTGGCGCGGCACGCATGCTGCCACTGGGCTTTGCGCTGCTAGCTGCATCGTTCTTTAGCGTCGCGATGTTTGCTTCCAGCACGCCACCTGAAGGCTGGCAGCGCCTGCTTCCCGCTATCTCGTTAATTACGCTGCTGACGCTGGGTCAAATGCTGATCGTTCCGGTCGGGATGGACCTTATCCCGCGCTTTGCCAACAACCAGAATTTGGGTGCGCACTATGGCGCGCTGGCATCGATGGGTGGCATCGCCGTTCTGGTCGGCAACTTTATCCTCGGCAGCCAGCTTGACCGCGCACTGACGCCGTCGCCGCAGGCCGCTATTCCGTGGGTGCTGCTCGCCGCCGTGCCGTTGTGCAGTTCGCTGGCGATGATGGTCATCTGCCGCCCGTTTAAATCCGCTTCAACCGTGAATGAATAAGGACAGATTGATGAATATGCGTAATCGCCTGTGGCCCGTTTCTGGATTGCTATCAGCCACGCTGCTGCTTTCAGGTTGCTTCAACGAGCCGGAGGAAAACCACACCTCGCATCATGACGGTCGAATCAAACTGGCGATGCTTCAGCCGCCGCGCTCCGGCCTGACACCGCTGAGCGATGATGCCTTTAAGCTGTCGCGTTGGAGCACCGCAGAAACGCTGGTAGTACTCGACAAACTCGGCGAAGCCCAGCCTGCGCTGGCGACAAAATGGCAGCAGATCGATGATAAATCCTGGCGTTTTGAACTACGCCCGAACGTCCATTTTCATGATAACACCACCTTAAACGCCGCCACGGTAGTGAATGCGCTCACCGTGGCCTCCACTGCCGCTCCCAAACCGCGCATTCTGGACGGCGTGCAGTTAACGGTAAAAGCCGATGGCGATAACGCCGTCGTCGTCTCCACGGCTAAACCGGATCCGCTGCTGCCACAGCGTTTATCCAGCCCGCAGTTGGCGATTCTTTCCACCGCGGCATACGGTAAGAATGGCGTCGTCAATCCGATCAACACCGGAAGCGGCCCATTCGTTCTGCGTACCGTCACTGGCACCAGCAGCGCGGTATTGGATCGATTCGACGGTTACTGGGGTGAGAAAGCACAGGCCAGCGGTATCGACGTGAGCTTTGTCTCCGACGGCGCAGCGCGCGCTGCGGCATTACGTACCGGCACGGCGGACATTGTCGAAGCCATTCCCGTTTCACAGGCACCGCTGCTGGATCAATCGCTGGTACATGAAGTCCCGATGCCGCGCACCAATACGCTGTATCTGAATACCCGTCATGGCGTGATGCAAGATCCTGCGATGCGTGCCGCCGTGCGCGATGCGATCAATCGCCAGCAGTTGGTAGACAACGTGTATGAGAAGCGTGCCGATATCGCGCAGGGTCTGTTAGGCCCCGCGCTGCCGTGGGCGGCGCAACTGCGCCAGCCAGTGGCGAATCCGGTCAAAGCCGGTACGCCTGCGGGCGCCACCATCACGCTGGCAACCTTCAGCGATCGCGCCGAACTGCCTGAAGTGGCGGTCTATCTGGCACAGCAGCTTACTGCCGCTGGGTTTACGGTAAAACAGGTGGTGCGTGAATATGCACAGATCGAATCCGACGCGCTGGCGGGCAAGTTTGACGCCTTTATCTTATCGCGCGCGACGGTGCTGGATTCCGGCGATCCAGTCGCTTATCTATACAGTGACTTCGCCTGTGAAGGGTCGTTCAATATCGCTCAACTGTGCCGCCCGGAGATCGATCAGGCGTTACAGAAAGCGGCTGCAATTCCTGCGGGCGTTGCACGCCGTCAGGCCATCATGCAGGCAGAAAACCTGATCCTTGCCAGCGATGCCGCGATCCCAATGCTGCATGAGCGTGTGATTCAAGGTGAAAGCGCACAGGTAAAAGACGCACTGCGCGACCCGCGTGAACGTACGCTGATTAACGCCGCTACGCATATTGTTACCGGCGCCAAGTAACGGATAGCGCACCCGCAACCAGAAAGATGACGAGTTTATGAGCGAATCGCTGTATTGCCGCACCTGTGCGACCATCAACCAGACGCAACGCCCGCGATACGGCGTGCTGATTCCACTGTTTTCGCGGCTGCTGACGCTGGCGGGGATTGTGGTGCTGATTGGCATGTTGCCGTGGTTATCCGGTCAGGATCCGGCGCTGGCGCTGCTGCGCGCCCGTTCCGGCGAGCAGGAAGCGACGGCGGAAACGCTAAACGCGATTCGTCACTCACTCGGGCTGGATCAAGGCCCGCTGCAATTGCTGTTGAACTGGCTGACGGGTCTGTTACACGGCGATGCGGGCAATTCCTGGGTGTCTGGCCGGCCGGTTCTTCCGGGGATGTTGCAAGCGGCGGGCGTCTCGATCACGCTAATGGCCTCCTCGGCGTTGGTGGCCTTCACACTGGCTGCCGTGCTGTGTGCTCCTACCTTTCGGCAGGGGTTACGCGGTCAGGTTCATCGTTCAGGCGGTCTGTTTGCCGCCTTATTTACCGCGCTGCCCGAATTCCTGCTGGCGTCATTTCTGCTGATTGTCGGTGCCGTCTGGCTACAGTGGTTTCCCCCTTATGGCTGGCTAGGCCTGCACTATGCGGTGCTGCCGTCGCTGGCGCTCGGTATTCCAGCAGGCGGCTACCTTGGCCGGATTATTGCCGACGCGCTATCCGCCACCTTCAGCGAAAACTGGCTCACCACCTGGAGTGTGGCAGGTGTGAGCCGCCGTCATATCGCGCTGGCCGTGCTGAAACGCACGTTGCCCAGCGTGATGCCGCTGGTCGGGCTGGTGCTGGTCTCGTTAACTGGCGGTGCCATCGCCGTCGAAAAAGTGTTCGCGATTCCCGGTCTGGGACGCGCCACGCTAGGGGCGGCAGCGGCACAGGATCTGCCCGCCTTGCAGGTCGGCGTGCTGATTCTCTTACTCATCGCCTCGCTGGCTGGCATCGCCGCCAGCGGCGTTCGGCTGCTGATTCTCGGACGCGCGCTGCGAAGCGGCGCGATGCCCGTGCCGGAAGAGCACGGTAGCCCTGCGTCTCGCCATGCTATCTGGCTGCCGATTATCTGCGTGCTACTGCTGGCACTGCTGTTGCTGGCTGGCCTGCCGCGCGATCCCTATACTTCGGCCTTTCTGCGTCTACAACCGCCGTCGTTTCTGCTGCCTTTTGGCGCGGATGCGATGGGGCGTGATTTGCTGGCACGCGTCGCACACGGTACGTTAAATACCTGTCTGCTGGCGTTGGCGGTATCGCTGGCCTGTCTGGCAATTGGCCTGTTGGTTGGGCTTTTTCCGCGTCTGTTCACCGGCCCGATTGAAGTGACTAACGCCCTGCCGCCAGTGATTGCCGGGCTGCTGGTTGCTGCGGTAAACGGCCCGACGGCAACGGGCGCGGCGATTGCCGTGATTGCCGTGAGTTGGGCACCGCTCGCGGCCCACACGGCGGCACTGGTGGCTGAAATCAATGCGCGCCCTTATATTCGAATGCTGCCGATTCTCGGCGTCGGCCCGATACGGCGTAGCCTGTTCTATATCCTGCCCGCGCTGATTGGCCCGCTTTTCCGTCACGCTATGCTGAAACTGCCTGGCATTGCGCTGGCGCTGGCATCGCTCGGCTTTTTGGGGCTGGGCGCATCACCGCCGACGCCGGAATGGGGACGCGTGCTGGCTGAAGGGATGCCGTATATCGAACGCGCCTTCTGGGGTGTGCTGGCACCGGCGGCGGCACTCGGCGTGCTGTCGATACTGGCGGTGAGCGCGGCGAATCTTTCCGGTCGCCACAAGCACTAATCTATTATGGGATACAGCTTAAGCGCCGCTTCTCTCCACGTTCACAGCTCCGCCAGATTTCACGATGGCGGGGCTGTGCATCTTCAGTTACGCTGTGAGCTAACTTCTGCCTAAGTACAGAATTTAAAGGAGAGAATATGCATAACAGCGGATCCCACGTCAGTCTTACCGTCACTCAGACTCTGGATAAACTGGAAGCGCTATATGATGACGCCGTCTCAGCACTGCGCGATGCCATCGGGGACTTCATCAATGATGGCACGCTGCCTGATGCTAACGCGCGCACGGCGGGGCTATTTGCCTACCCAGCTCTCCGCGTTAGCTGGAGCGGCAATTCGACCGGTCACCCCCGCCATCGCGCCTATGGGCGTTTTACCCATCCCGGCAGCTACTCCACTACCGTTACCCGCCCGGCATTTTTGCGTGCTTATCTGGCGGAACAGCTGGCGCTACTGGAAGGCGACTATGATGTCACCATCGAGGTTAGCCCGTCACAGCAGGAAATCCCGTTCCCCTACGTGCTCGACGGTTCCGATCTGATTCTTGACCGTTCGATGAGTGCCGGTATCGCCAAGCATTTCCCCACGACAGAGTTGTCGCAGATTGGGGACGAGACGGCAGATGGACTGTTTCACGCCACCACCACATCACCGCTGTCCCACTTCGACGCGCTGCGTACCGATTTCTCGCTGGCGCGGCTTCGTCACTACACCGGCACGCCGGTAGAACATATTCAGCCGTTCATCCTCTTCACCAACTACACGCGCTATGTCGATGAGTTTGTACGCTGGGCCTGTGCGCAGATTGCCGATCCCGATAGTCCGTATGAGGCGCTATCTTGTGCTGGCGGTATTTACATCACCGCCGAGACGCCAAACCCCGAGCAGACGGTGTCCGATCTGGCCTGGAAGAACCACCAGATGCCCGCCTATCATCTGATTCCTCGTCAGGGTAAAGGGATTACGATGGTCAACATTGGCGTCGGGCCATCCAACGCGAAAACCATCTGCGATCACCTCGCGGTGATGCGTCCGCATGCCTGGCTGATGATCGGCCACTGCGGCGGCCTGCGCGAAAGCCAGTCCATCGGTGATTATGTGCTGGCGCATGCTTACCTGCGTGACGATCACGTACTGGACGCCGTGCTACCGCCGGATATCCCGATTCCCAGCATTGCCGAGGTGCAGCGCGCGCTGTATGACGCCACCAAGATGGTCAGCGGTATGCCGGGGGAAGAAGTTAAACAGCGTCTGCGTACCGGCACGGTGGTTACCACCGATGACCGCAACTGGGAGCTACGCTACGCGGCCTCTGCCCTGCGGTTTAACCTCAGTCGCGCCGTCGCGGTAGATATGGAAAGTGCGACGATTGCCGCGCAGGGGTATCGCTTCCGTGTCCCTTACGGCACGCTGTTGTGCGTTTCGGATAAGCCGTTGCACGGTGAAATCAAGCTGCCGGGACAGGCGAACCGTTTCTATGAAGGGGCGATTTCGGAGCATTTGCAGATTGGCATCTGCGCTATCGATCTGCTGCGGGCGGAAAGCGATAAGCTGCACTCGCGTAAACTGCGCACCTTTAACGAGCCACCGTTCCGTTAATCGGACGACACAGTTAGGCAGCCGACCGCTATTCAGGCGGTCGGCTGCTCTGGTGCGACTAAATACGTTATGTTATAACAAACCAAATTTCATAGCGGATAAGCCCAATGAAAAAAGGTCTGTCAGTTCTGTTTCTTTCCCTCGTCGCGACACAAGCCTCGGCGTTTCAGGCAAAAATGGCTCAGTCTACGGAGAGTGGATTGAACAATATCGATGAGCCTAAGCGCACTTTTTCAAGCTTTACGCCAATGGGACTGGAAACCATTCATCCCGGCCAGTGCGATGCGACCTCTATTAACGGCTGCGGTTGCCCGTTTTGCACCCAGCTGCGGCTAATTGGTCACTAGCCCTACATAACAGAGTCGTTGTACGCGACATAGCAAAAGCGCCACATTCGTGGCGCTTGTTTACTATCGGTAAATGGCGTCAATTAATCTCAGGATGCTGTTCGGTCAGCCGTTTTCTTTTCTTCTCCAGTTCGGCGATTTGCTCATCAATTTCCTCTATTTTCTGCTCGATATTGTCGTACTGTTCCTGCAACAGCTCTTTGGCTTCCGTCCGATCCGATGCCGCGGGCGTTGCGCCTTTCAGCGGCTGATTAGCGGTTTCACGCATCGACATCCCGGTAATCAGGCCGATCAGCCCAATCACCATCAGGTAATACGCCGGCATATACAAGTTACTGGTTGATTCCACCAGCCACGCCGCCGCCGTTGGCGTAAAGCCCGCAACCAGTACGGAAACGTTAAATGACGTCGCCAGTGCGCTATAACGAATATGCGTCGGAAACAGGGCGGGCAGCGTTGAAGCCATCACCCCCGTGAACGAATTCAGCAGTACGGCCAGCATCAGTAATCCGCAGAAAATCAGCCCAATCACATCGCTGTTGATCAAGATGAAGCTGGGCACCGACAGCAGCAGCAGCCCAATACTGCCGCAAATAATAAACGGCTTACGCCCATAGCGGTCGCTCATCAGCCCCATCACCGGCTGCACAAACAGCATCCCGATCATCACGGCAATAATAATCATCACCCCATGATCTTCCGAGTAATTCAGGCTGTGTGAAAGGTAGCTCGGCATATAGGTCAGCAGCATGTAATAGGTGACATTGGTGGTAATCACCATCCCGATACAGATCAGCAGACCTTTCCATTGCTTGGTCACAATTTCACGCAGAGAAATCTTCGGCGGAGATTGGATGCTGTCTTTTGATTCTTTATCAATGTTGTCAACGTGCTGTTGGAATGTCGGTGTTTCTTCCAACGCATGGCGCAAATAAATCCCAATTAATCCGAGCGGCGCAGCAATAAAGAACGGAATACGCCATCCCCAATCCAGAAAACTTTCTTCTCCCACAATGGAAGAAATGAGCACCACGACGCCCGCGCCCATCACGAACCCGGCAATAGAACCGAAATCCAGCCAACTCCCTAAAAAGCCGCGTCGTCTGTCCGGGGAATATTCAGCAACGAAAATCGCCGCACCGGTATATTCGCCCCCAACGGAGAATCCCTGCGCCAGTTTCGCCAACAGCAGCAGTATCGGTGCCCAAATACCAATCGATTCATAGGACGGAATCAAGCCGATACAGAATGTACTCACCGACATGATAATAATGGTGATCGACAGGACTTTCTGGCGACCAAATTTATCCCCCATCGCACCAAAGAATATTCCGCCGAGTGGCCGAACCAAAAAGGGAACCGAGAACGTTGCCAGCGCAGCAATCATTTGTACGCCGGGATCGGCTCCGGGGAAAAAGACCTGTCCGAGCGCATACGCCACAAAGCCATAGACACCAAAATCAAACCATTCCATCGCATTACCCAATGCGGCGGCGGTAATGGCTTTTTTAAGTCTGGCATTATCAATAATGGTAATGTCCTGAATTTTCATCGGTTCGATTTTTTTCTTTTTTAATCTCATCCTTTTTTCCTTTGCTTAAAAAGCGACCCTTTATTAAAAATACAACGATCTCTTTCATGCGCAGGGAACCACCCGACTGCACGCTGAAAAATAAACCGCTTATTGGTCGCAATATTCATTACACGTTGATACTGCTGGATGAAGTATAGAAGAATTTGGACAAAAGCTCGGATTCAGGCACCGTATGTCCAAATAACGCGCGGGAATATAATAAAAGGAAAATAATGGTAAATAGTTATGACAAAATCATCACATGACTGTCAGCGGGGTATTTTTACTTACGCGAAGTAATCATTTTCGGGTTACGGTTAAAATAGCGCGTAAATGCCAGACTGAAATTAGCGGGATGTCGATAGCCAACTTGCCAGGCCGTCTGCGCCACCTGAAATCCCTGTTCCAGTAGCTGATGCGCCCGTTCCATCCGCATCCGCAATAGCATCTGACCCGGCGTGGTCGCAAAGCAGCGATGAAACCCCAGTTTGAGTCTGGATTCACTCATTCCCGCCTGAGCCGCAATACAGGCCAGCGTCAGCGGTTCGGCCAGATGCTCGCGCATCCAGCGGCATACTTGATCCAATTGCTGCCGTTCCTGTGGGTAAATAGCGCCGCGCTTCTCTTCCGGTTGTAGGACGTGCCGATACTGTGCCAGCAGGCTTAAGGCGTGGATATGGCGATTCAGCGGATCGCCATCACTGCACAGCGCATTGACGTGCACCTGACTGGCCGCAGAGACGGGCGTAAATGCGCGCAGCTGTACCCTATCATCGTTGAACAACTGCTCTGCACAGTCCGCGCCAAAATAGCGCGCTGCCGCCGTTTTCCCCACAAGCAGCCGTAGCTGATCAACCTGCTGCTGAGCCTGATAATGGCGCTCGCCCGAGCTGGCACCAAACGTCGTCATCGTGAGATGCTGCTGGCGAAACCCGATCGATGAGCCGCCGCAATCGTAATAAGCAGACTCCCCTGCCAGTGCAAATGTAATGATCAGCATCGGCTGCGAATGCGGGTTCTGCGTTTCTTCCACCAAGGCACGATACGGGCGATATTGCGAACGCGCCAGCGACAGATCCGCATCAATACGGCTGAAATCCGACCAGCACTCACCGATGTTGCCTGGCAGTGTTCGGCGCGAATCAGAACAATTCACCTCACTCATCCGGCACCGGTCACCTGACGGTAGTCCCTCTCGCCCCCGTTGCTGTCTTTGCGTCATCTTCTCCCCGCAGTTTTGCATATGAAAAATGCCGTCTCGCATAACAATGAACATAATAACGATTCTCATTTATAGATAGCATATTCCCTATCGACTGACCATCAATGGGAAAAACCACGTATGAATCCATTAGAGACGTTATGGCAGCTTGCCGCCAGCAGCGTGAAGGCGGATGCCTTATACCTGGCGCTGGAACAGCAGATTTTCGACCGACTGGAAGAGATCACCACGCCGAAGCAACTGGCGGAAGCGCTGGGCTGGCAGCCGGAGAAAACCGGGTTTCTGCTTGAGATCCTGTGGAGCATGCAGCTATTGACGCGTCATCACGACGGCTATTGCACCGCTCCGGCCTGCGCCGCCGTGCTCTGTCGCAGCAGTTCACGTTTTCTGGGCGACGCCTGGCGTTTTCGCCTGACCAGCCTGCGTCAGTTTGGTCAGGGGCTAGGCGACGGTATGTCTCAGTCGCTGCAAACGCAGTTGAGCGAATTACCGCGCGATGCGGCGTGGGCCAATGCCGCGGAACAGCAAATCGCTCAGGAACAGCGGGCAATAACGGCCGACCGTGCCGAGCAGTTGATCGCCAGCCTGCCGGATTTCCCGCAAATCAGACACGTTCTCGATCTGGGCGGAGGCCCCGGCTGGGTCGCGATTACGCTGGCGCTGCGTCATGCTCAGATCTCCGGCACGGTGTATGACCTGCCGCAGACTGCCGCCGTGGCGCAGCGCAATATCGACGCAGCCGGATTATCTGCACGTTTGTCAGCGCAAAGCGGCGCATTGCCCAGCGAGAAATACGATCTGATCTGGAGTTCTTCATTCCTGCATTTTGTCGAAGATATCCCCGCCATGCTGGCAGCGCTCCACGGTACGCTGGCATCGGAGGGCACGCTGATTCTGGCACAGGCGGAAATTGCCGAAGCGCCGGAGGATGCCGCACCGGTTCTGCCGTTCTACCTGCCGATGCAAATGAGTGGACGCCACGTCACGCGGGAAGGTCAACTGGCGCAGTGGCTGTTAGAAACGGGCTTTACCTCCGTCGAAACTCGTCGTCATCAGGCATTTCCCATGGCACCGCTGAATGTACTGATCGCCCGCAAAGGCCATTGAGTTATATCGCAAAGTCGTGTGTCAGAAACCAGATAAAAAAAGCCAGTCAGTAAGGGCTGACTGGCTTTCGGAGTGAACCTAATAGGGTGCTGCGTTTTTCCGTCTCGTTTTTCACTCTACCGCATATTCCTTCATTTTATTTTCGTCAGGCATTGTGCCATTGAGCTTCTTGAGGACTTCCTTCGCTTCTTTCAGCACTCGGGCACATTGCTCGCGCGTGATGGTAAGCGGCGGCTCAATCCTGACCGATTTAGCATTATTCAACGTGCCCGCCACCAGAACATTACGTTGAAACAGTTCCTTCGCGAAGGCATACCCGATCTCGTTTTTCCTGAACTCGATAGCCTGCAACAGCCCCATTCCTCGTGCTTCAATAATCAATTGAGGATACTCGGCCGCCAGCTGTCGTAAGCCCTGTAGCAAAAATTCCCCCTGTATCGCTGCCTGTTCTGGCAGATTCTTTGTCAGCAACTCATTGACGGTCGCCAGTGCCGCCGCGCAGGCGAGCGGATTGCCGCCAAACGTGGTGGTATGCAGGAACGGATTTTCAAACAGCACGGAGAAGACCTCTTCCGTTGCCACCGTTGCGCCAATCGGCATCACACCGCCGCCCAGCGCTTTCGCCAGACACAGAATGTCAGGCTGCACGCCATAATGCTCACAGGCGAACATCTTGCCCGTGCGGCCCATGCCAGTTTGCACTTCATCCAGAATCAGCAATGCCCCAACCTCATCGCATAACGCTCTGACCGCAGGCAAATAATGTTCCGGAGGCACAATCACGCCGCCTTCTCCCTGAATAGGCTCAAGGATGATGGCAGCCACGTCATCGCCGGTCTTCTGGCATTGCTCAACCTGCTTGCGCATGGCGTTGATGTCGCCAAAAGCAACATGATGGAAGCCGGGTAACAGCGGCATGAAGGGACGACGAAACGCGGGTTTGGCGGTGGCAGAAAGCGCGCCCAGCGATTTCCCGTGGAATGCACCTGTCGCGGCGATAAAGGTATATTTACCACGCGGTGACTGGTAGGCCTTCGCCAGCTTTAACGCTGCTTCAACCGATTCCGTTCCGCTATTGCAGAAGAAGCTGTATTTCAGATCGCCCGGCGTCAGCGCCGCCAGCGTTTTTGCCAGTAATCCCCGCAGCGGGTCGAGCAGTTCCTGACTGTGCAGCGGTTGTCTGGCGAGCTGGCGCTCAACGGCAGCAATCACGTTAGGGTTACGATGCCCGACGTTAAAAATGCCGTAACCGCCGAGGCAGTCCAGATATTCATTCCCTTGGGTATCAATCAGCGTATTCGGTCCACTGGCGCGCCATTCGACTGCGCCGTAATCCCCGCCGGTGGTGACAGATTTTCGGTACTCCAGAAAACCCGGGTTGACGTATTCACGAAAACAACTCAAAACCTCTCGATTCAGTGCCGCCATGTCATCGTGGGATAGCGTGTCACTATGAATCCAATGCAGTGCCTGCTGAGTACACTCTAGCGGGTTAAGGTGGGCGTTTGATCTGGACAAAATGCGCTCCTTGAAAACGGACATCACGCGATGCCACTTTAATTAATGCACATAACACGCCAGTCGCCCGCCCCAAATTAGAATAAAATACAAAAACGCGATCTAATCCAAAAATTCAGTAGATGATTTGAACTAAATACGAATAGGCGGAATTAATAACCAATAAAAATAGCACATGCCAGTATGAAGAAAATCAAAGCAACACGTGATGCCCTGCTTTTGCCCAGCGCGCCCTTTTTTGGGGCACGCCGGGGCTGGACAAACGCGCTATATCATTACCCGTTTCTCCAGTACTTGTTTCTCGTGCAGGACAAACAGAATCCCTAAGTAGGCAGAAGATCCTCAGTGCCGGATCATGATATGACGCACGATGGTGTAATCCTCCAGACCATACATCGACATATCCTTGCCGTAGCCGGACAGCTTCTGCCCGCCGTGTGGCATTTCGCTCACCAGCATGAAGTGGGTGTTCACCCAGGTACAGCCGTATTGAAGGCACGCGGCCAGACGGTGTGCCCGCCCGATATCGCGCGTCCAGATCGACGAGGCCAGCCCGTAATGCGAGGCATTCGCCCAGCCAATCACCTGCGCTTCATCGTCAAACGGCGTGATGGAGATTACGGGTCCAAACACCTCTTTCTGGACGATTTCGTCTTCCTGCTTTGCCCCCGCCAGCACCGTGGGCTGGAAGTAAAATCCCTGCCCTTTCACCCGCTCGCCACCTGTCACCACCGTAATGTGCGGCAGCGCTTTGGCGCGTTCGACAAAGCCAATCACGCGTTCCAGCTGCGGCTCGGTAATCAGTGGCCCCAGCTCGGTGGTTTCATCATGTGGATCGCCGATTTTCAGCGTCGCCACCGCTTTTCCTAATGCTTCTACAACCTCATTGTAAATCGCACGCTGTACATACAGCCGACAGGCGGCAGTACAGTCCTGCCCCGCATTGTAAAAACCGAAACTGCGGATCCCATCAACCACCTGATCGATATCGGCATCGTCGAAAACAATCACCGGCGCTTTACCGCCCAGCTCCATGTGTGTACGTTTTACGCTCGCGGCGGTATGCGACAGAATATGCGCACCGGTTGCAATCGAGCCGGTCAGCGACACCATATTCACTTTCTCATGCCCCGTTAGCGCATCGCCGATATCTGCCCCACGCCCGAACACGATATTCACCACGCCAGCGGGCAGTATCTCCGCCAGCAAATGCGCCAGATAGAATGTGGTCAGCGGGGTTTGCTCCGCCGGCTTCAGCACCACGCAGTTTCCCGCCGCCAGCGCAGGTGCCAGCTTCCACGATGCCATCATCAGCGGATAATTCCACGGGGCGATGGACGCCACTACGCCAACCGGATCGCGCCGGATCATCGAGGTATGTCCTTCGAGATACTCTCCCGCCGCCGAACCGCTCAGACAGCGCACCGCGCCGGCAAAAAAGCGAAACACATCAGCGACCGCAGGCACTTCATCATTCAGCGCCGCATGGTAGGGCTTACCGCAGTTCAGCGATTCAAGCTCGGCAAACGTCTCGGCGTGTTCCTCTATGGCGTCGGCAATCTGTAGCAGCAGCGTCGCGCGCGTTTTCGGCGTGGTTTGTCCCCAGTGTGCAAAAGCGGACTCCGCAGCCAGCACGGCTGCATCAACCTGGTGCAGGTCGGCCTGTGCAATGGCGGCAATTTGCTCTCCTGTAGCAGGATTAAATACCGCTAACGCCTCGCCTTTCCCCGCGACCAGCTTGCCTTCTATGAGTAATTTATCGTGCATACATTTTCCTTACAGAGAGAAAACCATCTTGTTTTTCATCACTATCTGCAAAATGTCTGTGCAAAAAACCTGCCACGTTGCGCTTACCTGTCGCTCAGTTCTGCAACCCGCGGCATTACACTAGGGCGCGTTGCCCGACCCTTTCTGCGTCTGCGTGGCGGCCCGTCTGGCTTCTTCCGCCAGCGCTTCAATCTCTTCTTCCGTCAACTGCTCTGATGCCTCATGCACCTTTGCCAGCCCTTCGCTGACCGTCACCTCTTTAGGATCCTGCGCTGAGTCCTTCGTGGTCATCTCGTCTCTCCTGATTAAATAATAAGCCAGCAAAGATAAGTGTAGTCGATGACGAAAATCCGCCAATCTGAAGAAGATTTAGCTCTGCTTTTCGGTTCGGCATATGTGATAATAATTATCAATTACATTAAATTTATTATTCAGGGCCTTACCCCGTCGGCGTCAACGGACAATGCCGTGCATTGTTATGGCGTGTATTGTTATGGACAGTGCCGTGCATTGCTATGGATCGCGCGGTGACAAGGGAAAGGGGGTTCTGTTGCCGCAGAGTCGGCGGGAAGGTCACCTGACGGGACGTTGGCATGTCAGAGTCTGAACTCAGAATGCTGTTCAACCACTATGCAGAACGGTTGGAACGCTATCTCAATCATAAACTGCGCGACCCTCAGGCAGCAGCCGATCTGGTGCAAGAGAGTTTTTTACGGTTGGCACAACGGCTGGAACAGCAAGATGATGTAGACGACAAGAAGGCGTATCTCTATAAGACAGCAAATAATTTGCTGCTTGATCATGTCCGCCACCAGCAGCGCTGGCAGATGGCGGCGTCTGTTGACGACGCGGAGGCGACGCTGGAATACCTGCCGGATGCGGCCCCCCAGCTCGATCAAACGGCCATCGCCCAGCAGGAGCTGGAGCGTCTGGCAAACGTACTGGCGACGCTGCCTGAACGCACGCAGCTGATATTTCATCTGCACCGGTTTGAGCATATGACGCAGGCGCAAATTGCTCAACAGTTGGAGATTTCCCTCAGCACCGTTGAGAAGCATCTTGCCATGACGCTGCACGCGATGATGACGATCCGCGCCTCGTGAAACTCGTCGCCCATCGTGAAATAATCACAAATTATTTACGGGTTTATTGCCGTCAGACGTCTACCTATTTAGAGACCCTACACACTCCAGGCCTACAACATGAACGATTATCCCCCTGAAATCCAACAGCAGGCAGCACGCTGGGCCATACGTTTGGCCGAAGCGCCGCTGGACGATGAACAGGAACTGACATTCCAACACTGGCTGGAACAGGATCCGCGCCATCGCCACGCGTTGGAACAGGCAGGGATGCTCTGGCATGGGCTTGGGTCGCTCAACGCCGAGCAACGGCAGGTGCTACAGCCACAACCGCCAGCAACCTTTCTCATCAGGCGCTTTAACCATGCAACGCAGTGGAAAATTGCCGCCTTGCTGCTGCTGGGTTTCAGTCTCGGCGCGACATGGATTTCCGACGGCATCCTCATGCTGCGCTCGGATTATCATGCGGCGCATCAGGTCAAACACGTTACGCTGCCGGACGGCAGTGAGGTCGATATGGATGCGGGCAGCGCCATTTCGCTCGCCTATACGCCGCAAGAGCGGCGCGTCACGCTGCTGCAAGGTTCCGCCTGGTTCACCGTCGCCCCAACAACCGCACAGGAAAAACGCCCTTTTCTGGTTGATGCCGCCTCAGGCACCACACAGGCACTGGGCACGCAGTTCATCGTGCAGAATTCATCACAGACCACGACCGTCGGCGTGGTAGAGCACAGCGTTCAGGTCACGGCAAACGGGCAAACGCTGCGGCTTGATGAACAACAGGCGGCACGTTATACCGAGCAAGGGATGACTCGCCTCCCCGGCTGGAATAGCCGTGAGCGCGGCGACTGGCGGCGCGGCCTGCTGATCTTCGATCAACAGCCGCTGGCGGTCGTCATCGCACGTATCAATCAGTATCGCGCTGGCACGATCGTTATCCCCACGTCAGCACTGCGCCAGCGTCAGGTTAGCGGCATCTTTTCACTGAACGAGCTGGATGGCGCATTGCAAACCATCGCCACCGAGCTGGGTGCCAAAACCGTTTCACTCCCCGGCGTCACAGTTCTGTACTGATCCTTTCTCCCACCTGTCTTCCCCACTCCTGCCATGCTGCTCAGGAGTGGTAATCACGCATAAATTCCCTTTACGTTCACAAGGCCGCAACGCGCCGGAGAAAAAAATTTAAATATTTTTTTACGGGTTCTGTCATCTCATCCGTCTTCATATTTAGGTAATGATTTTTATTATCATTTTCATTAAGAAAAAGAGGGCTAATTATCCCTTTGTTTATTAATGCTTATTGATGATTTAACCGATGGCAGACCAGGCGAAAAATGTTTAAAAGAACACAACAGCAAGACAGCCGCTTGTTACAACGTAATCCACTTTCTCTTGCCGTCGGCATCGCACTGTCGTTGTCTGGCTCACTCCACTATGCGCAAGCGGAAACGCAGGCCGCCAGCGTTCAGGAAGCGGCTCGCCAGAGTTCCGCCTTTTCCATCAGCGCGCAGCCGTTGAGCAGCGCGTTGCTGCGTTTCGCCGAACAGGCGGGGCTACAGGTCTTTTTTGCCGACGTTAAACTGGAAAATATGCAGGCCGTTGCGCTTCAAGGGCGCTTCACGCCAGAACAGGGGCTTCGCAGGCTGATCGGCACTCATCCGGTCGATTTCCAGATCGGCAGCAATGGCGTCATTACCTTGCGCCCTCGTTCAGTCAACGTCGATACGGCCAAAATAGACGACGTGATGACGGTTCGCGCCTTTACCGTCGCCAACCCAGGCGACTGGATCTACGAACAGCCGCGCGCGATTAGCGTTATTTCACGCGAGCAGATGGATAACCGCCCTTCCCGCCACGCCGCCGATCTGCTGGAGCAGTCCGCCGGCGTTTACTCCAGCGTCAGCCAGCAGGACCCGTCGCTGTCGGTCAACATCCGCGGAATACAGGATTTTGGTCGCGTGAATATGAACATCGACGGCGTGCGGCAGAATTTTCAAAAAACCGGCTACGGCCAGCGCAATGGACAGATGTATATCGATTCGGAGCTGCTCTCCGGCGCAACGATTGAAAAAGGCGCGACAAACGTGATGGGCAGCGCGGGCACGTTGGGTGGCGTCGCTACATTTAATACCGTCAGCGCCCACGATTTTCTCGCTCCGGGTAAAGAGCTGGGCGGAAAACTGCATGCCAGCACCGGCGACAACGGCACGCATTTTATCGGCAGTGGCGTGCTCGCACTGGGTAACGAAAGCGGCGACATTCTGGTCGGTGCCAGCGAACGTCATCTGGGCGACTACTGGCCGGGCAATGATGGCAATCTCGGTAATATCCGTATCCCCGGCAATTCAAATAATTACGAAGAGTGGGCCAATAACTTAAAGCATCAAAAAGTGACCAGCGCAGCTTATACCATGCGCTCGCGACTGGCGAAAATCGGCTGGAATCTGCCAGCTAATCAGCGCTTCCAGCTCAGCTATATGCAAACGCAAACCTCTTCTGAAAATGTCGGGACGTTGTCCAACCTTTCCAATACCGAACTGGGTTGGAAGGCCAGCGGGCACAGCGAGATTATGGCGCGCAGTACCGCGCTGGATTACAGCCTGAAACCGGACAACCAGCGCTGGCTGGATTTTAAGGCCAAGATTTATTACGCCGATACCCATAACGACACCGATAACTATGCTGCTTCCAATACCAGCGCGTATCACGAGAGCACGCGGCTGCGTACCTACGGGGCGCAGGCGCAGAATACCTCAACGCTGTGGCAGCAGGGCGCGCACGATCTGAAAGCTGATTATGGAATGGATTTCTATTACGACAAGATCACCACGGACAGCACCAATAGCACAGCCAGTAACGCAACCCCGGAAGGGAATCGTGCAATGGCCAGCCTGTTCGCGAATCTGAATTACGCGTACGACGAATGGGTAACGCTGCAAGGCGGCCTGCGGTACGATCGCTACCGGTTACGCGGCACCACCAGCATCAGCTATCGGGAAATTCCCTATACTGTAGCCAATCCTTGTCGGGAAAACTCTATCTTACGCTGCCCTGCCGTCACTACCACACAAAACTGGAATGTTGATGACGAACACGGCAAGCTGTCCCCCACCCTGTTTGCGGGCGTCCGTCCCGGCGTTGAATGGCTACAGCTGTACACCAGCTATGGCCTATCCTGGCGGCCGCCGTCAGTCAGCGAAACCTTTGCCAACGGCACCTACAGCGCGGGCAACTACTATCTGTATCCGAATCCCAACCTTAAGCCGGAGCGCTCCCGCGCCTGGGAAGTCGGGTTCAATATTCAGCAGCCCGACCTACTCGTCGATGGCGACAGGCTGGTCAGCAAGGTGTCCTATTTCGACACGCGGATAAACAACTACATCAGCCTGAACGGCGCGCGCAATAAGCCGGGCTATAACGGCTATTCCCTCAGCAATTCCGTGTTCCAAAACAATCTGGCGAAGAGCCGCTTCCGCGGTATGGAATACCAGCTTAATTACGACGCGGGCTTTCTGTATGTCGATGCCACCTACACCCACATGATCGGTAATAACGATTTCTGTGCACCGGTGGCCTGGATGGGCGGCGTCACGACTGTCGGCGGTTCCCGAGGCAACTACTACTCCACGCCTGTCGATACCACGGCCAGCGATGCCTCTTGCCAGAAAACGCTGTTATTCAGTAACGCCGCCTATCTGCCGGGCGACCGTGGTTCCGTCACACTGGGAACACGCGTCTTCGACCGCAAGCTGGATATGGGCGTCACGATGCGTTTTGCTCCCGGCTATCAGGACGCTGCCGCACCGGCCAACTCTGCCTATTTAGCCGACTGGCCCAAGTATGAAGTTTACGATCTGTATGCCAGCTATCGCCTGACCGACAGCCTGACAGTGCGTGGCTCCGTCGAGAATATCGCTAACCGTACTTACATCGTGAGCTATGGCGAATCACTGGGTTACACGCCAAGCCGGGGAAGAACGGTGCAGGCTGGCGTGGAGTATCGATTCTAATTTCTCTGTTTCCCCATGCGGGAAACAGGAAAACAAAGGGGATGGGATGGCTCATCCTCTTTCATGACAGACACGGATGACCGTGCCTGTAGATCGTTAGTTAATGAGGAATCTATTATGAGTTTTGCAATTACCTACGATGCCTACTATGCCAATTACAGCATTGCCAGCTACCTGACTGAATGGTCGGCAGCGTTTGGTGACGTTAACCATACCGCGGGTAATACACAAGTCGGTGGCAATAATACCGGGGGCTTTTACGGCGGCGACACCTTTATAGACGGTACTCAATATGCGATCACGAGTACGCAGAACGATTTCTCCGCGCTCATTGCCGGCGGCGATCTGACCTATAGCCTCTTCACCCCGCCTGCTCACACGCTGTACGGCGATCTGGACACCCTGTCCTTCGGGAACGTCCTGCAAGGCGGCACCACCGCAGGCACCACGTATTCGCTTGCTGAACCAGAAGTCACCTTCAGCGGACTGGGTCTCTCCACGGATATTGCCAACCAGAATGTTGACGATCGCGGCGTGGTACATGACGTGATTTATGGCCTGATGAGCGGACAGGTTCAGCCGCTGCTGACTGCGCTGAGCAATGCGGGTATCGATATTAACGCGAGCCTGGATAGCCTGAGCTTCGCCACCGCGGCCTCTGATGCCGCGCTTTCTGCCGATACCGTGGTTGACGTCGTTGGCGTCGCCGAAACGGCCGATCTGCTGGCGGCATAAGAAAACGGCTAAAAGATGACGCTTTTAGCCGTTTGAGTGAACACCGTCGCGGTACGGAGAGAGTATATACCCTAAATAATTCGAGTTGCATGCAGGCGGCGACCGCACGAATCCCCAGGAGCTTACATCAGTAAGTGACTGGGGTAAGTAAGGGAAGCCAACACACATGCGGCTTGAAGTATGACGGGTAAAGAACCGCGGCGGTCTAGTGAGTGTAATAACCGTTGGCAAACCGCGTCAATAGCGGTACGGCTAACCGCTTTCCCTCTTCCACCTTGTGGGGATACCACGATGGAACGATGGCGACTTTATAGAAGAAGGAACATCCCATGCCCGCATCCCATCCGGCTTCATCAGGCCGGGAGATTATTGACGCGCTGGCCGTCTACCGTCAGGGGTTCTGGGGAATTGGCCTGTTCAGCGCCGTCATCAACCTGCTGATGCTGGCACCGGCGATTTATATGCTCCAGGTTTATGACCGCGTACTGCCTTCCAGCAGCATCATGACGCTGGCGATGCTGACGATCATTATGCTGGGGCTGTTTTTACTGATGGGATTACTGGAATGGATACGCAGTGCCGTGGTGATCCGCCTCGGTACGCAGATGGATATGCGACTGAATCAACGTATCTACAATGCGGCGTTTGAAAGCAATCTCAAGAACGGCACGGCGAGCGCCAGCCAGGCCTTAAACGATCTGACTGCCCTGCGCCAGTTCGCCACCGGAAATGCGCTGTTCGCCTTCTTTGATGCGCCGTGGTTTCCGGTTTATCTGCTGGTGATTTTCTTACTTCATCCCTGGCTGGGCGTAATGGCGCTGGCGGGGGCGATCATACTGATTGTGCTGGCCTGGCTGAATCAAAAACTCACGCGCGAACCTCTGGCCTTAGCCGCACAAAACACCGTTCAGGCAACGCAGCAGGCCAACGCCAATCTGCGCAATGCCGATGCCATCGAAGCGATGGGAATGCTGCCCGCCATGCGTGAACGCTGGCTGACGCAGCATAACGCGTTTCTCTATTATCAGAACGTTGCCAGCGAAAAAAGCGCCAACATTACCTCGCTGACGAAAAGCACCCGACTGGCGCTCCAGTCGTTGATGCTGGGGCTCGGCGCGCTGCTGGCCGTCAATGGCGATATCACGCCCGGTATGATGATTGCCGGTTCCATTCTGGTGAGCCGCGTACTCAGTCCGATCGATCAGATCATTGGCGTCTGGAAACAGTGGATGCAGGCTCGCCTCGCCTGGCAGCGTGTCAATATCTTGCTCGACAACCATCCGGCGCGCCCTGCTGGCATGGCGCTGCCCGCCCCGGAAGGTAAACTTCAGGTGGAACAGCTCAGCGCTAACGCGCCCAACACGCGCACGCCCATACTCGCGAATATCACGTTTGAACTGGCTCCCGGCGATGTGCTTGGCGTCTTAGGCCCGTCGGGTTCTGGTAAATCCACCCTCGCCCGCCTGCTGGTTGCCGCCATGCCCGCCCTCGGCGGCAAAGTCAGGCTGGATGGCGCGGACATGCACCAGTGGGATAAAAGTTATTTAGGTCGCTTCATTGGCTATCTGCCGCAGGACGTCCAGCTTTTCAGCGGGACGATTGCCGAAAACATCGCTCGTTTCACTCAGCCAGATGCAGAAAAAATCGTCGCTGCTGCCGTCACGGCAGGCGTTCACGAGATGATTCTGCGGCTGCCGCAGGGCTACGATACACAACTGGGCGAAGGCGGAGCCGGATTATCCGGCGGTCAGAAACAGCGCGTCGCCCTTGCCAGAGCCATTTACAACCAGCCGCGCCTGATTGTGATGGATGAACCCAATGCCAGTCTGGATGACGATGGCGAGAAAGCCTTATTGGCCGCGATTGCCGCTCAGCAGGAAGCCCAAAGCACGCAGGTGCTGATCACGCATAAGCCTGCTCTGCTGTCCTGTGCCAATAAGCTGTTAGTCCTACGCGCCGGACAGATCCAGTATTTCGGCACAACCGAGCAGGTGCTGAAAGAGTTACAGCGCGCCAAGCCTGCCAATCCTTCTATTGCCAAACCGATGACGAAACCCGCCAGCGCCAAACCAGCACCGGTTAAAACAGCCGACGCCGCCAATGCTTTTACCCCAAAAGAGCCCGGTTCCTCCGGGTTGAGCATGGTGTACAGCGCGCCGACGCCGCGCCGAGCCGCACCGGATAAATGAGGCTCAGCGCATTGATAACGCACACCTGCCATCAGAACAGCATCATGGAAAGAAGAGGATAACCATGTCCGCGTTACGCGAAGTCACATCACAGCCGACAACTCCCGTCCATCCGATGGAGGATAACGTCGCGGCGATGCCGTTACACACCGACGCCGGACGCTATTTGAAGTACGGTCTCTGGCTGGTGCTTATCGGCTTTGGTGGTTTGCTGCTGTGGGCTGGCGTGGCACCATTGGATAAAGGGGTCGCCGTATCCGGTCGGGTCATCGTCGCAGATAACCGCAAAGCCGTGCAGCCTGTCAGTAGCGGACGCATCGCCTCGCTCACCGTGCGGGACGGCGACCATGTGCAGGCTGGGCAAGTCCTTGCTACGTTGGATCAAACGCCCGCTCAGGCGCAACGCGACAATCTCGTCACCCAGCTTCAGGAAGCGTTCGCGGGCGAAGCGCGCCTGCTGGCGGAACGCGACGATCTGAACACGATCGCCTTCCCTGCCCCCACGGAGCAACACAGCACCGTCACGCAACAAATTCAGATTGCCCAGCAACAGCTCTTCATCAGCCGTCGTGCAGCCCTGCAACAGGAACGCGCCGCGATACAGGCCGCGATCATCGGGGCCAAAGCGCAGTCACAAGGTTCACAGGCGCTGCTTGCCAGCAGCCAAACGCAATTCCAGATTATCAGCGAGCAGCTGCGCGGGCTGCGTCCGCTGGCGCAGGAAGGCTACATCGCCCGTAATCGCCTGCTGGACGTCGAGCGGCAGGCAGCCCAACTGGCGGGCGCGATTGCGCAGGAACGGAATAATCAGATACAGCTCCAGCAGCAGGTCGTCGAGCTGGAGCAAAAGATCCAACAGCGCCAGAACGAATACCAGAAAGAGGTGCGCGCCCAGCTCGCCGATACCCAGCGTTCCATTCAGGATCTCACCCAGCGGCTGAAAACGGCGGAGTACGAACTTCAGCACACGCACATTCGCGCTCCCGCCAGCGGCACGGTGGTCGGACTGGCGCTGCACACCGAAGGCGGCGTGGTGAATAGCGGGCAGATGCTGATGGAGATTGTTCCCGAGGGGCAGCCGTTATTGATTGACGCGCAACTGCCTATCGAACTGGTGGACAGAGTCAGCAACGGGCTACCGGTCGAGCTGCTGTTTTCTGCCTTCAACCAAAGCACGACCCCACGTATTTCCGGCGTTGTCGCGCTGATCGGTGCCGACCAACTCGTCGAGCAACAGACCGGAAAACCCTATTACGCACTGCGCATTCACGTCGATGAACGAGGTAAACAGCAGCTCGCCGGGCTGGACGTTCGCCCTGGCATGCCAGTGCAAGCCTTTATTCGTACCGGTGAGCGCTCCCTGCTCAACTACCTGTTTAAACCGCTTTCCGACCGCCTGCATCTGGCGCTGACCGAGGAGTAATCATGCTGCGCCTTTCATCCGTTTATCGCGCGGCGATCCGCTCCAGTTATGCCATCCCGCTTGTTCTCTCACTGATCTACAGCGCACCGAGTCAGGCTCTGGGATTAATGGAAGCCTGGCAGCAGGCGCTGACGCACGATCCAGCCTTTCAGGCCGCCGTGCACGCACGCAATGCCGACAGCGAAGAGAAGAACATCGGCCGCGCCGGGCTGCTGCCCAAAGTCACCTATGACTACAGCCAGTCCCGTAACGATTCCACGGTGACGGCGGGTGGGCAACAGTCGGAGCGGGATTACACCAGTCGCGCTTCCAGCTTTTCTCTGCAACAGCCGCTGATCGACTACGCGGCGTGGTCGCGTTATCAGCAGGGTGAAGCCAGCGCCGTGCTGGCAGATGAGCAGCTGCGCGATGCCAGCCAGCAACTACTGGTACGTCTGTTTCAGGCTTACACCAACGTGCTGTTTAGCCGCGAGCAGATTGCGCTGGTTCAGGCACAGCAGCGCGCTTATCGCGAGCAATATCAGTTGAATCAACGCCTCTTCCAGCAGGGAGAAGGCACCCGTACCGATATGCTGGAAACCGAAGCGCGCGTCAACCTGACCGAGGCGCAGCTCATCGAAGCGCAGGACAATCTGGATATCAGCCTGCGTGAACTGGAAACGCTGCTGGGGATGCCCGTTGGTGTGGATCAGCTTGCGGCGCTCACGCCGCACTTCACGCCGCGGCCGCTTCAACCTGCGGGCTATCAGCACTGGCAATCGCTGGCGCTACGCCACAACGCACAACTATTAGCGCTAAATCAATCGCTGGCCGTGGCGAAATACGGTATTGAACGGAATCGGGCGGGTCACCTGCCGCAGGTCACGCTGGTTGCCAGCACGCGTAATACGCAATCGGATACCGAAAACAGCTACAACCAGAAATACGATACGCGCTCGATTGGTATCCGCGTCAGCGTACCGATTTTTGCGGGCGGCGGCGTCTCTGCCGCGACGCGTCAGGCAAAGGAGCGCTATCAGCAAACCGCGCGGGAAAAGGACGAACAGACGGCGACCATCCAGACGGAACTGCGTCGCCAGTTTAATCTGGTCACCAGCAGTCAGGCGAAAATCCGCGCCTATGAGCTGACAGAAAAGTCGGCGCTGGCGCTGGTCACCGCCACACAGAAGAGCGTTCAGGGCGGAGAGCGCGTGAATCTTGACGTGCTGAATGCCGAACAGCAGCTTTATGGCGCACGGCGCGATCTAACCGAAGCACGTTATACCTGGCTGACGGCCTGGCTACAGTTGCGCTACTACGCCGGTACGCTGGACGAACAGACGCTGCGGCAGTTAGCGACCTATTTCGTACACCTCTAACAATGTGAATTCAGAACACAAACGCTGATGTGCGGCCATACCCTATTTAGAAAGGAAAATAAGCCGCATCCAGATATTCTAAAATATTTATAAAAATTTTATATTAATAACCAATCACACTATAAAAGTGTCTTTCTTCGCATCCGATGTGAAAATAGCAGAAAATCCGTCAGCTATATTCCTGATGTGAATAGCGGTTTCGCGACAGCCGTTTTTATTTTTCGGCTATTCTCAAGTGGCCTGACGTTGACTTCATTATCAAAAAGGGATTCATTTTATCATTTTTAAAGTAATCATTTAAAAACAACACAATATGCAAAAATACCTCATTGGAGGTATCCAAAGTAACATTAAGGTTGGATTTTTTACGGCAATCATTAACGAAAATAAAAAATAGAAGAACACTGAACACAACAAAATAAGAACGAGAATTTAATCACTTTTCAAAAGCCCCACCAAATCATTAACAACCTCACCAACTGACGCTCCGCCTTGCCATTAATAAATTAAAATTACAGTTAAATAACTAAAGAAATCAGAAATACGCCATTATTGCGACCGGGATCTTTTATTTTCCGGAAATAGCGCAAAGGTAAAAATTAATAGATTTAGATCAAGAAAATAAATAACCACCCGTCCATATAGTACCCACAGTAAAAACTCACTTATTTTAATTCTAACTAATCAGTTCATCTTATAAAGCAATGCAATGGGGCTACTATGGACTTCATCATTCAATTAGTCATTGTCCTGATCTGCCTTTTTTATGGGGCAAGAAAAGGCGGGATCGCGCTGGGTTTATTAGGCGGGATTGGACTTGTTATTCTGGTCTTTATTTTTAAACTACAACCGGGTAAACCGCCCGTTGACGTCATGCTGGTCATCATTGCCGTGGTAGCTGCGTCGGCAACGCTTCAGGCATCGGGCGGGCTGGATGTGATGCTGCAAATCGCGGAGCGTATGCTGCGGCGTAACCCGAAATACGTTTCGATTATCGCGCCGTTCGTCACCTGTATTCTGACTATCCTGTGCGGTACCGGCCACGTGGTGTATACCATTCTGCCGATTATTTATGATGTCGCTATCAAGAATAATATCCGTCCTGAAAGACCGATGGCCGCCAGTTCGATCGGTGCTCAGATGGGGATTATCGCCAGTCCGGTCTCTGTTGCGGTGGTGTCGCTGGTTGCCATGCTGGCTAATTTCACCTTCCAGGGCAAACACCTGGGATTCCTCGACCTACTGTCTATTACCATCCCTTCTACCCTGCTGGGTATTCTGGCAATTGGGATTTTCAGCTGGTTCCGCGGCAAGGATCTGGACAAGGATGAAGACTTTCAGGCATTCATCGCCGATCCAGAAAACAAACAATATGTGTATGGCGATACCGCCACGCTGCTCGACAGAAAACTGCCGCGCAGTAACTGGATCGCTATGTGGATCTTTCTGGCGACTATCGCGGCAGTAGCGATTCTGGGTGCCGTTGAAGAGCTGCGTCCGGTCTTTGCCGGTAAGCCGCTGTCGATGGTGCTGGTCATTCAGATGTTTATGCTGCTGTCTGGTGCCATCATCATTATTGCGACCAAAACTAATCCGTCTTCGATCTCGAAGAATGAGGTGTTCCGTTCAGGGATGATCGCCATCGTCGCGGTATACGGTATCGCCTGGATGGCGGAAACCATGTTCGGCGCGCATCTGGAAGAGATCAAAGGCACGCTCGGTTCACTGGTGAAAGTCTACCCTTGGGCTTACGCGATTATCCTGCTGATTGTGTCCAAGTTCGTTAACTCGCAGGCGGCGGCGCTGGCGGCGATTGTCCCCGTTGCGCTGGCAATCGGGGTGGATCCGGCGTATATCGTGGCCTCTGCGCCAGCCTGTTATGGTTACTACATTCTGCCGACCTACCCAAGCGATCTGGCGGCTATCCAGTTTGACCGTTCCGGTACCACCAAAATCGGCCGTTTCGTTATCAACCACAGCTTTATTCTGCCGGGCCTGATCGGCGTGAGCACATCCTGCGTCTTTGGATGGGTGTTTGCCGCGATGTACGGCTTCCTGTAATTCGGTTCGCTATCTCTAAACGCCGCCCAGCAATGGGCGGCGAAGTGACTGACAACCCCGAGCCAACCAGCCCCTCTCCGCTTTTTTCCAAATAAGCCTGCCAGACCGTATTTCGCTGCCATTCTGGTTATGCGAAATCTGCTCATTCATAGCCAGAATTGTTCTTTTGCGGCGTTCTGCATCGCTGCTACAACTGATTTATCTTTTCCCACAGAGATGAGAGATCGCGACCATGATTGCAATACAAGCGCCACAAACCTATCTGAATCGTGATGGCGTCATCCGTTCTGTCGGCGAATATGCAGCGCCCTACGCCAGCACAATATTGATTATTACCAGCCCGCAGGCATGGAAAAGCACATCAGAGGCCGTTGAACGCAGCCTTAATGAATTCGGTTTACGCTATCAGGTCGAATTTTTGCCGGGCGATTGCACCAAACCTGCGATAGAAGCGCTGACCGCACAGGCGCGCGCATTCGGCGCAGAACTGATTTTAGGGATTGGCGGCGGACGCGTGCTGGATGTCGCTAAAGTCGTCGGTGACATTCTGGGACAGATTCCTGTCATCACTGTACCGACGATTGCCGCCACCTGCGCCGCCTGGTCATCCTTCAGCGTGATTTATAGCGATAGCGGTGTGCACAACGGCGCATTTGCGCTAACACGTTTACCGGTGTGGGTGCTGGTAGACAGCGAGATCATCGCCCGCAGCCCTTCACGTTATCTCAAAGCCGGTATCGTGGATGCACTGGCGAAGTGGTATGAATTCCAACCGTATCTGCGTCACGGCGATGACGGACTGGCGTTAGCGCTTAAAGCGCAGGCGGCACGGCTGGCTGTGGAAACATTGAATACCTATGGCGAGCAGGCCATTGCGGATAATGAGCAAGGTCTCGTCACGCCAGCCCTACGCGGCGCGATCGACGCCGTTATCGCACTGGCGGGTCTGGCGAACAGCATGAAAGATGAAGTGCAACGCATCGGCGTCGCCCATGCTATTCACAACAGCATGACGCACCTGCCGGAGCTGCATGACTGGCTGCACGGCGAAAAAGTGGGCTTTGGGCTGGCCGTACAGGCGTTTCTGGAACACGATAGCGACGACAATCGCGAAGAGCTGTTCACCCAGCTGCGCCGCTACGGAAGCCCAATCACGCTGAGTGCCCTCGGCCTGAATGAACGTCCACAGCGGGTTGAAAGCATCGCGCAGCACGTGAAAATCGCACCGAAAATTGCCGCGCGCCTTCCTTTTGCAACGGATGCCGAGCGTATTGAACGGGCACTGTGGCGCACACAAACGCTAGAAACTAGAGTGATAAATAGCCACGCGGCATAGTCAGTATTAGAGTAAGAAAAGAAACGGGCGCCTCGATCACTCGACGCGCCCGTTGTATAGGCTATTTGAAATAGTCCGGGATTATCCCTGCTGGGCAGGCTGCGTGCTTATCCCTTTAAGCTCACGCTCATAGGCCCGCGCTTTCTTCTCATCGAACTGGTTTTCCCACTTGGCAATGACCAGTACCGCCAGTGCATTTCCTACTACGTTCAGCGCCGTACGTGCCATGTCGAGGATACGGTCAACGCCCGCAATAAATGCCAGACCTTCCAACGGAATCCCGACGCTGCCCAGCGTAGCCAGCAGTACGACAAACGACACGCCCGGTACGCCGGCAATGCCTTTAGACGTCAACATCAGCGTCAGCACCAGCACGATTTCCTGCCCAATCGACAGTTCGATGCCGTACAACTGCGCGATGAAGATCGCTGCAATACTCTGGTACAGCGTAGAACCATCGAGGTTAAAGGAGTAACCGGTCGGCACCACAAAGCTGGTAATCGACTTCGGCGCACCATAGGCTTCCATTTTTTCGATGATGCGCGGCAGCACGGTTTCGGAACTGGCGGTGGAATACGCGAGGATCAGCTCATCTTTGAGGATACGAATCAAGATGGTGATACGCAGCTTACACAGCCGTGCGACAATACCGAGCACCACCAGCGCGAAGAAGAAAATCGCGGCATAAACCAGCATAACCAGCTTGGCTAACGGCCACAGCGACGCAAAACCGAAGTTGGCAACCGTGACGGAAATCAGCGCAAACACCCCGACAGGCGCATAACGCATGATCATGTGCGTCACTTTAAACATGGTTTCCGACACGCCGCGGAAGACATTCAGCAGCGGTTCACGGTGATCTTTCGGCAATGAGGATAGCCCCAGACCGAACAGTACCGAGAAGAAGATAATCGGCAGCATGTCACCGTGTGCCATCGCGGCGAAGATATTCGGCGGAATCAGCGACAGCACCGTCCCCACCAGACTGTGCGAACCGCTCTGCACCTGCTCGGTGGTCTTTTGGTACTGCGAGATATCAACGGCGGTCAGCGTCGACATATCGATGCCGTGACCCGGCTGGAAGACATTCGCCAGCGTGATGCCCAGAATAATCGCCACCGTCGTGATGATTTCAAAATAGAGAATGGTTTTGAAGCCGATGCGCCCGAGCTTCTTGGCATCCCCTACGCCCGCAATCCCGACAATCAACGTGGCGATGACAATCGGGACAACGATCATTTTAATCAGGCGGATAAAGATGTCGCCCGCTGGGCTAAGAATATTGCTGATGAGCCACTGACGGCTTTCTTGCTGTTCATGCAGCACGGCACCGAGTGCAATACCCAGAACCAACGCGATAAGGATTTGCCAGGCAAGGCTGATTTTTTGTGTTTTCATCGTCATTTTCCGTTTTAAACTCCCCGCCATCACAAACATGGCGCTAGCGCGACTCCGGCGCAATGCGAACCGAAAAAATCAACGTGGAGGTGACTGACTAGTGAGAAGGATGTCTGATGGATTAACCCATCATACGTCAAGCTGCATACGCACGGTGCAAAACGCACACGTTTTGTCCTGCAACTCGAATTATTTAGGGTAAATGTTCTATTGCGATACCAAAATCGTTAACATAATTATTCAATAAAAACGCACAAGTATTTGTATCGCTTAACAAAAATTCAGACATAAGTTATTGTTATGGCGGGAATGCTACTATTGCAGCACGATCAGATCAAGCAGATTATCGGCACGCTAAACCATATTTATGCTAAATCGAGCCCAGAAAACGGCGGGTATCGCGATACAAAAAATCGCGATGAAATCGACAGGAAAAACCCTGCCCAGTCAGAAAAAACGCTGGCTGGGCATCGGGTTAGGAAATCGCGCTATCAATCAGATTTGGTAATCAATCAGATTTGGTAATCAATCACCGCGTCATCGTTATCCGAGAACACCTTATCTTTAATGTCATCCAGCGACAGTTCTGTATTACACAGCTGAATAAATTTCCAGGCATAGTTACGTTGTAACTGACCCTTTTTTAACCCCAGCCAGACCGTGTTCGCTTCAAACAGATGCTCGGCATTCAACCGCACCAGCCCTTTGTCTCGCACCGGATCGAATGACATATCGGCCACAATCCCCACCCCGAGCCCCAGCTCGACATAGGTTTTAATCACATCCGAATCCTGCGCGCTCAGCGTAATATCCGGCGACATCCCCACCGCCTGAAACGCGCGATCCAGGCGCGAACGACCGGTAATTCCCTGACGATAGGTAATCAGCGGCTCCGCATTGAGCATTTCAAGCGTAATCACCGGCTCCTGCATCAGCGGATGGTGCTCCGGCACAATCACCGAATGGTGCCAGCGATAGTAGGAGAACGCCGCCAGCGAGGGATCGTTAATCAACTGCTCACTGGCAATGCCGATATCGGCCTCGCCGGAATGGAGCATCGCCACGATCTCATCCGGCGTGCCCTGATTCAGCACCAGACGCACCTGAGGATACAGAGAGCGGAAGGCTTTAATCACCGGCGGCAGGCTGTAACGCGCCTGCGTATGCGTGGTCGCGATCACCAACTGGCCGGTGTCGTTATTGGTGAAGACATTCGCCAGCCGCCGGATATTGCTGGCGTCATTCAGAATACGCTCTGCCACCACCAGCAGCTCTTTTCCCGGTTCGGTCATGCCTAACAGGCGTTTGCCGCGACGGATGAAGATTTCAATCCCCAACTCTTCTTCCAGCTCGCGGATGTGGCGGCTCACGCCGGATTGAGAGGTAAACAGCGTATTCGCCACCTCGGTCAGGTTGTAATTGCACCGTGCTGATTCACGAATAATCTTCAGTTGCTGAAAGTTCACCTTTCACTCCCTTGTCCTTTATTACAGATAGCAATATTGATGCAAGTAATGAGAGCCAGAACAAATAAGCAAATGGAGTTGATTATATTTTTTTATACTAACGGTATGTCTGTCGCGCTATCTTATCTAACAAGGAATAGACATAAATAGCAGAATCAAATAGTTAGATAAAATCACTTTTGTCACGCACGCACCGTTAATCAACCATTTCGCTATGATTTATGCCTTTCCGGTCTATTTATCTCGGTGCTTTTATTCCCTTTTTCCCGTATTTCTGCTCAGGCTAAATAGGACGTACGACTTCAAGCTGACGCGCTACACCCCAAATAATTCGAGTTTCAGGAAGGCGGCAAGAGAAGGAATCCCGATGAGCTTACTCAGGTAAGTGATTCGGGTGACTGAACGTAGCCAACGCACATGCAACTTGAAGTATTACGGGTATATCACTGCTATGATGGCGGTCAGAACCAGAGACAAGGTGGCAGCATGCAGGGTGTACCGGAACAGTTTACCGATGAGAGAGACTATGCCCAGTTCCGGCACTTACCGGCGCTGCCCGGCATTGAGCTTTATCACGCGCACATCTGCCGTTATGCCTTTGAGCCGCACACGCATGAGGCGTTTGGCATCGGCACCATTGACGACGGTGCGGAGCGATTCCGCTATCGTGGCGCCAAGCATATTGCGCCTGTCGATTCGTTAGTGTTGATGAACCCTGATGAGCTACATACGGGGGAAGCCGCGACAGAAGACGGCTGGCGCTATCGCATGATCTACATTCCCCCCGATGTGTTGGAGAACGTCTCCGGCGAGAAAGGCTGGTGGTTTACCGACGTCGTGCGTCACGATCCCGCAACCGCACGCCAGCTGGCGATGACGCTGGCCGCGCTGTGGCAGACGACCGATCCCTTGGCGAGTGAAAGCCTGCTGCTGTCGCTGATTGCGCTTTTCCGACCTCACGCGCACATTGCCCAGCGCCAGAGGATTGAACCGCTGCACCGCTTTGATGTGGTGAAAGCCTATCTGCGCGAGAATTTCGCCCACACCATTACCTTAAAAGAACTGGCGGCGCTGGTTTCCCTGAGCCCGTATCATTTCCTGCGCCAGTTCAAAGCGCAGTTCCACGTCACGCCGCACCAGATGCTAATGGCAATCCGACTGTATGAGGCTAAACAGATGCTGACACGCGGTATGGCAGCCGCCCATATCGCCGTCGCCGTGGGACTGACCGATCAGGCACATCTGACCCGCACCTTCGCCCAGCGCTATGGCGTCACGCCCATTCGCTACCAAAAGCAGGTGTATCCGGTTCAGCGCTAACGCTTTCAGCACGCATGCCGTCATCGCTCCCCTGCCGATAATAAACAGCAATATCCTACAATCATTCAACACCGACTCTCCCTAGACTGGCGCGATACACTATTGTGAAAAAATGGGTTTATCATGCTGATAGGGGTTTTATTTGCGCTTGCCGCCGGGCTGATGTGGGGGCTGATTTTTGTTGGGCCATTGATCGTACCGGACTACTCTGCGGCCTTGCAGTCCACCGGACGCTATCTGGCTTTTGGGCTGATTGCCTTGCCGCTGGCGTGGCTCGATCGCCGTCGTTTGCGCCAGTTGACCCGCAGCGACTGGCTGGAGGCCACGAAGCTCACCATCATCGGTAATCTGCTGTACTACTTTCTGCTCGCCAGCGCGATTCAGCGCACGGGCGCGCCGATCTCAACAATGATTATCGGCACCCTGCCCGTGGTCATTTCCGTTACCGCCAATGTGTTGTACAGCAAGCACGATGGCCGCGTAGCCTGGCGTCGGCTGCTGCCCTCGCTGCTGTTGATTGCGGCTGGGTTGGTTTGCGTCAATATTGCGGAACTGAAAGGCACCACCGTCGCATTCGATTTATGGCGTTATGCCAGTGGGATTGCGATGGCCTTTCTCGCCGTGGTTTGCTGGACCTGGTATCCGCTGCGCAACGCCCGCTGGTTGCGCGACCACAAAGGCAATACGCCGACCACCTGGGCCACGGCACAGGGGCTGGTCACGCTACCGCTGGCGCTGTTGGGTTATCTGCTGGTGTGCGGCCATCTGGCGCTAACGGATAGTACCTTTACACAGCCGTTTGGCCCGCGGCCTGAAGTTTTCATCCCGCTGATGCTGGCGATTGGGCTGTTTTGTTCGTGGATTGGTACGCTGTTCTGGAACGAAGCCAGCCAGCGTCTGCCGACGGTGCTGGTAGGGCCGCTGATTGTGTTTGAAACGCTGGCGGGGCTAACTTATGCCTTCATCATCCGGCAATCCTGGCCGCCGCTGCTGACGCTCTGTGGCATCACCTGCCTGATTGTCGGGGTGATCTACGCGATGCGCGTGAAACCGGAACCTGTCGTTGTGAAAAAATCAACGGTGGTAGAAGTTCCGATGCCGGTTTCACGGCCAGAGTAAACGCACGCCTAAGAGGCTGTGAAAATAGCCGGTCTTTATGTCCGGCTTGCCAGCTTCTGAAACAGCGCGGTCAGCTGTGCTTCATCTCTCGCGCCCTGATGCTGATCGGTCACCTTGCCGTTGGCATCAATAATAAATGAGGTTGGCGTGCCGCTGACCTGATAGCGCTCTTTGGTTATGCCCAACTGGTCGCGCACCACCGGATAGGTCACCTTGTGGTGCGCCAGCATCGACGTGATATCCACGCCGTCAGGATCGGTGTTAACCGCCACCACCACGACTTTATCGCCATACTCCTTGCTCAGCTTCTCCAGCGCGCCCATTTCAACCATGCAGCCGCCACAGCCCGACGACCAGAAATTCAGGTACACGCTTTTCCCCTGCCAGCGCGACAGATCCACCTGCTGCCCCGCCAGATCGTAGGCCGCCAGCGCCGGTGCCTGTGCTCCGACGCTCACCTGTTCTTCCTTACAGCCGCTTAGCGCCACTGCACCCAGCAGGCAAAGCGCGGTAATCCCGTTACGCCATTTCATGATGATTCACCTCTTCACCAAAATACTTGCCGTGTTGCAGGCGGATAATACGGTCAGCAAACCGACCTAACTCAGGATTGTGCGTCACCATCACAATGGTACGCCCCTGCCGATGCAGATCTTTCAGCAGATCCAGCACCCGCCGTTCATTCTCTTCATCCAGATTCCCCGTCGGTTCATCGGCGAAAATCACAGGAGGCTCATTCACCAGCGCACGGGCGATACACACGCGCTGCTGCTCACCGCCGGAAAGCTGGCTCGGTAAGTGATCGACGCGATGCGCCAGCCCCACCTGTTCCAGCACGCGCTGCGCCGCCGCTTCATCCACCACGCTGTGGTAATGCTGCGCCAGCATCACGTTTTCCAGCGCGGTCAAAAACGGAATCAGGTGGAACTGCTGGAATACCAGTCCAATCTTATCGGCCCGGAACTGGCGGCGCCCTTCTTCATCCAGCCCAGCGGCATCGACGCCGTCCAGCAATACCTGCCCTTCACTCACCGTATCCAGACAGGTGAGAATATTCATCAACGTCGTTTTACCCGAGCCAGATGCGCCCATGATGGCGACAAACTCGCCGCGCGCGATGCGGATATTAATGTTCTCCAGCGCGGTAACCTGACCAAAGCGTTTATAGAGCTGGCGAGTTTCAATCACCGCCTCCGCGGCCTGCGCCCTTTCCTGCGCGTTCACCTCTACAGACATCGAGCTACTCTCCTTTCAAGACTTTGGCTGGTTCGACGTAGATTGCACGCCGGGTAGGAACCACTGCCGCGACGGCAGCAACCAGCAACGATAGCACCAGCGTGAGCGGGAACACGGGTAAACGCAGCGAGATCGTCGCGTTGAAGACGGCCATCCCCAACACCTGTGCCAGCAAATAGCCCAATAGCAAACCGCATAACACAGCCGCCAGCGCGATGATGCCAGTTTCCGCCAGCATCTGCCGGATGATGTCTCGTCCGCTCGCGCCCAACGCTTTCTGTAGCGCAAACTCGCGGGCGCGTTCGCCGACAATCGCCATCAGCGTGGTGTTCACACACAGGGAAGACAGCACGAGAATCACCGCCGATACCAGCCCCATCAGCCCTTTAATTTTATTCAGCACCTGACCTTCCGACGCCGACACTTTCAGGATCGGGCGGATCTCCAACTGTGGATACTGCTGTTGGAGCTGTGCTGCGAAGCGATCGACCTGCCCCAGATCGTTGCTAACGCTCAACAACGCATTACTGATCGCGCCTTCTTTATCTAGCCACTTTTGCGCCAGCTCCAGATTCACGATCAGCATGTTGTCCGTCGCATCACCGGATTCCACGATGCCTTTGATCTGCAACCGCTGCTTCCCGCCGTCGCCCACCAGCGTGATGCTATCGCCGACTTTGACGTTCAGCCGCTCCGCCAGCTTCACCCCGATCATGGCGTTACGATCATCGAAGCTCACGCCAATCCAGTTACCCGTGACCTGCCAGTACGGTGCCAACTGCCGCAGCGATTCAAACCACACGCCCATCAGCACCACTTTCTCCAGCTCCGTACGCGCCATACCGTACAGATAAGGGCTGGCTGCATTGATCAACCCAGCGGGTGCGTTGTCGATAATCGGCTGAAACGTGCTTTGTGGAATCGTATTGCCCCGCGCCGGGCCGATGTAAAAATTCGCGCCGAAGGTGCGCAATTCCTGACTCATCTTGGCGTTGATATCGAAATAGACCGCAGACATCGCCGTCACAATCGCCGCCCCGACCATCAGCGCCGCGAACACCACGCTGACGCGCTGCATACGCAGCCGCAGCGCGCGGAACACCAGCCGCCAGAACATGCTGTTCATCCAGCCATTAGCGCCCATACAGCACCTCCACCGGATACAGTTTGGCGATCCGGCGTGCCGGGAACCACGTTCCGATGATGGCGATCAGCATCGAGATCACCAGCACACAAGGGATAACAATCCACGCGAAACTCAGCGGTACGCCGAACAGCATCAGGCCAATGGCTTTCGCCAGCCCCCAGCCTGCGACGCAGCCCGCGATGCCGCCAGCCAGCCCGCTCAGCGCCGCTTCGAGATAAAACAGCAGCATGATCTGCCACTGACGCGCCCCCAGCGCTTTCATCAACCCTATCTCTTTGGCCCGTTCCATGATGGTGCTGGTCATCAGCGAGGCAATCCCCATCGCTGCCGCCACCAACGCGGCAAAGGTCACCACCGCCAGAAGCAGTTGGATCTTGTCGATCACCACGCCTTCCGAGGCTGCGACCTGCCAGATAGGGCGGACCACCGAGCCAGAAATCGCTTCTTCCAACTGATGCGCAATCGAAGACACATACGCGGTGCAGTACCAGAGGTCATACTCCTCAGCATTCAGCGCTTCCAGATTTTCCCGCGCCCGCCGCGACAGCTCATTTTCCGGCACGGTCAGCGCCGATACGCGAATCGCCTGAATTTTACCGGCTAGCCCCAGCAGCGATTGCACCGTTGCCAGCGGCATCACCAGTCGGCTTTCTTCATCACCGCCGCTGCTCAGAATACCGCTCACCTCTACCGTTGCGTCGCCTTTTGCGCCGTGCAGCGCGAGTTTATCCCCGACTTTCCAGCCCATCTGCGCCGCCAGCTGTTTTCCCACCAGCGTTTGCGCCACATTTTCCGTCGTCACCGGTTCCTGCGGCCACTGCCCGGCCACCTGCCAGTAAGGACTAACGGTCATTTGTCCCGTGCGATAATCTTCCTCATCCGGTACCGCGACAGGCTGAGAAAAGAAGGTGCCCAGCACGGCAACCGGCTGACCGTTGATCTCGACATCACCGCTCAGCAGCGGCGCAAAGCCGACAATATTATTGCGCCAGAAGATATCTTTGATGTTCGGCAGCTCGGCCTCATCGAGGAAATCCTGTCCTTCCAGCGGGTTACTGCGCTCGCCAAACAGCGCAGGTAGCGCAGCTTGTCCTGCTGGCTCAATCAGAATATTCGCGCCGTAGGATTTCAGCTCGCGCGCCATTTTGTCGCCGATGTCGATGGACACCGCCAGCAGCGCGGAGATCAACCCCGCAGCCAAAAACACGGTCAGCACCGCCAGCGATTTACGCCGAATATTTCTGCGCCAAGACTGACGTAACAGTCGCCACAGCATGATTATTCCTCCTCAGCCTGCTCGCCCGTTGCCGCTTTGGTAGTGGCAAATTTCGCGGGACTTTCGCGGAAGCGGTTGTAGTTGGCTTCCGACGAGAAGAAGTACGTTTTACCGCCGTAGCGATATTTATGTTCCGCACTCACGTTGGTGAGTTTGGAGCCATCAACCGGGTCGATGACTTCCATCGACACCACCGTCGAGAAGTAGTTAGTGCCTGCCGCCAGTGACGCTCGCCCAATCACCAGTTCATTATCGTCGTTGCTCCACCCTTCGATCGGCACGGGATTACAGCCGCCCGCCTTCCCGATAGAAGGAATGAAGATATGCACGCCGCAGGCGACACAAATCACCTGATTGCCTTCCATCACATAGCCCTGATCGCCGCACAGCAAGCAGGCATCAAATACCACGCCCAGACGCAGGCGATCGGGATAGCGGTTAATGATGAAAAAGCGCACGGCCTTGCCGTCATCGGCAATCCACACGAAGCGATGCAGCTTGCCATCACGCACTTGTTCAATCGGAATATGCACTTTGCCATCGGCAGCCAGCGTCACCGGCTGCGCTTCCGACAGACGAGGCGGCTGTGACGCGACCTTGTCCCAATAGAGTTGAGCCAGCACCACCACCAGCAGCGCCGTAAGCGTCGCCAACAGCGTGCGGCGCAGTGTGCGATAGCCTGCAGTCGCTTTACGCTTTTCAATCGCCTCATGCGTGGCCAGCATCTGGCGGCGCGCATGCCGCAGCGGCCAAACCAGCCCAGCAGCCAACGCCGCCATGAACAACGCACTGAGGTAATTCAATAAATGCGCGCTGTTGGTGACGTGCGCCACATAGCTCAGGCGCGGCTTGGTCAGCCCCAGCGCCTGTAATTTCATCAACAGCAGTAACAGATTGCCGCTTATCGGCAACAGCAGAAGTGCGACCAGCAGCGCAAGAAGCGGCCAGCGCAGTAAGCGAAGGCGGCGCACGATCATGCCGCACAGCGCGGCACAGAACACCAGCCAGCCAAACGCCAGCAGCACGGCGCTGAAATTCAGTAGCAGATCGGTATTTACCACATGGGTGGTCGTCAGCGCAGTCAGATTGGGATCGTTGCCCCAATGTACCGCCGCGCCCGCCACCAGCAGCGCCTGCCACAGATAGCCAAGACGCGGGTGGGAAAAACACTGACAGACAAGAAACAGGATCAAGGCCAGCGCCTGAAGCGCCGTAAAGCCCAGCAGAAACGCCTGCCCGTTAGGAAAATGCACGCCAATAAACGTACCGGCGAACAGCGCCAGCAGCGTGGTCCAACCCAGCGCTTTGACTGTCGGCGTGGAACGATGGCTCCAGCTCAGCCCCAGCAATAGCGCTATCGGCAGGAAGGATTGAAGTGTCGTGATAAAGAAATAACTCATATTCTCGTCATACTTCACGTTGCAGGTGCGTCGGCTGAGCGTGATGCCAAATAGCATCAGTACACGAACCGAAAAATCGCCGCCTCTGCGGGCCGCGATAATGACCCACAGAGGCGTGAACATGACCGCGACAGAACATCGCGGACAGAAGACCTTATTCTAAGCCGACGTATTTGAAGTCAAAGCTGACATCAAACGGTTTCCACCAGCGGCCTACGCCCGTTTCACCATCGGTGTGACGGTGCATACCGGCTTTTGATGGCGGATCGATGTGGTAAGTCACTTTATAGTTACCCACGCCCATCATTTTGATGTTCGCGCCGTAGTGCGGGCCATCGCTGGCAACCATCGGCATGAAGGTACCTTCCTGCTTCGCACCGGTATCGGTGTTAGTCAGGGTGTAAGCGATGGTCAGGAACGGCATCCATTCACCGGCACCGAAGCCGTTTTTGTTGCCTTCAGCAGCGTGAATATCGGCTTCCAGATGGATGTCCGCTTTTGCAGCAGGCAGACCCATCCCACGCGGTTCCATATCGATAGGTTGCAGATAAACAGCGGCAATTTCCATTTCGTTCATGGAAACAGGCTCACCCGCTGGATATTCTTTAAACGCCAGCGCGGCAGGCGCAGTGAAAATACCGGCAATAACGGCACCCGCAATCAGACTTTTTTGCATATTCATCAAACCCATCCTCATCTCAGTCGTCCCTCTTCGCTTAATTCGCTAAGCGATTGGGGTTGTTATGGTTATTTGCTGCTCTTATTGCTTTCAGTATTAATTAACGTCGGACGCTTTTTTTATTAGACAGCAGACGCCCTGCGCCGCATCACCCACAGAGCGATTAACGCCGCGACCACCAGCACACCCTGTGGAATCAGCGTTTCCACGTAAGGATAAATCCCCAACCCGCTGATTTCCGGCACGCCGGTCAGCAACGTCGGTTCAAACAGTTTGCCTTCGATCAGTTCCAGCACGCCTTTACCCGCGAACACAAACGCCATCAGGTACATAAAGCAGCCGGTAAACATGAAGAACGGCTTCAGCGGCAGTTTGACGATCGTGTAGCGCATCACAAGATAGGCGATCAGCAGAACCACACAGCCGATAGCAAACCCGGCCAGAATGGAGAGGTGCCCCGCCATGTTGCTGGCATCACCGACCAGCGCGTAATAGAACAGCACCGTCTCCGCGCCTTCGCGGTACACGGCCAGAAAGCTGGTGAGCCATAGGCCAATCATGGAGCCACTGCTTAGCGAATGAGACAGTTTGCCTTCGAGATAGGCCTTCCAGTGCCGCGCTTCCACTTTGGACAACAGCCAGTAGCTCATGAAGAACAGCATCACGACAGCAATCAGCATCGTAATGCCTTCCAGCAGCTCACGGCTGGCACCGGAATTGGTGAACACGAGTTGGAAAATGACAGCGGTAATCACGCTACACAGCAGCGCGACGTAAACCGACTGGCGAATCAACGGCAGCTTGTCCTGCTGATTATTTTTCACCAAATAGGCCACGATCGCCGCCACAATCAGCAAGGCTTCCAGCCCTTCGCGCACAATAATCAGCAGGCTGTAGATCAACAGGCTCCAGTGAGTTTCGCCGCCATCGCCCAGCATAGTGACCGCCTTCGTCAGTTCCTGCTGTAGCGCATCGGCCTGCCCTTGCAGCTGTTCCGCTGGCTGTTTGGCGTTCATCAGGCTCACCAGACGGGTGAAATATCCTTCCAGCGTCGATTTGAACGCCGCATCACGAGAACCAATTTTGTTCTCCATGCCGGTGGCTTCAAACAGATCGAAATAGGTATCCTGCACCGCCATGATGGCGGGTTTGACGTGACCCTGACGGTACTGCGCGATCGCAGCGGCAATGGCCTGATTGATATCGTCGGCGACGTTCGCCCAGTTCGCGTCCGGCACGGCACCCGTATCGGCGTTCGCGGCAGGTGCTGCCGTGGCCTGCTGGCTATCGCGCGTTGTCGGCAATCCCGGCAAGACATCTTCGATATCCTGCAACAGCGTGGTGACCCGATAGGCGACATCCGTCAGTTGATCGGGTTGACTGGCCAGGGTAATCAGCGCGGAGAATTGTTGATTAATGGAAGCCGCCTGCTGCGCTGAGCGATTCTGCCTGACCGACATCTCCATTTCAGAGTTTTTAAACCCCTGATAGTGCGCCTGCTGCACGCTCTGACTGGCCTTTTTGTAATCGCCAGCCTGATATTCAGTCACGGCCTGCGCGAGCTGGTCATCGATGATTTTAAAACTCTGCTGCCAGTACGGCGTGATTTCGGCATTGTCATAGGCACCGTGCTGCTCCTGTGCGACCAGCTTGTGCCCTTCCGACAGCACGGGCAGAACGGCATCCAGTTCGCCCTTCAGCCAGGAGATTTTCGCTTGCACCTCGGCCTGCGGCTTTCCTTCGCCAATCATGCGGCGAATTTCACCGAAGGTCGCTTCCAACTGATAGCTTTTTTGCGCGGAAATGTTGATACGGATAGGGCCTTCAAGGTTTTCAAACACCTCGAAATAGGCCATCTGAACTTCGGTGCGGGCATCATCCGGCTTTTGCTGCTCATAGAGCTGAGCCGTTTTATCCAGCCGGGTTTCGATATCTTGAATAAATGAGGCGTAATCGGTCGCGGCAACTGCCACTGAACAACTCAACAGCCAACACAACAGCAGAAGCGTTTTTTGCCAGATAGACATAAGCGTGTGATGAAGCACAAATGATATTTATTCTTATTATCACTTTGATGCCGCCATCTGTCTTGATTTACGTCACGAAAACATGAGCAACAACCACTTTAGTATGTAACAAATAATTTCTAGTTTAACTTGATGCCAAAAAATTCCGCTTCATTTCTATAACCCTAGAAAAATACGGCTTTTTTATCTCAAAATCGGCAAAAAATTGCCAATAAAATAAAGCAATAAATATGCCAAAACTTTAAATTACCTATTTCAAGACTAGAGACACCCGTCTTAAAATGGTATTTCTTTACATTATCACAGTCAGATTTACAGAGAAAAACACCATTTTTCCTCTGTAATCCAACGCATTACACGCATCACGGTTAACGCGTTTCACCGAACATTTTTAGGCGATTACCCGCGTTCAACAGAACCGGGCAGATGCCTTTCCGCCCGGTTCGTCGCCTGCCTCATGGGTTATCTTGCGTTCAACCTCTGTCCCGTATTTAACCCGCTACGGATCAGAATTTTTCCCATCCCCCACTATTACGGCTATGTGCCGACAACAGCGGCGTGGTGCTCTGCCTAACCGCACGAGGAACAGGGGCAGAGACCGCCGGACGGGAAAAAGACGTTGCCGGATCGCAATCCGACTCCAGATCGAACACATCCACCACGGCGGACAGCTCGCTGGTTTGTTCATCCAGACGAGCTGCCGCTTCTGCCGATTGCATCACCAGCGACGCATTCTGCTGCGTGACGCTGTCCATTTCGTGCACCGCCTGACTAATCTGCGTAATCCCGCGAGTTTGCTCATCCGTTGCCGCTGCAATTTCACCAATCAGATCGTTCACATGCGAAATGGAGGCAATAATTGCCGTCATCGCTTCACCAGACTGTCGAACCTGCCCTGCACCGGTTTCAACCCGTGAAACCGACTCAGCGATCAGCGCCTCAATCTCTTTCGCCGCCTGCGCACTACGCTGTGCCAGCGTGCGAACCTCACCGGCTACCACGGCAAATCCTCGCCCTTGTTCACCGGCCCGCGCGGCTTCAACCGCCGCATTCAGCGCCAGAATATTGGTCTGAAACGCAATGCTGTTAATCACCGAGGTGATATCGGAAATTTGTCGGGAACTGGCGCTAATACCATCCATCGTCGTCATTACGTTGCTGCTGATATTCCCGCCTTTTTGTGCCGTATCCGCCGCATCCTTCGCCAGCTTACGCACCTGATGCACGTGTTCGGTCGTTTGCCGCACCGTGGAGCTAATCTCTTCCATACTGGCCGCCGTCTGCTGTAGTGCAGCAGCCTGCTGTTCCGTGCGGCTGGAAAGGTTATCGTTGCCATCCTTAATGCTCGACGTCCCGTTGTTGATTTCCGTCGTGCTCTGCCGGATGACCGTCACCGTATCGCGCAAACTTTTCTGCAATTTCTTAATATCGGGAATCAATCGTCCCGCACAGTTTTTGCCAAACTCCGCCAGCTCACAGCCTAAACGCCCCGCCGTGAGCTGCGCCAAGTGAGATTTGAGCACTGAAATCGGAATAACCAGATAGTTCCTCAAATAGTATTCCGTGAAAATCAATACGATGAGGCCAATCACCATCACGGCAATTAACGAATTACGATTTTGGTTATTGTGTTCATTCACGGTTGGAATCAACGAGGAGGCGGTAATGCTGTCCGAATAGCGTTTAATGTCTTCGCCAAACGTCAGGCTAATCGGAGGATAAACAGAGCGAAATATCTGTCGGAATCCTTCGTAATCATTGCGTTGCAGTGCCGCATTCATCGGATCGATAGAGGTCGAGATCAGGGTGTTCCAGGTATTTTTTACCGCATCAACCGTTGCCTGATCGACGCCGACATGCTCCGCAGTCTGGAATTTCTCCAGCGAGTCTTTGGTATTTTTTAGCGCGACCTGTGCCATTTCCAACGTCTTTTTGGCGTTTTCTGGCTCGTTACGCTGCAAATAATCCATCGTTCTTTCCATACGAGTTACGGCCCGAAAATATTGATCGGTTCCATAGACCAGATGGGAATACGTTTTTCGCTGAGTCTCACTTTTATCAAGCAAATTCGTGACCTGATAAAGCGAATAAAGACTGAATCCTGATGCCACTCCCCACGCCACTAACAGGGAAGCCACTATGAACAGCACCATTATTTTTATGCTGACATTTCTTAGAAATTCCATAATGCACTCCGCGACGTTAACAAATATTTCCCGCCCGCACGCTCTGTCGGAAAAGTATTTACTTTTTACTCATGACGGTGCCGCCCGTTGTCTCGCGCCCTTATCCCACGCGATCTCACAGGCGTTCTGGAATTCCCTGATTCATGTCCCATTTGATGGGAAATTAAGCTCAAAAAATTAACGAATAGAATGCGTTATCTTCCTTGAGATGCCAATTTCCGTTGTGTTAAACAGCCGACAGGCATGACTACCCCAGCCCAGTCGGTGGCACATAGAGTTAATATCGTCAAAAACAGTATAGGCATTAACGGATAAAGAGGATGAATACGCAGTCACGTTATTTTCCAGACGAATGTCCTATGGAAAAAGGTCGCGGCACTCAACACGTTAGGACGATTTATCATCGCCCTGAGCATGACCACGATCAGTAAATTAATTTTCTTTATCGGTGATTATCGAAGGTTAGATGACTGCATCAACAGCCTGCCGCAGGAATGCAGTTCTTACGATCCAAGACTCGGCTTTGGAGAATAATCATGCAGAAAGTGCTTACCGTCTGCCCGTATTGCGGGTCAGGCTGCAAAATTAACCTGCTGGTAGAGAACGGCAAAGTGGTTGGTGCAGAAGGCGCAAACGGCGTCACCAATGAAGGTGAGCTGTGCCTGAAAGGCTATTACGGCTGGGATTTTCTTAACGACACGAAAATTCTGACACCGCGTTTAAAGCAGCCGCTGATTCGACGTCAGAAAGGCTCGCCCTTTGAAGCCGTATCCTGGGATGAAGCTATCGACTTCGCCAGTTCCCGACTGAAAGCGATTAAAGAGAAGTACGGTGCCGAGTCGATTATGCACACCGGCTCGTCACGCGGTCCCGGCAATGAAACCAATTATGTGATGCAGAAATTTGCCCGGGCGGTCACCGGGAATAATAACGTCGACTGCTGCGCCCGACTCTGCCACGGCCCTTCGGTTGCCGGGCTACAGGTGACGCTGGGCAACGGCGCAATGAGCAACTCTATCTGCGAAATCGAAAAAACCGACTGCATCCTGATTTTTGGCTACAACGCCGCAGACTCACACCCCATCGTGGCGCGTCGGATCCTGAAAGCCAAAGCACGCGGGGCAAAAATCATCGTGTGCGATCCGCGCCATATTGAAACCGCCCGCATCGCCGATCTGTGGCTGCCGTTGAAAAATGGCTCCAACATGGCATTGGTCAACGCGTTCGCTAACGTGCTGATTAATGAAGGCCACTACGATAAAGCGTACGTCGCCCGCCATACCGAAGGCTTCGAGGAATTCAGCAAGACCGTCGCGAAATACACGCCGGAGTACGTCGCTGACATCACCGGACTGTCGCCGAAATTGATTCGCGACGCGATGCGGATCTATGCCGCTGCGCCGTCCGCCACCATTCTATGGGGAATGGGCGTGACGCAGTGGGGTCAAGGCGTTGATGTGGTCAAAGGTCTGTCCGGCCTGGCCCTGCTGACCGGGAATCTGGGGCGTCCGAACGTTGGCGTCGGGCCGGTGCGGGGGCAAAATAATGTGCAGGGTGCCTGCGATATGGGAGCGCTGCCCAATATGTTCCCCGGTTATCAAAACGTCACGGATAAAGCGGTGCTGGCGAAATTTGCCGATGCCTGGGGCGTACCTGAACTCTCCGACAAAATCGGCTACTCACTGACCGATCTCCCGCACAAGATAAAAGAAGGGAAGATCCGAGCCAATTACGTGATGGGCGAAGATCCGCTGCAAACCGAGCCGGATCTGTCGATGCTGCGCGATGCGTTCAACGAGCTGGAGTTGCTGATCGTGCAGGACATCTTCATGACCAAAACCGCTGCGATTGCCGATGTGATTTTACCCGCAACCTCCTGGGGCGAGCACGAAGGGGTCTATACCGCCGCCGACCGAGGATTCCAGCGCTTTTATAAAGCCGTGGAACCGCAGGGCGATGTGAAACCCGACTGGGAAATCATCAGCCTGATGGCTACAGCGCTCGGCTATCCGATGCACTATAACAACACGCAGGAGATCTGGGACGAGCTGCGAGCACTCTGCCCGCTGTATTACGGCGCAACCTACGAGAAAATGGAGGGACTGGGCTATGTGCCGTGGCCGTGTCCAACGGAAGACAGCCCCGGCACGCCATGGCTGTACGCCGGTAATCACTTCGATCGTCCCGGCGGGAAAGGCTTACTGCTCACGGCCGAATGGCGACCGCCGATGGAGCTGGTGGATGAGGATTACCCGCTGGTCTTGTGCACCGTGCGCGAAGTTGGCCATTACTCCTGCCGTTCCATGACGGGCAACTGCACCGCATTACAAACGCTGGCGGATGAACCGGGCTACGTGCAGGTTAGCCCCTATGACGCTGAGCGTTTAGGCATCCACGATCAGCAGCTAGCCTGGATCTCGTCGCGACGCGGCAAAGTGATCTCACGCGTTTCCGTCAGCGAGCGCATCAATAAAGGTGCCGTCTATATGACCTACCAATGGTGGATCGGTGCCTGCAATGAACTAACTCTGGATCATCTCGATCCGGTATCTAAAACGCCGGAATACAAACACTGCGCCGTTAAGCTGGAAGCCATCGACGATCAGCAGGCAGCAGAGAACTATGTACAACAAGAATACAGCCACTTGAAAGATCGGCTGCGCAGCACCGCAGAAAACGTCAGTTAATCACCCTTGCCTAAGCCGCCGCGAACCTCAGCCGTCAGGTAAAAGCCGTGGCGGCTTAGGAAATACAGATGGTTTAGACACCGTTTAATCTTCTTCACCGATAATACCTTTATCCCCCACCTCATCTTGTAAAATTTCATTAATGAATACGGATAAATTTCCGTTAATCGATAATAAACCTCTACGCACACCTTAAATTTTCACATCTCTGTTTATCTTTTAAAATTATGTTGGTTCTCACCGTCCTCCCCTCCGCCCAATTGTTTTTTATTCCAATTTAGCGCAATTTGCGTTTCATTTTACAATGCTTTAATTTGTTTTTAACAAAAAGAGCCCCTTGTAGCGACAGTGATCAAGTCGATTAAAATAATTACTAAACAATCGGTTAGATGGACGCTGGCGGGGATAAAAGGAATATTATTGCTCATATAGAGGTCGTTTATGTTATCGATTACCGTTATCTTATCGCTCCCTCATTATCTGTCCTTTATTATTCGTATCGACCCTGGAAGCTAATCCCCGCCTTTCATTCGTATTCTTCTGAACGTCGCTGACGTCGGGAAATAACCTAATTTCATCCCTTTCGATAGGCAGTTATAAAAAACTGCACGGCTTTTTTGTACCCCAAATTCGCCGAAAGAAAGGCAGTAAGTTATTCAGAATATAATAAAAAACAGGAGATTCACTGTGCTCACTATTCTCGGTTTCTCTATGGTCATCTGCTTTATGTATCTGATCATGACCAAGCGGATGTCTGCGCTGATCGCGCTGATTCTTGTCCCTACGCTGTTCGCACTGGCCGCCGGTTTCTATCAGGGGCTGGGGGCGATGATGCTGGACGGCATCAAAACGCTGGCACCAACCGGCGTTATGCTGACGTTTTCTATTCTCTACTTCGGCATTATGATCGATGCGGGGCTGTTCGATCCGCTGGTGCGCTTCATTCTCCGTCTGGTTAAAGGCGATCCGCTGAAAGTGTTGGTCGGCACCGCCGTGTTAACCTTGATGGTAGCGCTGGACGGTGACAGTACGACGACCTATATGATCGCGATTGCCGCATTCCTGCCGCTCTATCAGCGGTTGGGGATGAGCGTGCTCGGATTGACCTGTCTGGTTAACATCGCCAGCGGCGTGATGAACCTTTCCCCCTGGGGTGGCCCGACAGCGCGTGCCGCCGCCGCATTGCGCGTTGATGCACTGGACGTTTTCCTCCCCATGCTCCCGGCAATTGTTTTAGCCAGCCTGACTCTGGTCGGCGTCGCCGTGTTTCTGGGTCTACAGGAGCGCAAACGGCTGGGGATCATTGATGTCAGCAACTTCCAGAATGCGTCGATCAATCTGGGCAACGGCAGCGACGAAGAAAGCGATGCCAACCGCCGCCCTAAAATGTTCTGGCCTAACTTTATTCTGACCACCCTGCTTCTGGTGTTTCTGGTGATCGGGATTCTGCCTATTCAGGTGTTGTTTATGGTCGGCTTCGCTATCGCCGTCATGCTCAACTATCCCAAGCTGGAGGAGCAAAAAGCGCGGATCGGCTCACACGCCGCTAACGTGCTCGCGGTGACATCGCTTATTTTCGCCGCGGGGATTTTCACCGGAATTTTATCCGGTACGGGCATGGTAGATGCCATGGCGAAGAGTCTGTTGCAGGTGATACCAGAAAGTTTCGGCCCGTATCTTGCGGTGTTCACCGCGCTCATTAGCCTGCCGTTTACTTTTTTGATGTCCAACGACGCGTTCTATTTCGGAATTTTACCGGTTATCGCCCAGACGGCGGTCAACTATGGTATTACCCCAGAGGAGATCGCCCGTGCGTCGATTGTCGGCCAGCCGTTCCACCTGCTCAGCCCGCTGGTGCCGTCGCTCTACCTGCTGGTCAGTTTGGCAAAAGTGGACATCGGCGATCACCAACGCTTTGCAATCAAATGGGCGATTTTTGTCAGCCTGTCGCTGCTGGTCGGTGGTATTGTCTTCGGCGCATTTCCGTTCTATCACCAGTAAAACAGGATTGCTCCGGCCAAGCCGGAGCATGCTCTGCTGGCAGGCGAGCCGTACTGACAAGAACATAAAGATTCCTCGTAACACCCTAAACGACATAGCAGGATAGCCATGGCTTTAACTCCCCTACAGACAAGGATTGTCAGACAGATTGTCGCCTATATTCGCCGCGAGCAGCTGCCGCCCGGCGCTCATCTGATCGAATCGTCGCTGGCGCAGGTATTGAACGCCTCCCGCACGCCGGTCAAGGTCGCGCTGCTGTATCTGACGGAAAAAGGTATGCTGCATTACCACCGCAACCGGGGATTTTATCTTGACCGCCATGCCCATGAATTAGGGCATTTAGTCACTGAATTAGCCGCCAGCAGCGAAGAACCGCTCTACCGAAAGATTGTCGATATGCGCCTCTCTCGTCGGTTGCCAGAGCAGTTTTCAGAAGTGGATCTGATGCGAGAATGTCAGGTGTCCCGCTCCGTACTGCGTAACGTTCTGACGCGTATTCAACAGGAAGGTTGGCTGGAGTTCCGCACGGGTCAAGGCTGGCGAACCACGCCGATTATCGATTCCGTCACGGCCTATGAGGAAAGTTTTACGTTCCGCCTGCTGGTCGAGCCGCTTAGTCTGCTGTCGCCGCAGTTTCGTATCGATCAGCACACGCTCAACGCCTGCCGTAAGCAACAAGAAGACATTCTCAGTGGGGGTTACCTGACGCTCACACCGCATGAAATGTTCGATGCCAATACACACTTTCATGAAACGCTGCTTGCCTGTAGTGGCAACCGTTTCGCCCACCATAGCTTGCAACGAATCAATCAGTTACGGCGTCTGGTGGAATATCGACAAGGGAGTCCAGCCTTCAATCCCAAGCGATTGGAACAGATTGCAGAACATCTGGCGATTCTGGATTTCCTGCAACGGGGAGAGGTCGAAACAGCGGCAGACTGGATGAAAAAGCATCTGGAAAAAGCGTGCCACGATAAAGTCAGCATCGATCTTTTTCGGTGAAATAACCAACAGCGAGGTCTCAAATCATCAGTAACATATGTTTAAAAAATAAAAAACACCATTTTAAACACCCTAAACGCCCAGGCAGTTACAAACAGAAACACATAGGACAATAATTAAACTTCACATCAACAACAAGAAGAATGAAATCTAGGGCAAGAAAACAAAGTCACGGTTTAAATAATTAAAAAATTAATTTTTTTACAAAATGGCGTGTATATAAAGTTTTCGTTAATTGTACTTTTATTTTTACTTAATCTTTAAGTAATTTACCATCTGTTTTATTGATGTATAGCCACCTGTCATTAGTAACACTACTTCAACACCTTATTCCATCTACCTTTACCCGCGAAAAACCAAAATAAGTTACTGTTTAATAATGAATTAATAAAAAAATCACGATTTACGCAATCTGCGTATCACATCCCTATTTATCATTACAAGCGACATGGACATGCATTTTTCGCATGACAAGGATCACAATTACATAACAATCCGCAGAAAAAAAATGTAAAAAGCAAGAATCGTTGTAATATCGGCGGGCAGACACAACACCCCAATAACAGGTTCGGGTGAGGGATTGGTGTATTCAGGGAAAACACCAGCCATCACGCTGGCAATAATATTGTGTTGTCTGAATCAATTCATCAACATGAGGTTTATATGCAAAGGCAGAAGTTACTTGTACAGATAGTCTTGGCTATCGTCCTGGGAATATTAATCGGCTGGGCTTGCCATCAATATCTTGACGGCAGTCGAGCAAAAGAAGTCGCATCTTATTTCAACATGGTTACCGATATCTTCCTGCGCCTGATTAAAATGATCATCGCGCCATTGGTCTTCGCTACGCTGGTTTCCGGCCTGGCAAGCATGGGAGGAAACTCTTCTGCCGTTGGTCGTATCGGTATGAAAGCGATGATCTGGTTTGTCAGCGCTTCGTTCATTTCCCTGCTCATCGGTATGGTCTTCGCCAACCTGTTCCAACCTGGCGCAGGCATGAATCTCGAAATCCCCGCACAGCACGTTGCGACAGGTCTGAACACCGACAGCTTTACGCTTAAGAGCTTCATCAGCCATATCTTCCCGAAAAGTATCGTCGAAGCGATGGCAAACAATGAGATCCTGCAAATTCTGGTGTTCTCTCTGTTCTTCGGCTCCGCGCTTGCCTATGTAAAAGGCAAAAACAAGCACGCGACCACGATCATTTCCATGATCGAAGAACTGACCAAAGTGATGTTCCGCGTGACCGACTACGTGATGGCGCTGGCTCCTATTGCTGTCTTTGCCGCAATCGCTTCCGCGATTACCACACAAGGTCTGGGCCTGCTTTACGACTTCGGTAAACTGATCGGTGAGTTCTACCTTGGTTTAGCCGTACTGTGGGGCGTTCTGTTCCTGGTTGGTTACCTGTTCCTGGGCAAAGCCATCGTTACGCTGGCGAAGCTGATTCGTGAACCAACCATGCTGGCTTTCGCCACGGCGAGCAGTGAATCGGCTTATCCAAAAACCATGGAAGCGCTGACCAAATTCGGCGTGCCGAAAAAAGTCACCAGCTTTGTGCTGCCTCTCGGTTACTCGTTCAACCTCGACGGTTCTATGATGTATCAGTCCTTTGCGATTCTGTTTATCGCACAGGCTTACAACATCGACCTGAGCGTTACTGAGCAAATCCTGATCCTGCTGACGCTGATGATCACCAGTAAAGGGATGGCAGGCGTAGCGCGTGCCTCTATCGTGGTGGTTGCCGCAACGCTGCCGATGTTCAGCCTGCCGGAAGCCGGTATCCTACTGATCATCGGTATCGACCAGTTCCTAGATATGGGCCGTACTGCAACTAACGTCATCGGTAACAGTATCTCTACCGCCGTTGTGGCCAGTCTGGAAAAAGACATCCACGATGATGATGAAAATGAAGAGGCTACCGACGAAGTCGTCGCCTATAAGGAACCTCAGCAGGCTACGCAAAATAGCTAATGCTGAGTGAGTGAATACGTCATCTATAGCGGCCTTCGGCCGCTATTTTTTTATCTCTCGTGACACTGTCAGCGCTGTCACCATGTTTATAGCCCAGATGCTGATGACAGCCCTTTCATGTAGCGCCAGAATTTCTCAGAAGCCACATTCAACCGCGCATCAAGGCGATATAGATAAACGCCCATACGGATCACAGCATTTTCCATGCTCAGGATCGTCAGCTCTTTGTTTTTCAGCTCTTCCTGAATGGAATAGTCCGGCAGCCAGGCGATGCCATAACCTTTCTTCGTCATACGTTTGAGCAAGTCACTCATGGAAGAGACGAAATTGACCGTAAACTTATCGCTGTCGACGCTGGATAAGTAGCGGCTGACCTGACGCCCCATGTAGCTCGTCTCGGTATAGTTGAGTAGCGGCACAGATGACGCGCTGACATCAAACAGCGGTTTCCCTGCACTATCACACGCGCAGACAGGATAAAGCCGGGACTCTAGGATCTTCTCGTGCATGAAGGGCTCCCCCATCAGATCCTCATTGTAGAATGAGAAAATGAAGTCACTGCGCCCTTCTTTGAGATTCAGCACCGCTTCATCGACATCGATCGATTCGACATAGAAGATTTTTTCCTGCGGATCCGGCACGTCTTTTAACAGCTCCGGCATGATGAAGACCGACAGCGAATGCGCCGCGGCGATGGTGATCTTATTCTTGTAATTGTCCCCGCCGTGCAGCTTATTGAGTTGATACTCCAAATCATCCAGCGTATTACGGATATAGGCGTGGAACACACGCCCCTGCTCGGTTAACTGTAGCGGCAACGCGCTACGGTCGAAAATATCAAAGCCAACCGCCGCTTCCAGCGCCTGAATTCGCCGACTGAATGAGGACTGAGAGATATTCCGCTTCTCGGCAGCCAGCGTAAAACTCCGGTGTTCTTCCAGCACGATAAAATCATACAGCCACTTGGTTTCGATATTATTCAGCATCACCCCTCACTCAAAACGCGCAGCGTCATATTTTCGTTCCCTATGCCAACGTTCTATATCTGCCAACGACCTACATCGCCAATAAAGCAGCTGCCCACTATACACCGTTAAAACCAATAAAAGCATAGGGATGCTAATAGTTATGCAAATCCCACATAGGAGATGGGAATTTAGCAATTCACATTGCCAAACAGTATGCGATTATCCTTTTAATTTCATAATGCTACAGGGTAAACAGCATGAACAGTCTCGTGGGAATTCTTGGTGGTATGGGGCCAGGTGCTACCGTTGATGCGATGCAAAAGCTGATCAAAAACACGCCAGCGTATCGGGATCAAGACCATATTCCGATGATTGCGGTGTCTATTCCTGATATCCCTGATAGAACGAAATGCATTCTCCAGCACAGCGCGTCGCCGCTGGATAAAATGCTGCAATATATGAAAATTCTCGAAAACGCGGGCGCTGAATGCATCATTATCCCGTGCAATACCGCGCACTATTGGTTTAATGACTTAAAAAAGCAGTGCCGTGCAGAAATGATCAGCATTATTGATGTGACCTGTCAGGCGATTAAGCATGCCAATACCACACGCGTCGGCCTATTGGCGACGACGGCGACGGTCAAAGCGAGAATTTATCAGGACAACCTGATTACCGATAATATTGAGTGCTACACGCCGGATGATGCAGACCAACACCAGGTAATGGAAAGCATCTACGCGTATAAATCCGGTGATATCGCCAGAGCCTATAGCCTATTGTCACCGGTAAAAGATCGCCTGTTACAGGCTGGCGTTGAGAAAATTATTCTGGGTTGTACCGAGCTTCCCCTGATTCTGGAGCAGGAAGTCAAAACGTCACCGCAGCACTATGTCGATGCAACGGAAGAGTTAATTAAGAAAACAGTCGAGTGGTATTTTACCCACAGTCCGAGAAATGATATTGCCGCTTAATTCTTTGATGAATATATTCTAATAAATATGCCACTCGGCAGCCGAGTGGCATCGTGTAATACGATTAATATCTAATGAATATCAATTCATAATATTGCGTATGCAAGAACGAAGATAAATAACCGTTCCGTGGTTATGATGGGAACTTGAGCGCACTATTTTGTGCGCCTGCATTAGCAACCACCCAGGATTTCGCCGCAGAGGTACTCATCAAACTATATGAATAGTTAGATGACGCCGTCCATTTAGCCGCAGGTGATTTACTTGCCACAGCCGCCGGTGAACTGCCATTATCCGTAAAGGTTGAACCATTGCCTTTATCGTCAACCATCCCTTTCTTTTCCGCACCGGAGCCAAATACGTTGCGTTCAGACAAGACATTGGCATTCTGCGCAACCGTAAAGGCCAAGTTGAATTTATTGACATAGTTATTGAATACGTGGAAATAACCATAACGCATCAGGCCGGGTGCACGTACCTGAATATTTTCATAATAGTTATGACAAATAGTCAAACGCGGATAGCCATTGTAAGCACTGTTATTATCATCTGCCGGATGGCCGAAGATGCAGCCATATTTATGGTTTGAGAATAAGCAGTTACTGATCGTGACGTAATCCGCCTTCTCACCGATATAAATCAGTTTATCGAGGCTACCGTCGTTATCACTCCACGTATGCCCAGGCCATGAACAGTGATCCACCCAATATCCCTTACCGTAGTTCAAATATAGCTGGATATCGTCATTATCTTTGATGCCAACATCATGTTTAAAAACCAGATTCTGGAAAATGACGTTGGATGAGTTGCTATCAGCACGCAGGTGGATATTGGTCAGCACATTAGCACCACCGAAAGAACCGACGATGGTTTTATTGCTGCCAAACACCACTTTGGTCAGTGCTGATGCTTTCAGCGAGGAACCCAGCACCACAATGGTTTTTGCTGAACCGCTCACAGCAGATTTAAAATCGGCCAGAGAGTTTACCGTAACAACTTTACCACCTGTTCCTCCGGTAACATTTGCCGCTTTTGCAAAACCGATAATCCCATTAAGGTTTGTTGTTGGATAAGCCATAAATTTCCCTCTTTACAATTAGTGAATAGTTATGTCACCCGGTGTATTATTTAATAAAATAAATAACACGCCTTCGACAATTACAGAGTGTATAGAAGGGAGTTCATTAAGCTTATTAATCGAGTTTAATAAAAAACAAACCCTGCGAATAATTCATTTTTAATTAATAACCTGCCACCTCTATAATAAAAGAGGTGGCATAATAACAATCTAATAATTATTACTACCAACCTTTCACTGCCCCGCCGTTAAAAATACGATTAGCCGCCTGTTCAACTTCATCAGATTGATAGGCCTGAATAAATTTCTTGACGTTTTCCGCCTCTTTATTATTTTCACGAGTCACAATAATATTCACATACGGTGACTCTTTATCCTCAATAAAAATACCGTCTTTCGTTGGCGTTAAGCCGGTTTGTTGAATATAGGTCGTGCTAATAATCGCGACTGTCACTTGCGGATCGTCCAGCAAACGCGGCAGCTGTGCCCCTTCCACTTCCATAATACGCAGGTTGTGCGTGTTGGTCGTAATATCCAGCACCGTTGGTAATAAGCCCGTATTAGGCTTCAGCGTAATTAATCCGGTTTTTTCCAGTAATAACAGCGCGCGTCCCAGATTCGTAGGATCGAACGGAATCGCGATGGTGTCGCCAGCTTTCAGATCGTTGATACTTTTAATCTTCTTCGAATAACCCGCCATCGGGAAGACGAAGGTATTTCCTACCGCCACCAGCTTATAACCGTGTTCGCGGTTTTGCTGTTCCAGAAAAGGACGATGTTGGAAGACATTCGCGTCCAGATCGCCTTTATCCGTTGCCTCGTTCGGTAATAGCGAACCGCTGAACCCCACCAGTTCGACATCCAGACCATATTTCTCTTTTGCCACTTTCTTCGCGACGTCAGCGACATCCTGTTCCGCACCGTTAATCACGCCGACTTTAATGTGGTTGGCAGAATTGCTTGCGCTATCGCATGCCGTCAACGCCATCGCCGCCGTGACCATTCCCGCCACCAGCGCTATACGCCATTTCGTCATCACTCTGATTCCCTGATATCGTAAATACATTGATGTGTAACTCCATTGGTTTGTAACCACATGGAGTTAAAGAAAAAAACAGTATGTTCCTCGATTAACCGAGTCAAATAACTCCGCGTTCTATCAATATGCTTTTCATCATTAGGTCAATAAAGAGTGGGATATCTGTTAAGCCGATTCCATTTTACTTATCTGCTATTGCTCGCCTCTTGATTCCCCCGCATTATGACGTTTTGATGACCTTGAATTCACACGGCGAAACCATGATTAATGTGGCTTTGGTTGACGATCACATCGTTGTACGGTCTGGCTTTGCACAGCTTCTGACATTAGAAAATGACATTCAGGTTGTTGGACAATATGCTTCGGCGGCGCAGGCCTGGCCTCATCTACTCAAACAGCCGATTGATGTTGCCGTAATTGATATCGCCATGCCGGATGAAAGCGGCCTGTCGCTATTAACCCGTCTGCGTCAACAGCGCCCTAATTTTCGCGCCATTATTCTGAGCATCTATGACACCACCGCATTTGTACAAAGCGCGCTGGATGCGGGTGCAGGCGGCTATCTCACGAAGCGCTGTGGCCCGGAAGAGTTAGTGCAGGCCGTTCGCGTGGTCAGCAGCGGTGGCCTGTACCTGTGTGCTGATGCGCTGCACGCCATTCGCCATCAGCAGCAGCCACCGAAAGAGCTGCTGGCGCTGACCCCGCGCGAGCGGGAAATATTCAGCCTGCTGATCAACGGAATTAGTGTAAAAAGCATCGCTGAACAGCTCGAACTCAGCCATAAGACCGTTCACGTTCACCGTGCCAATATTCTCAGTAAATTACAGTGTGAATCCACGGTAGAACTGGTGCACTTTGCACTGCAACACCAACTGCTGGCTGGGAAGTAAATCATGCGTCGCCTGCACGTCATCGGCATGACGCTGTTTCTGGCCTTTTTTTATAGCCTGATTTGGCTGGCGCTGTGGACCATCAGTTTCTATTTGAGCAACAACGGCCAGCAGGCAGCGCTGCTGTTACCGCAAGGGCTGCGGCTGGCGTTGATGATTTTGCTGCCTAGAAAGTACTGGCCGACCTTACTGCTTGCGGAAATCGCCATCCAGAGCTGGCTTATTAGCGAGCAACTCATAACGCGTTCGCTGCTGCTACTTTCTCCGTTCCTCAGCCTGATTCCGGCCATCATCACGCATAAAATCTGGCATCGCTATACGCTTTATTGGCAGCGACTTCTGCTGCTTCTGGCAGCGCTGACGCTCAATACCGTTCTGCACGGTATCGCTATCGGCCCCTGGTTACACTCGCAGCTGACGCAAACGCTGCTGGCGACGTTTACCGGCGGCGTCCTGCTGATCCCGTTCACCTATCTGCTGTACGAATACATCAAACAGCAGCACTTGCAGACGTTGCTGGCACAGGAGATCCCCGATCCGCCGCTGCGCACCTCACTGCTGATTTGGTGCTCGCTGTTTTTTTCTATCGGCGTTTGCCTGCAAATGACGTTCACACCCGAGATGGAACGCCTGCTGCTGATTTTCGTTTTTCTGCCTAACGTGGTCATGGCGTATAAATTCGGCTGGCAAGGCGGCGTGCTCTCCGCCGTACTCGGCAGTCTTATGATTGCCGTCACACGTCAGGTGAGCGGAGCCTTCGACGATCTGCGCGAACTGGAACTCTTTCTCTCTACACAGGCGCTGCTCGGCATTGGGCTGGGGATCGCGATCAGCCGTCAGCAACAGCTCGCACAGCGGCTCCAGCGCTATCGTCATCAGTTGGAGCAGGAGCTGAAAACCCGGCGGCAACTTATGGAGCGCATCATCCACACCGAAGAGGTCGTACGCAAAGACATCGCGCGCGAGCTGCACGATGACATCGGCCAAAACATCACTGCCATTCAGATTCAGGCCATGCTGGTGAAACACAGCGCGCCAGCCGATGCGGCTCAGCATGCTGCCGGACAAATCAGCGAGCTGTCGCGGCGCATCCACCACACCACCCGCCAGCTTCTGCGCCAGTTGCGTCCACCGGTGCTGGATGAAATGGTGTTGGATAAAGCGCTGCATCATCTGGCGGATGAGTTTGCCTTCTCGGCTCGCGGTATTCAGTTTCAGCTGGATTATCAGCTCCCCACGCCTCCGCATGATGACGTAGTGGTTTTCACCCTTTACCGGCTGGTGCAGGAACTGCTTAACAACATCAACAAGCACGCCAGCGCTACGCAGATTACGGTTCGGCTTTCCCAACAGGATGATCTGATTACGCTCGACGTCATTGATAACGGCGTAGGCATCGCACAAGACCGGTCGCCTCCGACAGGCGGCGGCTTTGGCCTGCGGGGCATCGAGGAACGCGTACAGGCGTTGGGTGGTAACTGGCTGGTAAAAGCCGCCACCATTGGCGACGCTGCCACGCCGCGCGGTACGCACATAATTGTTAACTTGCCCACAAAATTTAAACAAAAAGACGATTAGCTAGGAATTATTCCTAGCCACCTAAAACCTTGTCTCATCCTTTTTAATTCACATCCCCCTACTCTTCTCTCAACGCGACGGAGAACCCCATGCAGGCACCCATGTTTCCAGCGGGACAGCTTTCACCAACACAAATCAGCCAGCGTTATCGCTACTGGCGACCACGGTTGCTGATTTCCATGGTCATCGGGTACGCCACGTTTTACCTGACGCGTAAAAGCATCAACTTCGTCATGCCGGTGATGCAGTTGGAATTAGGGTTAAGCAAAGGCGATATCGGTCTGCTAGGGACGCTGTTTTATCTCTGTTATGGCGCGTCCAAGTTTATTTCCGGCATCGTGTGCGATCGCAGTCAGGTGCGCTGGTTTATGGGTGTCGGGCTGATGATTACCGGCGTGCTGAATATTCTGTTCATGTACAGCCAGTCGCTCACGGGTTTGCTGATTGTTTGGGCGCTGAATGGGTTCTTTCAGGGCTGGGGGTGGCCGCCTTGCGCCAGACTGCTGAGCAGTTGGTATTCGCGCAATGAACGCGGCCTCTGGTGGGGATGCTGGAATACGTCGATCAATATCGGCGGTGCAGCGGTTCCCCTGCTGGCGGGCTATCTGGCCTCCGAATGGGGATGGCAGGCGGCGCTGCTGGTGCCGGGCATCATCGGCATTGTGATTGGTCTGTGGCTGTGTTGGCAGCTGTGCGATAAACCGCAACAGCAGGGCTTGCCCAGCGTTGGCGAGTGGCGGCGCGATGCGCTGGAGCTTCGTCAGGAGCAGCAAAGCCCGCCGATGCCAATGCGCCAGATTCTGCGCGATGCGATTTTGCGTAACCGTACCATCTGGCTACTCGGGTTTTCCTACATTCTGGTGTACCTGATTCGCATCGCACTGAATGACTGGGGGAACATCTGGCTGTCGGAGAGCCACGGTTTCAACCTGCTCAGCGCGAACGCCACGCTGTCGCTGTTTGAACTGGGCGGATTGATGGGGGCGCTGTTTGCCGGTTGGGGTTCGGACCTGCTGTTTCGTGGTCAACGCGCGCCGATGATTTTGCTGTTTGCATTAGGGCTGTTTTTAACCATGACCGCGCTGTGGCTGGCACCGATTCACCACTATTCACTGCTCGCGGCCTGTTTCTTCAGTATCGGTTTTTTTGTTTTTGGACCACAGATGTTGATTGGCCTGGCTGCGACGGAATACAGCCATAAGGATGCCGCAGGCACGGTGACAGGTTTTCTGGCGTTGTTTGCCTATCTGGGGGCAGCGCTGGCGGGCTGGCCGCTGGCACAGGTGCTGCAACACTACGGATGGTCGGGATTTTTTACTCTGCTGGCGTTGGCTTCAGCCTGCATCGGACTGTTATTGATGCCTCTGCTGATGGCAGGTGTCAGCCGCCGGGAACGTTTGATGACATCAAAATAGCAATAACAACAGATAGATACCTATAAGGAAAACATCATGAAACTGAGTACCTTAACTACCCTCATCGCCGCTGGACTGACCGTTGCTGCTGTTACCACCACTACCGCTCGGGCGGAAGGACGTCTGGTCATTTACTGTAGCGCCACCAACGCCTTCTGTGAGGAAGAAGCCAAAGCCTTCGGTGAGAAACACAACGTTAAAACCTCCTTTATCCGCAACGGCTCTGGCAGCACGCTGGCGAAAGTCGATGCAGAGAAGAAAAACCCGCAGGCTGACGTCTGGTACGGCGGTACGCTGGATCCGCAATCTCAAGCGGGCGAAATGGATCTGCTGGAACCTTATCAGTCTAAAAACCTTGAGCAGATCATGCCGCAGTTCCGCGATCCCGCCAAACGTAAAGGCAACTACTCGTCAGCCGTTTACGTCGGTATTCTCGGCTTCGGCGTCAACACCGATCGCCTGAAAGAGAAAAACCTGCCCGTTCCACAGTGCTGGAAAGATCTGACCAACCCAATCTACAAAGGCGAAATCCAGATTGCCGATCCACAAAGTTCCGGTACGGCTTATACCGCACTGGCGACCTTCTCCCAGCTGTGGGGTCAGGATCAGGCCTTTGATTACCTGAAAAAACTGAATACCAACGTGTCGCAGTACACCAAATCCGGTATTGCCCCGGCACGTAACGCTGCACGTGGCGAAACGGCTATCGGCATCGGCTTCCTGCATGACTACTCGCTGGAAAAAGAGAAAGGTGCACCGCTGACGCTGATCTCCCCGTGTGAAGGTACTGGCTATGAAATTGGCGGCGTCAGCATCCTGAAAGGCGCGCGCAATATGGATAACGCCAAGCTGTTCGTTGACTGGGCGCTGTCAAAAGAAGCACAGGAACTCTCCTGGAAGAAAGGTCAGTCCTACCAGATTCTGACCAACACCACCGCCGAAGCTTCTCCGCTGTCTCTGAAGTTGCAGGATCTGAAACTGATCAACTACGACATGGACAAATACGGTGCGGCAGACGTGCGTAAAGAGCTGATTTCCAAGTGGGTTAACGAAGTCAAAATGGGCCAATAATCTCGACTCATTGACCTTGATTCATTGACTTCTATTGATTGAAAAATAATGGGAACACGGCGGCAAGGCTTGCTCGCATTTCGCTTAACGCCGTGTTCTCAGCATCGCTAATTAACCATTACTCAATATTATTCACCACCTAATACCTGTGACGATTCAATCTCATAAAACAATTCTATATACCCTAAATAATTCGAGTTGCGGGAAGGCGGCAACCGAGCGAGTCCCCAGGAGCTTACTCAGGTAAGTGACTGGGGTGAGTAAGGGCAGCCAACGCACAGGCAATTTGAAGTATGACGGGTATAAAACTTGCACGCACCAGGGAACCATCATGTCACACACACTAACTCTTTCACCGACGCCTAAGCGGGATCCCGTTTTCCTGTGGCTGGCGCTGATTGCAGCAACCTTTTTGCTGCTGCCAGCGTGGAGCCTGGATTACGGCCTGCTGGATGCCTCACGCGATGAACTGCTGGCGGCCTACAGTTGGTCGAGCCTGAATATCAGCCTACTGTGGTTCCTGCTCCCAGTAGGGTTGCTCGCACGTCCACTGCTTACGCCCGGTCGTGAACAGCGTGGCCGCCACCGTTTTGATGCAGCTTACGCGTTGTTCTGTGCCCTTTTCGTGGTCATCAGTGCCACGGTGGAAGGTCGCGGAATGGGCTATGGCACTATTGCGCTGTTTGTCGCGCTGAGTGCGATTATTACGCTGGCGCTATCGCGGCTGGACTGGCTGGGTGGCGATCGCTTCGTCATCGGCTCGCTCATCAGCATCATCGCGCTGATTGGCGTCTTTATCCTTTACCCTAGCATCGCTATCTTCATTCCGATGTTCACCAACGACAGTGGTGAATTCGCGCCGCTGGCATTTATGCAGATTTTGGGTCAGACGCACATCTTGCGGGTGATCTGGAACTCATTCCTGCTGTCGGTTGCTGTCGGTATCGGCTGTACTTTCTTCGGTATGGTGCTGGCGATCTACACCTCACGTATTGCCCGCCGCTCCGCGATTATCGGCCGCATTTTCTCCATTCTGCCTATCGTGACGCCGCCGTTTGTTGTCGGGTTAGGCGTGACGCTGATGATGGGCCGCTCCGGTTATATGACCGAGCTGATGGTGGATTGGTTCGGGCTGACGAACACCAACTGGCTGTACGGTTTTACCGGCATCTGGCTGGCGCAGGTGCTCGCCTTCACGCCAATGTCATTTATGATTCTGGAAGGCGCGATGAAGACCATTCATCCGTCGCTGGAAGAAGCGTCGTACACCCTGCGTGCTAACCGTTATCAAACCTTTCAGCGGGTTTTCCTGCCCTTGCTGAAACCAGCGCTCGCCAACTCGTTCCTGATCGTGATCGTCCAGTCGCTGGCCGACTTCAGTAACCCACTGGTGTTGGGCGGTAACTTCGACGTACTCGCAACCCAGATTTACTTCTACATTACTGGGGCACAGCTGGATTACCAGGCAGCCAGTACGCTCGGCGTTGTCCTACTGGTGTTCTCACTAGCCGTGTTCTGCGTGCAATATCTGTGGATCGGTAAACGCTCCTACGTGACGATTTCCGGTAAATCCTCTCGGGGTGATGTGCAGCCGCTACCCGTTTCGCTGGTGTGGATCGTCAGCATCCTGCTCTATGTCTGGATTGCCTTTAACGTTCTGCTGTACGGCAGCATTTTCTACGGCAGCTTTACCGTTAACTGGGGCGTGGATTACACCCTGACGCTGGCAAACTTCAGCAAGCTGTTCGGGCAAGGCTTTAGCGACGGCGCCTGGCCTTCCCTGCTGGATACGCTGTTGTTCGCGGGTATCGCCGCACCGATTACGGCACTGTTCGGGCTACTCATCGCCTACATCGTGGTGCGCCAGCAGTTCTACGGCAAGAAGGCTATCGAGTTCACCACCATGCTGTGCTTTGCGGTACCGGGTACGGTTGCCGGTGTGTCTTACATCCTGGCCTTTAACAGCGCGCCGGTTTACTTAACGGGAACCGCGGTGATCGTCATCATGTCGATGGTCATGCGTAACGTGCCGGTTGGTATCCGTGCGGGTATTGCCGGACTGGGGCAGTTGGATAAATCACTGGACGAAGCGTCACTCAGCCTGCGTGCGGGTTCGATGCGCACGGTGTTTTATATTCTGCTACCGCTGCTGCGTCCGGCCATTTTGTCTGCGCTGATTTACAGCTTCGTACGTGCGATTACCACCGTCAGCGCCATTATCTTCCTGGTTACACCGGATACTCGCGTCGCCACGTCTTACATTCTTAACCGCGTGGAAGACGGTGAATACGGTATGGCGATTGCCTACGGTTCCATCCTGATTGTGGTCATGCTGGCCATTATTTTCCTATTCGATTATCTGGTCGGTGAAGCGCGGATTTCCCGCACGAAAGCCAAGAATAATGCCTAAGCGGAGTGATTACCTTGAATACTGAAAAAAGCTTTGTCGAACTGAAGCACATCACTAAACGCTTCGGCAACAACACCGTCATTGATGATTTGAATCTGGCGATCCCTCAGGGAAAAATGGTCACGCTGCTGGGGCCGTCTGGCTGCGGTAAAACCACGGTACTGCGGGCCGTTGCCGGTCTGGAAAAGCCGACAGAAGGCCAGATTTTCATCGATGGCGAAGACGTCACCGAGCGCTCCATTCAACAGCGCGATATCTGCATGGTGTTCCAGTCTTACGCCCTCTTCCCGCACATGTCGCTGGGGGAAAACATCGGCTACGGGCTGAAAATGCTCGGTCGCCCGAAGGCTGAAATCAATCAACGCGTAAAAGAAGCGCTGGCGCTGGTCGACCTGGCAGGATTTGAAGATCGCTACGTCGACCAGATTTCTGGTGGACAGCAGCAGCGTGTCGCTCTGGCGCGTGCGCTGATCCTCAAACCTAAAGTTCTGCTATTCGATGAGCCGCTGAGTAACCTTGATGCTAACCTGCGCCGCAGCATGCGTGAGAAAATCCGTGAGCTTCAGCAGCAGTTCAACATCACCTCGCTGTATGTTACGCACGATCAGAGCGAAGCCTTCGCAGTATCCGACATGGTTCTCGTGATGAACAAAGGCAAAATCATGCAGTTGGGTGCGCCGCAGGAGCTTTATCGCCAGCCGGCTTCCCGCTTCATGGCCAGCTTTATGGGAGATGCCAACATTTTCCCTGCCACCTTCACGGCAGACAGCGTGAACATCTACGGCTACCTCATTCCGCGTCCGCAGGGCTTTGCCGCCGGCTTAAACGAATCGACCGTCGGTATTCGCCCGGAAGCCATTACGCTCAGCCATCAGGGTGACGAAAGCCAGCGCTGCACCATCACGCAGGTCGCCTACATGGGGCCGCAGTACGAAGTGCAGGTGGACTGGCATGGACAGTCGATGCTGTTGCAGGTTAACGCAACCCAGCTTCAGCCGAATCCAGGCGACAGCTACTATCTGCAAATCCACCCTTACGGCATGTTTGTGTTGTCCGAGCAGTAAACATCAAGTAACCCTCCCTCAAACCGGGCGCGCTTGCTCCCGGTTTTACTTTTTACAAACATCTAAAAACGCCTACGAACGTCAGTTTCTCTTCGGTCTATTTTGATTGTGTCGGAATACATACGCCTGTTACGGATTCCCTGTGCGATTTGTTATGATGATGCTCTTTTACGCATAGAATCACGCACGGAATAGCCGCAATGAAACAGAAACCCATAACCTTAAACGATGTCGCCGAGTACGCTGGGGTTTCCTATCAGACGGTTTCCCGCGTGCTGAATCAAGCACCTCATGTGTCATCCCGTACTCGCAGTAAAGTGGAACAGGCGATGGCGGCGCTTAACTACACGCCAAATCGCGTTGCACAGCAGCTGGCAGGAAAAACCATCACCACACTAGGGCTGGTCACTACCGATCTGTCACTGCACGCGCCTTCGCAAATTGCCGCAGCGATTAAGACCACCGCCAGTCAGCTAGGGATTAACATCGTGATGTCCATGCTGAGCAGTCCGGATGTCAACGCCTGCAATAACGCCGTTAACGACCTGCTTTCTCAGCGTGTCAGCGGCGTTATCGTGAATGTTCCGCTATCCACGAATGAAGTCGCCCACATTAGCCAGACCTGTGCCGACACACCCGTCCTGTTTATGGATGCCGATCCGCATACCGACATACTCAACGTCATGTTCGACCCCGATCACGGCGCACGTTTAGCCATCACGCATCTGGTACAGCTGGGACATCAACACATCGCCCTGTTGACCGGACCAATGACGTCGATCTCCGCCCGTCTGCGTTATGAAGGCTGGCTAGCCGAGCTGGAAAAACAGCAGCTCACCCCCGCTTCAGTGCTACACGGTGACTGGAGCGCCGCATCTGGTTACCACCAGACGCTGGCCCTATTGGGAGAATCCCTGCGTGTCTCCGCCATTGTTGTCGCGAACGATCAAATGGCGCTTGGCGTCCTGCGTGCGCTGCACGAGTATGGCCTGCGCGTCCCAGAGCAGATGTCAGTGATCGGTTTTGACGATACTCAGGACAGCGCCTATTACACGCCGCCACTGACAACCATTCGCCAGGATTTCAGGCTATTAGGTAAAGAAGGCGTCACTCGTTTGCTCGCCACGCTGCGCGATCCTACCCAGAGCACATCACTGCTGTTACCCACCGAACTGATCGTACGCCATAGCACCGCCGTACATTCATCAACCCATGCCTCCCTGCAAGAACTCACCAAAAACCTGTTGGACATTACACGTCAGCTACAAAGGCTGTAACCCTTTATGTTTGTAACCCCTTACACGACTTGTAACCCTTTACACAACAACACCTTTTTCCCCATCGATGTCAAACCCTAACAAAATAAGATGATAAACAATAAGTTATTTATCATCTCTCATTGATTTCTTGCGTAGCGCTTTCCAAGTTCGATGTATCGCCACTCATTTTACAAACGATCTTTGTGATCGCTTCCACTTTATTGTCACGTTCCACTTTACTCACCCTGACGAGTCGATATGTTATGAGCAACAGAAATTGTGAGCGGATAACAATTTAACTATCCAATCACAGAAACAGACTCAAGACGTTCAGGAGCCAAGCCATCATGAGCGATACCGTTTTACCGTATCCAGCACGCCATCGCGCCACATTGCAAGAGATCCTTGCCCGGCGTGATTGGGAAAATCCAGCCTGTACTCACTATCAGCGGCTCCCCGCTCACCCACCGTTCAACAGCTGGCGCAGCGTGGCTGCCGCACAGCAAGATGAGCCTTCTCAGCGGCTTCGCCGCCTGAATGGTGAATGGACGTTTAGTTATTTCACCCGCCCGGAAGCCGTACCGGAAAGCTGGTTACAGCAGGATCTGCCGGATTCTGATACCATTCCGGTGCCTGCCAATTGGCAGCTACAGGGCTATGACACCCCGATTTACACCAACGTAAAATACCCGATCCCCGTCAACCCACCCTATGTGCCAGAAGACAATCCTACAGGTTGTTACTCGCTCACTTTTAAAGTCAATCACGACTGGATCAGTCGCGGACAAACCCGGATTATTTTTGATGGCGTTAACTCCGCGTTTTATCTCTGGTGTAACGGCCACTGGGTGGGATATTCACAGGATAGTCGCCTGCCTGCGGAGTTTGATATCGGCCGCTATCTGACAACCGGCGAGAATCGGCTGGCGGTGATGGTGCTACGCTGGTCTGACGGCAGCTATCTGGAAGATCAGGACATGTGGCGTATGAGCGGTATTTTCCGCGACGTCACCCTTCTGCATAAACCAGCAACTCACCTTAGCGATATCCAGCTCACTACGCCGCTCAGCGCCGATTTCCGCCACGGCACGCTGGATATTCAGGTGAAGGCAATACTCTCTGAAGCTGAGGCCACAAACCATCGCGTCCACGCACAGCTTTGGCGTGGTAGTAAGCTCATCGGTGGTACGCGGCAGGCATTCGGCAGCAATATTGTCGATGAACGCGGTGCCTATCATGACAAATCTTTTCTCCGCATCGACGTGCCACAGCCCGACCTGTGGAGCGCCGAACTACCGCACCTGTATCGCGCTGTTATCGCACTAGAAACGGCAGAAGGCGAGCTAATCGAAGCGGAAGCCTATGATGTCGGTTTCAGAAAAATTGAAATCCGCAGCGGCCTGCTGCTGCTGAACGGTCAACCGCTGCTAATCCGCGGGGTTAACCGTCACGAACACCATCCACAGCACGGTCAGGTCATGGATGAAGATACAATGCGGCGCGATATTATGCTGATGAAGCAGCATAACTTTAACGCCGTACGCTGCTCACATTATCCCAACCATCCGCTGTGGTATCGGCTGTGCGATCGCTACGGCCTATATGTTGTGGATGAAGCGAACATTGAGACGCACGGCATGCAGCCGATGAATCGCCTGTCGGACGATCCCGTCTGGCTGCCAGCCTATAGCGAACGCGTCTCAAGGATGGTGCAGCGCGACCGCAATCATCCCAGCATCATTATCTGGTCATTGGGCAACGAATCCGGCTACGGCGCAAACCATGATGCGCTCTACCAGTGGATCAAACGCCACGATCCGACTCGCCCTGTGCATTACGAAGGCGGCGGCGCGAATAGCCGTGCGACCGACATTGTGTGCCCAATGTACGCTCGCGTTGATGAAGATCAGCCCTTCCCCAGCGTACCCAAATGGTCGATCACCAAATGGGTCAGCATGCCAGACGAGCATCGGCCTCTTATCCTCTGCGAGTATGCTCACGCAATGGGCAACAGTCTGGGGGGATTCGCGCGCTATTGGCAGGCATTCCGCCAATATCCTCGGTTACAGGGCGGATTTATCTGGGACTGGGTCGATCAGGCACTGACCCGCCGCGACGAACAAGGCAATACCTATTGGGCGTACGGCGGAGATTTTGGCGACATGCCTAACGATCGCCAGTTCTGTCTGGACGGCCTGCTTTTTCCCGATCGCACCCCGCATCCCAGCCTGTATGAAGCCCAGCGGGCACAGCAGCACATTCAATTCGCCTGGCAGGCTGAGTCGCCGTGTGAGCTGCGTGTCACCAGCGAATACCTGTTTCGCCATACGGACAATGAGCAGTTGAACTGGCGCATTACGCTGAATGATAAAACGCTCGCAGAAGGTTCGTTACCGCTGACGCTCGCTCCACAGACTACCCAGACACTGACGCTGCTGGAAGCCCTTCCCACAGTCGATCGCGCAGGAGAGCTTTGGCTCAATGTTGAAGTTGTACAGCCTAAAGCCACCGCCTGGTCAGAAGCTAATCACCGCTGTGCCTGGGATCAGTGGCAACTTCCTGCACCGCTTCATCTTCCAGAGGCACCGAGTTCTGGACAGAAGAAACCACCCGTTCTGCAATCGTCCGATGCGTACTTTGACATCATTCAGAGCGAACAGCATTGGCGCTTTAACCGCCAGAGCGGCTGGCTGGAACAGTGGTGGACGGCGGATGCCCCAACGCTGTTAACTCCTTTGCAGGATCAGTTTGTTCGGGCACCGCTGGATAACGACATCGGTATCAGCGAGGTCGATCGCATCGATCCACGCGCCTGGGCCGAACGTTGGAAATCGGCCGGACTTTATCAGTTGCAGACGCAGTGTGTTGCGATTCAGGCCGACCAGCTCACCGATGCCGTGCACATTGTCACCGAGCACGTATTCCGCCATGCCGGACAGATCCTGTTGCGGAGTAAAAAGTGCTGGCAGATTGATGCACATGGCGTGATGACCGTGGATGTCGATGTTGATGTCGCCACGACGTTGCCGTCACTGGCCAGAGTGGGCTTGAGTTGCCAATTAGCTGACGTCGCACCTCAGGTCAGTTGGGTCGGACTTGGGCCTCATGAAAATTACCCAGACCGACAGCTCGCGGCGCAGCATGGGCACTGGAATCTTCCGTTGGATGACCTGCACACGCCTTACATTTTCCCAACGGAAAACGGGCTGCGCTGTAACACGCGTACGCTGACGTATGGCAAATGGACCATCACCGGAAACTTCCACTTTGGGTTAAGCCGCTACGGGCTAACACAATTAATGACGTGCACTCACCACCACTTATTAGAAAAGGAAAAAGGCGTTTGGCTCAATCTGGATGGCTTCCACATGGGAATTGGCGGCGATGATTCCTGGAGCCCTAGCGTTCATCGCGATGATTTACTCACGGCAACGCATTATCACTATCGCGTCGCCATGCAGCATCACCAGCCATATTGATATGAAAAAGCAGTATTAAAAAACAACGAAAGAGAGCGGTTATTACCGCATCTTTCCATCCTGTTTATATCCAGCAAGTATCTATCCGCCGTCAAAATAAACGTTGCGGATATTATGCATATCGGAGAAAGCAACATGTACTACCTACATAATAGGAATTTCTGGATATTCGGCCTGTTTTTCTTTTTCTATTTCTTCATCATGGGGGCTTACTTCCCCTTCTTCCCTATTTGGCTGCATGATATTAACCAAATAAGTAAAAGCGATACGGGAATTATCTTCGCCTGTATTTCTTTTTTCGCTCTGCTATTTCAACCGATATTTGGCTTACTCTCCGATAAATTGGGATTGAGAAAACACCTGCTATGGATTATTACCATAATGCTGGTGTTTTTTGCTCCGTTCTTCATTTATGTTTTCGGCCCATTACTAAAATACAATATCGTTTTAGGTTCTATCGTCGGCGGGATGTACCTGGGGTTCATTAACAACGGCGGTGCACCGGCTATTGAGGCCTATATCGAAAAAGTCAGCCGCCGTAGCCAGTTTGAATTTGGCCGTGCGCGTCTGTTCGGCTGTCTCGGCTGGGCGCTCTGTGCGTCTATCGTCGGTATTATGTTTACCATCAATAACCAGTTTGTTTTCTGGCTGGGTTCCGGTTGTGCCGTCATCCTCGCCATCCTGTTGTTGCTGGCAAAACCAGAGGCCTCCTCCAGCGCTCTCGTTGCCGATCAGGTAGGCTCCAATCAGAAACCGTTCAACCTGAAAATGGCAGCCGAACTGCTAAAAGAACGCAAAATCTGGTTCCTGACGCTCTATGTCGTCGGCGTGTCATGCACCTATGATGTGTTCGATCAGCAGTTTGCCAACTTCTTCACCTCGTTTTTCGAGACCCGGCAGGAAGGGACGCGAGTATTTGGCTACGTCACCACGCTGGGTGAATTGCTCAATGCCAGCATCATGTTTTTCGCGCCGCTGATTGTGAACCGTATCGGCGGTAAAAACGCCCTGCTCATTGCCGGTACGATTATGTCTGTGCGCATTATTGGCTCTGCCTTCGCAAGTTCCGTGCTGGAAGTGATTGTGCTGAAAACGCTGCACATGTTTGAAGTCCCATTCCTGATTGTCGGCTGCTTCAAATACATTACCACGGTCTTTGAAGTCCGCTTCTCCGCGACGATTTATCTGGTGTGTTTCTGCTTCTTTAAACAGGTATCGATCATTTTCATGTCGATCTTTGCTGGCAATATGTATGACAGCATCGGTTTTCATGGCACTTACCTGATTTTAGGCGGCATTGCCCTCTCCTTTACCGCGATATCCCTATTTACGCTGTCAGGAAAAGGGCCGCTGTATGCGTTTTCCGATAAACAGAAAGCGCCACTGAATACCCTCTAGCGATGACAGGACGCAATAAAATGCCGGTATTTGCCAAAAATATCGGCAGATTGCACATTCTCTCACCGAACAGTGCAATTTTGTGGTTTACGCCTTTGACATGCGCGACACACGCCGTTATCATGCGCCCCGTTCACACGATTCCTCTGTAGTTCAGTCGGTAGAACGGCGGACTGTTAATCCGTATGTCACTGGTTCGAGTCCAGTCAGAGGAGCCAATTTAAAGAAAGCAGACGTTCACTGACGTCTGCTTTTTTGCTTTTAATCAATTGGTTATCCCCTTATTCAGGTTCGCCCTCGTTCACCCAAAAACACTCGAAGCCATACCCTTTTGCTGGTAAAAATACTGGTAAAGCTGGTTCGATTTCGTTTTTACCAGCAATCGGAGGGAACCGTCATGTCACTTACTGATACTAAAGTAAAAAATGCCAAGCCGTCAGAAAAGGTGGTTAAGCTCACTGACGGGTTCGGCCTCTACCTGCTGGTACATCCCAACGGTTCCAAATACTGGCAGTTAGGCTATCGCTTCGAAGGGAAACAGAAAGTGTTCTCCATCGGCGTCTACCCTGCCGTATCTCTGGCTGATGCCAGACAACGACGAGATGAAGCAAAAAAGCTGTTAGCGGCGGGAATCGACCCCAGCGCCAAAAAACAGGCTGACAACAAAATCGTTCAAGAGCGACGTAACAACACCCGCGCTTTCAAAACCGTTGCCAAAAGCTGGTTTGCCACCAAAACCACATGGTCAGAAGATTATCAACGTTCTGTTTGGACACGACTCGAAACTTACCTGTTCCCTGATATTGGTGAAAAAGATATTGCTGAACTGGATACAGGCGATCTGCTGGTTCCCATCAAAAAGATAGAGAAGCTGGGTTATCTGGAAATCGCTATGCGGGTAAAACAGTATGCTACTGCCATCATGCGTTATGCCGTCCAGCAAAAGATGATCCGTTTCAATCCGGCCTATGATTTGGAAGGCGCGGTTCAGAAGCCACAAACGGAACACCGTCCCGCTATCGAACTGGAAGAGATACCTACCCTGTTGGAACGTATTGAAGCCTATAAAGGCCGTAGCAGATTGACGCAACTTGCGATCAAACTCAATCTACTGATTTTTGTCCGTTCCAGTGAACTCCGCTTTGCCCGATGGTCAGAGATCGACTTCAAAAGCGCCTTGTGGGTCATCCCTGAACAGCGTGAAACCATTGAAGGGATCAAGCATTCAGGCCGTGGTGCCAAAATGCGCAGAAAGCATTATGTCCCTCTGTGTAGTCAAGCACTGGTAATTTTGGAAGAGCTGAAAGACCTCACCTATGACGTTAACGGTGATGAGGGTTTTATCCTGACAGGCTGTTATGATGCGATGAAACCGATGAGTGAAAACACCATCAACAAGGCACTGCGCAAAATGGGCTATGACACCAAAACCGACCTGTGTGGTCATGGTTTCCGAACGCTGGCGTGTAGTGCCCTAATTGAATCGGGTATTTGGCCTGAAGATGTGGTTGAACTTCAGATGAGCCACATGGAAAAGAACAACGTTCGCGCTGCCTACACTCACAAGGCCAAACACCTTGAGCAACGCCGCCTCATGTTGCAATGGTGGGCTGATTTTCTGGATGCTAACAGCAACGGGATGGTCAGGCCGTTTGAGTTTGCGCAGAAGGGATAAAATTTAGCTAAGGTCATGGATGACTGATACCATCAAGGTGATGATAACTATTAGAACATAAAAATAGTAAAAACATCAGACCACTCAAGACACCTATCGTAAGTCATTATTGATTTTGATAATGAAACTCATTATCATGAAAGTCAGAAATTATAAGATCAAGACATCTAGACACTTTCAATCAGGCAAGGAGTTGCTGTTATGGAGTTTAAGTTTCGCTCATTTTTAAGTAACGAGAGTGGCGCTACTGCAATTGAATATGGCATTTTGGCAGCGTTGATAGCCACAGCAATGAGTTGGTCACGTATTCAACTCGGTGATCGTCAGGTAGAATGTTCATCTGTTTTCCTAAATATTTAGAAGAAGAGCCTGATGGCAACGGTTGAGGTAAAATGCCCGTTTTGTGAGCAAACAGACCCGG
>NZ_JAUMIO010000014.1:0-110447 GCF_032905925.1 Pectobacterium sp. HCp5_1
ATTTCATTGATATAATTAAAGATAGTCATTGTCTTTCACTGAGTGTTAGTGGAGATAAAGCTCAGATCAATAAAATCGAAATAAGTTCTCTATTTCAATAAGTAAAGTGAGATCCCACCCTGCCTGATAGGGCGAATTGGAATGAGCTTCACCCCGCTATCAGAGATATTCTGGTGGATCTGGCCTATCAAGGGATGGAGGGGAAGAAAACTATCCCTGTGGCGGCAAAGAATGATATCGATCTGTTAATAAATTTAATAGAGAGTGAGCCTGAGTTGCTAAAATATGAGGCTGGAAGAAATCGAGCGGGTTATTTAAGGATGAGGAAATGAAAAATATCTACTTCTATCTGTTGATGTTATTTGCTGTAAACGGTATATCCCCTGCATTTGGTGAGATTTATTGGAGTAAACTGGAATTAATGGAGAAAACGTTATGTAAAGATATAATGAGAGGGGAAAACTATCATGAAATTTATATTTGTACTGACCGAATGCTTGCTGATTCGACGGAAAAACTAGAGAAAAAAAATAAAGAAGCAATAGACTTTCTCTCAACACTCATAACTATAGAGGGTGAGGACGATGCCGTTAAGCTTTTCAAAGCAGATCAAGCCGCGTGGAAAAATTATGTTGTCCATCGTTGTGCGTATAGAGGGCACCCATATATTAAAGATAGCCCCGTTTATTTATCAAATAAAGATCTTTGCGAGGCGGTAGAAAACTACAGACGGATCGAGTCGCTAGACGGTGAGCTCAATATCCCTTAATACTCATCCTTTGGATAAGTGTGTCACGCCGCCGATGGTGTTTCACCGTCGGCGGCGTTATCTTTATGTCATCTGACAGCAACAGGGATGGCATTTCTTTATGGCAACGCAGTTCACGGGTTTTTCTCAAGCGGGTTTAACGTTTCTTCAGCAGGTGCGTCAGTACAACGATAAAGCGTGGTTTGACGAGCATCGTGCGGTTTACGATGAGCAACTGGTTGCACCGTTCCGCACGCTGGTGGATGAACTCAGTCTGACCATGTTGCAGATTGATGATCACTTTGAAACACGTCCCGCTATCGGTAAGACTCTCTCCCGTATTCATCGCGACACGCGCTTTTCTCACGATAAATCACGCTATCGCAGCCATATGTGGCTCACTTTCAAACGTACTCGCAAAGACTGGACGGATGCACCGGTGTATTTCTTTGAAATCACGCCGGATACCTGGCGTTACGGGCTGGGCTATTACAGCGCGACGCGGAATACGATGGACCTGTTCCGTCAGACGCTGCGCGGTAATCCGTCGCAGTTTCTTGAAGTAGCAAGCTGTCTGGGAAAGACCTTCACGCTGGAAGGCGAAAGCTACAAACGCCCGCTGATTAAAGATCAGGAGCTGGAACTGGCTGACTGGTATAACCGTAAGTCGTTTGCCGCGATATCTACCCGACAGGATATGGACGCGCTATTTTCCGGCGATCTGGTGACGGTTCTGTCACAGGGTTTTACCCAGCTTGAACCGCTCTATCATTACCTGATGAACGTCGAAACGATGAAGAAGGCCGCGCAGGAAACGGAGTCCGATACGCGGGCATTTTCGGCGGATAAGTGGTTCGAACGCTAGAACCAGAGTGAGCCAACGCTACGGCGTTTTATCGCGCTCCAGCAAATAGTTAAACAGGTAACCTTCTTCCCGATTGCTGCCGAAGGTGGCGATTTGCAGATGATCATCGTCAATGCAGGTGAGTAGTATTTTCACCTGCTGACCGAAGCTGCTTTCACCTTTGCCAATCGCCTGTACATCGCTCATCTGACGGGCCGTGAAGGCGGAATCATCCAGCTTGTTACCGTAGCGAAATGCAATGGATGCGCCGCCTTCAATCTTGCCACGCTGATTGGTCATCGTCAGGCTGACGGCGTGGTAGGGCGCTTTCTGATCGTACATTTCCCGAAAATAATCCCCCAGATCGCGATATTCCTCGGCGGAAAGCCCTGACATCACATACTCATAGCTGAATGAGCCGTGGAAACAAGCGGTGCTTTTCACGGGCGTAATCGGCGAAGGAAGTGCGTGCTGCGCGATGTCATTCAGATACCGCAGCCGATTTAGCTGCTGTTGATAACGCTGGCGCAAACAGTCTTCGTCTTTACATTGATCGCGAGTGCTCAGCCAGCTGCGTTGAAACTGGTTGAGCGTTTTTTCCCACGGCGCGCTGTTGCTGTACGTCGTCAGGAACGCGCGGGAGGTCCTCCAGATCTGTGCCAGTTCTTCATCGAGCTGCCCGAGCAACGGGCTGGCGCAAATCAGCTTTTCCTGTGCTGAGGCGGCGTTGTCACAGGAGAAACTGGCGGCTTGCGCATGGTGGCTGAGGGAGGCGAACGTCACCCCTGCGGCGATCAGGGCAGTGAAGGCTATCTTCATGGGGTATCCTGTAATATGTCCCAAAAGGCGGCAATCAGCGGTTCGCTAAGCCGTTTTTTCTGTACACACACGCCGAGTTCAAGTGGCTCCATTACCTGCTCGACAAAGACAGAAACGCGGTTGCGTACCGGTTCCGGGCTGTTTTCCAGTACGACGTTGGGAATCAGTGCGATACCACAGCCCAGCGCGACCATCGATACCATCGCTTCATGCCCGGAGATGGTGGCGTAAATTTGCGGGTTAGTGATGTGGTTGCGTCGAAACCACAGATCGATGCGCTTACGCACCGGGCCGTGTTCCGGCAGGATGAACGGGATCTGCGACCAGTCTGGGTCTGCCTGCCGCACCAGCGACTGCACGGGGCAGGGAAGTGCTGGGATAATCAACGCCAGAGGCAGTTTATCGAGCGGCATGAAGTCAACGCTGACAGGCAGCGCTTCCGGGCGTCCCGCAATCCCCAAATCCCCATCGTTCGACTGAATTTTCTCGACGGCATCGGCGGCATCGCCCGTCGTCAGTTTAATTTCCACTAGCGGGTGTAGCGCCCGAAAGCGATCCAGAATGGGTGGCAGGTGGCTGTAGGCGGCGGTGACGGAACAGAAGATCCGTAGTTCACCGCTTAATGATGGCCCATGCTGGTCTATCGTGTGGCGTAACTGCTGGTATTGCAGCAACGTTTGCTGGGCGAACTGCTTCAGGTGATCTCCGGCATCGGTAAGCTGCACGGTACGGTTATCGCGCAGAAACAGCGTCTGTCCTAAATCCTCTTCCAGCCGCTGAATTTGCCGTGACAGCGTGGACGGGCTGATGTGCATCGCCTTGGCGGTACGGCCAAAGTGCCGATTTTCCGCCAGATGCAGGAATAATTTGAGATCACGTAAATCCATGCGATACAGGCCCCGTTTTTTATCTTGCAGATAGTGCAATGTGACGTTGTTAATATATCAATTTAAGCAACGCAATTCCTGTCATATGATGGGGTCATAGTGAATTCCCCTCTGGCGGGAATCCTTTCTCGAATAACAGACAAACAAAACCGTATACGGAGCACGACATGGCTAACTATTTCAACACATTAAACCTGCGTCAGCAGCTGGATCAATTGGGCAAGTGCCGCTTCATGGGGCGTGATGAATTTGCCGATGAGGCGAGCTACCTGAAAGGGAAAAAAGTGGTGATCGTCGGCTGTGGTGCTCAGGGTCTGAACCAGGGTCTGAACATGCGCGATTCCGGCCTGGATATCGCTTACGCCCTGCGTGCTGAAGCGATTGCCGAAAAACGTGCATCATGGCGCAAAGCGACCGAAAACGGCTTCACCGTTGGCACCTACGAAGATCTGATCCCGCAGGCTGACCTGGTGGTTAACCTGACGCCGGACAAACAGCACTCCGCCGTGGTTCAGGCAGTACAGCCGCTGATGAAACAGGGCGCTGCGCTGGGCTACTCTCACGGCTTCAACATCGTTGAAGTGGGCGAGCAAATCCGTAAAGACATCACCGTCGTGATGGTGGCGCCGAAGTGCCCAGGTACGGAAGTGCGTGAAGAATACAAACGTGGTTTCGGCGTACCTACGCTGATCGCGGTTCACCCGGAAAACGATCCGAAAGGCGAAGGCATGGCCATCGCTAAAGCGTGGGCTGCGGCAACCGGTGGTCACCGTGCTGGCGTTCTGCAATCCTCTTTCGTTGCAGAAGTGAAATCTGACCTGATGGGTGAGCAAACCATTCTGTGCGGTATGCTGCAGGCGGGTTCTCTGCTGAGCTTCGACAAACTGGTTGCTGAAGGCACCGATCCGGCTTATGCAGAAAAACTGATTCAGTTCGGCTGGGAAACCATCACCGAAGCGCTGAAGCAGGGCGGGATCACGCTGATGATGGATCGCCTGTCTAACCCAGCGAAACTGCGTGCTTACGCGCTGTCTGAGCAGTTGAAAGGCATCATGGCGCCGCTGTTCCAGAAACACATGGATGACATCATCTCCGGCGAATTCTCCAGCGGCATGATGGCTGACTGGGCGAACGATGACGTGAAACTGCTGACCTGGCGTGAAGAGACCGGTAAAACGGCATTCGAAAACGCGCCGCAGTTCGACGGTAAAATCGCTGAGCAAGAATACTTTGATAACGGCGTGCTGATGGTTGCGATGGTGAAAGCGGGCGTTGAGCTGGCGTTTGAAACCATGGTGAGCTCCGGCATCATCGAAGAGTCGGCTTACTACGAATCACTGCATGAGCTGCCGCTGATCGCTAACACCATTGCGCGTAAGCGTCTGTATGAAATGAACGTGGTTATCTCTGATACCGCAGAATACGGTAACTACCTGTTTGCTAACGCCGCCGTTCCATTGCTGAAAGAGGCGTTCATGGCATCCCTGCAGCCGGGCGATCTGGGCAAAGCGGTTGCGGGCACCGAAGTGGACAACGCGCAACTGCGTGATGTGAACGAAGCGATCCGTAACCACCCAATCGAAACCGTAGGCCACACGCTGCGCGGTTACATGAAAGACATGAAGCGTATTGCTGTTGCGGGTTAATTTCCGTCAGTGATCGAAATAGAAGAGGGTACAGCATTGGCTGTGCCCTCTTTTTTATCTGGGGTTACCCTTTATCTTGCGTTATTGACGTCGAGTACCGTCGGTATGCTGCGTGAGGCAAGCATCAGCGCCGTGGTTAATTCTGCTGTTGTCATACGAACACAATAAGACGGCATTCCTCTTTCAAAGCGCCATCCTTCAGACAATTTTCCCGCATCGACAACATCAAATCCGAATGCATCATAGAGTCCGGCCACAATGGTTTTTTCCTGCTCATCATCACCTGCAAGCGGTAGCGCCCGGCGATGGGCTGAGCCTGTCGGGAGCCCATCGCTTTCAAGCTGTGTCATGGGGATAGCATTGAACGCTTTGGTGATCCTGGCGTCTGGTAAATAACGCGCCAGTAGCTCGCTGGTGGTGGTACTGCGCGTATCCAGTGCGGTGACCTTACCATCTCGCTCGGTATAGTAATTGACGGTATCGATGACGGATTTTCCCCGTAAAACCTGTTCAGGGAGCTTATCGATGGCGGTAAAGGGAACGGCGATAACCACAATGTCACCAAATCGCGCGGCTTGAGTGGTGGTTCCGATATCGCAGCCGATCATAGGACGGAGGCTGAAAAGTGATTGGGGATCGCGTGAGTTACTGAGCATGACCTGATGACCGTTCTGGAGCGCTAATTTAGCTATCGCCCGTCCAACAAAGCCTGCACCAATAATGCCGATATTCATCTTCTTCTCCTTAATGCTTTTGAGAAAAGAATCTTAATTACCTACAATTTGAAGATAAATTTTGATTTTAAAAGAAAACAAACAACAAATATGAGTGAATCATGGATCGGCTGACCAGTATGAGTATCTTTGTTAAAGCATCGGAGTTAGGGTCTTTTGCCGCCGCCGCAGAAGCGTTAGGCCTATCTCCACAGATGGTGGCGAAGCAGGTGGCATGGCTTGAAACGAGGCTTGGCGTTCGGTTGCTGAATCGTACGACGCGGAGGCAAAGCCTGACGGATATTGGTGTGCGTTATTATGAGCGCTGCAAGGTTGTTCTTGCCGAGGCAGAGGACGCTGACGCAGTCGCCCGCGAAATGCAGGTGACACCTTCGGGAATGATTCAGGTTAACGCGCCGGTTACCTGGGGATCGCATCTACTTGCGCCGTTTATCGCGCACTATCTCGCACGCTATCCTGACACGCAAATTGCGCTAACGCTGAATGATCGTCTGGTCGACCCGATAGAAGAGGGGTTTGAAGTCATCATTCGTATCGGTGAATTGGCGGATAGTTCGATGGTGGCTTGGCCGCTTCAGTCTTACTCGTTGATTGCCTGTGCATCGCCTGACTATCTGGCGCGTGAAGGCGTGCCAGAGACGCCGGCAAGCCTCGCACGTCACGCGTGCCTGATTTATGGCTTACGCACCGCCGCGACGTCTTGCCGATGGGTATTCCAGAAGGACGGTAAGTCCGAAGAAATCAGGCCACAGGGTAGGCTTTTTGCTAATGACTGGAACGCGCTGCTGCATGCGGCGATAGAGGGATATGGTATTACGCTGGGGCCTGAGGTTGTGCTACGTAAGGAAATTGACCGCGGACGACTGGTTCAGGTGCTATCTGACTATAACGGCCCTGCTCGTCCGGTTCATGTTATGGTCCCGATGGGACGGCGGTCGGCAGTGAAAATTAAAACCTTCGTCGATGCAATCAGAGCAACTTTCGGGTAAAGATAAGCCCGTGGCGCAGCGAACGATGCCACGGGCGTGTTTTATCAAACGGACTTATATTTTTCTTCCGCCTGATTGAAGCGATCGGTAATCGCTTTTGATGGCGCTTTACCCAGCAGGCTGACGATAAAAATGGTCAGGCTGTTGAAGATGAAACCTGGGATAATTTCATACAGGCCCAGCCAGGCGTAGTGTTCCCAGATCAGCACGGTTGTTGCGCCCACGATCATGCCGAACAGGGCACCGTTGCGCGTCATGCGCGGCCACAGCAGAGAAATCAAAATCACCGGTCCGAATGCGGCACCGAACCCAGCCCAGGCATAGCTCACCAGACCCAGCACGCGGTTTTCAGGATTAAGCGCCAGCACGATAGCGATGATAGCCACGAACAGCACCATGGCGCGGCCGACCCACACCAGTTCTTGCTGGCTGGCGTTTTTGCGCAGGAAGGGTTTGTATAAATCTTCGGTGATGGCGCTGGAACAGACCAGCAACTGGCAGCTCAGCGTACTCATCACGGCAGCCAGAATCGCAGACAGCAGCACCCCGGCAACCCACGGATTGAACAGCAGCATCGACAGCTCGATAAAGACACGCTCGCTGTTTTGCGCCACATTGCCCGCCTGATCCGGGTTATTGTTGAAGTAGGCGATGCCGAAGAAGCCCACTGCCACGGCACCGGACAGACAGAGAATCATCCAGGTCATACTGATGCGGCGTGCGTTGTGGATCGTGTGATGTGAATCTGCAGCCATAAAGCGCGCCAAAATATGCGGCTGACCGAAATAGCCCAGTCCCCATCCCATCAGCGAGAGGATAGCGACAAAATTCAGCCCTCGGAACATGTCCAGGTTGGCCGGATTTTTCGCTTCAATCACCATTAGTGAGCTATCAATTCCTCCAAGAGACAGGATGACAATCACCGGGGTCAGGATCAGGGCGAAAATCATCAGGCTGGCCTGAACGGTGTCCGTCCAGCTTACTGCCAGAAAGCCGCCAATAAAGGTATAGGCGATGGTGGCCGCTGCGCCTGCCCATAATGCGGTGCTGTAACTCATACCGAAGGTACTTTCAAACAGGCGCGCCCCCGCAACTACGCCGGATGCACAATAGATCGTGAAGAAAATCAGGATCACTAACGCGGAAATCACACGCAGTAATTTACTGTTATCTTCAAAGCGGTGGGTGAAATAGTCAGGCAGGGTGAGCGCGTTGTGGTTTACCTCAGTGTGTACGCGCAGGCGTCCGGCGACCCATTTCCAGTTCAGGTACGCGCCCAACGTCAGGCCGATAGCGATCCAGCTTTTAGAAATCCCGGCAATGAAAATAGCGCCCGGTAATCCCATGAGCAGCCAGCCACTCATATCGGAAGCGCCAGCCGACAGCGCGGTTACCACGCTTCCCATCCGGCGTCCGCCCAGAATGTAATCGCCAAAGTTATTGGTGGCGCGGTAGGCAAATAGGCCGATGAGGACCATCCCGAAAATATACAACAGAAACGTCACCAGCATAGGTGTGCTTATTGTCATTCAACTCTCCACATTATTTTTCGTGCCGCTGTCGCGGCGACGCTGTGTTTTATAGTAATCACTCAGGCCGGAACGAGGTCTGACGGTGATGATGGGCTGCAACCGATCCATTTGTTAACAAGGTTGCACAAAGTTGCAACATGGTTGATATTGACGTTATCCCGATGTGCATCTTCTCATTATAGGAGTGGACTCTATGGGCTCTACCACGATGGGTGTAAAACTCGATGAGGAAACGCGCGAACGTATCAAGGCGGCAGCCCAGCGTATTGATCGTACACCGCACTGGCTGATCAAACAGGCTATTTTCCATTACCTCGAACGCCTCGAAAGCGGCCTCGACACTCCTGAAACACCGCAATGGGCGAACGTCAGCCACATTGAAGCGGAAGAGATTATGCCGCAATCTCAGGAAGAAGAAACCCACCTACCCTTTCTTGATTTCGCCGAGCACATTCTTCCGCAGTCCGTTATCCGCGCCGCCATCACTTCTGTTTACCGCCGCCCCGAAAGTGAACTGGTGCCTATCTTGCTCGAACAAGCAAGACTTACCGATGAAATGTCGCAGTTAACGCAGAAACTGGCTTATCAACTGGCAGAGAAATTACGCGGTCAGAAAGCCGGAAATGGGCGTGCGGGCATTGTGCAAGGGCTGCTACAGGAATTCTCACTTTCTTCTCAGGAAGGGGTGGCGCTGATGTGCTTAGCCGAAGCGCTGCTGCGTATTCCTGATAAATCTACGCGCGATGCGCTGATCCGCGACAAGATCAGTCGGGGAAATTGGCAGGCGCATCTTGGTCACAGCCCGTCACTCTTTGTGAATGCTGCAACCTGGGGGCTGCTGTTTACCGGGAAGCTGGTGGCGACGCACAACGAAGTGAACCTCTCGAATTCGCTGAACCGCATCATCGGGAAAAGCGGTGAGCCGCTTGTCCGCAAAGGTGTCGATATGGCTATGCGGCTGATGGGGGAGCAGTTTGTCACCGGAGAAACTATCGGCGAAGCGCTGGCGAATGCCCGCGAACGGGAGAATAAAGGCTTCCGTTACTCTTACGACATGTTAGGTGAAGCCGCGCTGACGGAACACGATGCTGCCGCGTATCTGGCGGCCTATCAACAGGCGATTCATGCTATTGGCAAAGCCTCGAACGGGCGCGGGATTTACGAAGGGCCGGGCATCTCCATCAAGCTGTCGGCGCTGCATCCCCGCTATAGCCGGTCGCAGTATGATCGTGTGATGGAGGAACTTTATCCGCGTTTGTTGATGCTGACGCTGTTGGCGCGTCAGTACGATATCGGGATCAATATTGATGCGGAGGAAGCCGATCGACTGGAGATCTCGCTCGATCTGCTGGAAAAACTCTGCATGGAGCCGCAGTTGGCGGGGTGGAACGGCGTTGGGTTTGTCATTCAGGCTTATCAGAAACGCTGTCCGTATGTGATTGATGCGCTGATTGAGCTGGCACAGCGCAGCCGTCGGCGGTTGATGGTTCGTCTGGTGAAAGGGGCGTACTGGGACAGTGAAATCAAGCGCGCGCAGGTTGACGGGCTGGAAGGCTACCCAGTCTACACGCGTAAGGTTTATACCGATGTGTCGTATCTGGCGTGCGCTCGGAAGCTACTGGCCGTACCGAATCTGATTTATCCGCAGTTTGCCACGCACAATGCGCAGACGGTAAGCGCGATCTACCACATGGCGGGCAACAATTATTATCCTGGACAGTATGAATTCCAGTGTCTGCATGGCATGGGGGAACCGCTTTACGATCAGGTGGTGGGCGCGGTTGCTGATGGAAAACTGAGCCGTCCGTGCCGTATTTATGCTCCGGTCGGAACCCATGAAACGCTGTTGGCTTATCTGGTGCGACGCCTGCTGGAAAACGGCGCGAATACCTCGTTTGTTAACCGCATTGCGGATACCTCAATGGCGCTGGAAACGCTGATTGCCGATCCGATTCGTGGCGTAGAGGCGCTGGCAAAAGTGGAATGGAGCATGGGCGCGCCGCATCCCAAGATTCCCCTGCCACGTCAGCTATATGGGCGGGAACGGCAAAATTCGAGCGGACTGGATCTCTCGAACGAGCACCGGCTGGCCTCGCTCTCCAGCGCGTTGCTGAATCATGCATCACAGCCGTGGTATGCCGCGCCAATGATTGAGGGGGAAAGCGAGGCAAGTGAAGAAAGACCTGTCGTGAATCCCGCAGATATGCACGATGTGGTGGGCTACGTTCTCGATGCCTCGGTGGCGGATGTTGAGCAGGCGGTAGATGCCGCAGTACATGCTGGCACCATTTGGTTTGCGACGCCACCCGCAGAGCGGGCCGCGATATTGAATCAGGCCGCCTCGCTGATGGAAGGGCAGTTGCAAAGTCTGCTGGGACTGCTGGTGCGGGAAGCGGGTAAATCCTTCAGTAACGCGATTGCGGAAGTGCGCGAAGCGGTGGACTTCTTACGCTATTACGCGGGACAGGTTCGGGATTCATTCACCAATGATACCCATCGTCCGCTGGGGCCAGTGGTTTGCATCAGCCCGTGGAACTTCCCGTTGGCGATCTTCACTGGTCAAATTTCTGCCGCACTGGCGGCAGGAAACAGCGTGCTGGCGAAACCAGCTGAACAGACGCCGCTGGTTGCGGCACAGGCGGTGCGTATTTTGCATGAGGCGGGCATTCCTCCGGGTGTGCTGCAACTGCTGCCCGGGCAGGGAGAAACGATTGGTGCCGCGTTGGTCAGCGATGAACGGGTACGCGGTGTGGTGTTTACCGGATCGACGGCCGTTGCCAAAACCCTGCAACGCAGCATCGCGGGCAGGCTCGATCCACAGGGGCGTTTGACGCCGCTGATTGCCGAAACGGGTGGCCTGAATGCGATGATTGTCGATTCGTCTGCGCTGACCGAGCAGGTGGTGAATGACGTTATCGCCTCTGCGTTCGACAGCGCCGGACAGCGTTGCTCGGCGCTGCGCCTGCTGTGCCTGCAAGAGGATATTGCGGATCGCACTCTGGCTATGCTGCGTGGCGCGATGGCGGAGTGTCGAATGGGCAATCCTGAGCGGTTATCGACCGATATCGGTCCGCTGATTGACGCGGAAGCGAAAGAGAACGTGGAGCTGCATATCCAGACGATGCGGGCGAAAGGCCATACGGTATTTCAGGCAGCGTATCCGCAGGATGAGGAGACGTGGCGGTACGGGACGTTTGTGAAACCGACCCTGATCGAACTGGGCAAGATAGACGAGCTGAAAAAAGAAGTTTTTGGTCCAGTTTTACACGTAGTTCGCTATCAAAGCCAGCGGTTGGATGCAGTGATTGCGCAGATCAACGCGGCGGGATACGGTCTGACGCTGGGTGTGCATACCCGTATTGATGAAACTATCCTGCGTGTGACGGGCAAGGCGAAAGTGGGTAATCAATATGTGAACCGCAATATGGTCGGTGCCGTTGTCGGTGTTCAACCGTTTGGTGGGGAGGGCTTATCAGGAACCGGACCAAAGGCGGGCGGGCCGCTTTATCTGTACCGTTTGCTGGCACATCGGCCGGACGACGCGCTTGCGGCAGAATTCTCACAGCAGAACCGTGAGCAGGCGCTGGATGCATCTGCTCGATCGCCGCTGTTGGCGAGGCTACAGGTGCTGGAAGACTGGGCGATTACTGGAGAGCGTCACGAGCTAGCGACGTTATGCCAGCGCTATAGAGAATATAGCGTCAGCGGGACAACGCGGCTGTTGCCTGGCCCGACAGGGGAAAGTAATTCCTATACGCTGCTGCCGCGTGAGCGGATTCTGTGTCTGGCGGATAATGAGGATGATCGCTTGATTCAGACGGCGGCGGTGCTGGCAACGGGCGGGGAGTTGTTGTGGCTGGAAGGCGAGCAGGAGAAAACGCTTTACGGCCGTTTACCCGCCGGCGTGCAGTCGCATATTCAGTTCACGCCTGACTGGCAGCGGCAAGGTGTGTCTTTTCATGGCGTCATTTATCATGGGGACGCCGATCGGTTACGGCAACTGAGTGAGGCGCTTGCAGCGCGCGATGGCCCGATTATCCAGCCGTTAGGCTATGCGCAGGGCGATACCCACGTACAGTTGGAGCGTCTGTTGACCGAGCGTTCTCTGAGTATTAATACCGCCGCCGCAGGCGGCAATGCCAGCCTGATGACGATAGGTTAATAAGGCATTTAATAGAAAAAACGCGCCAAACTAGCAGGTCGGCGCGTTTTTCATGTTCGGGGGTGTCGGCGTGGCGACTTCATTGCGATACAACTTAATGGCGGTAAAGCACCTTGATTACATGGTAACCAAACTGGGTTTTCACCGGACCAAACGGTTTCAGCAATTCGCAGGAAAACACCGCCTTATCGAACGCTGGCACCATGTCGCCTTTACGAAACTCACCTAAATCGCCGCCGTTGCGTTTTGACGGGCAGGTCGAGTGTTTTTGCGCCAGTTTCTGGAAGTCTGCGCCTTTTTCCAGTTGAGCAAGAATGTCGTTAGCCTGCTGTTCGGTGTCCACCAGGATGTGCAGAGCTGCTGCGGTATTTGCCATGTTATTACCTTTTTTGCAAAAGAGATTCCGGCGCGCAATGTAACATTTGCAACGCAAGATGTGGACTGCGATGTGCTTTCCTTAATAACAAATCCTTGGTCAAGATCGATACGGCTTTCTGCTACAATCGCCTTCCGTTTTATGAGTGAGCAAGATCGTTATGCGCTTAAACCCCAGCCAACAACACGCCGTCGAATTCGTCACCGGACCTTGTCTGGTGCTGGCGGGCGCAGGTTCAGGCAAGACCCGCGTTATCACCAACAAAATCGCGCACCTTATCCGCCAGTGTGGCTATCAGGCTAAGCACATTGCCGCTGTGACGTTTACCAACAAAGCGGCGCGAGAGATGAAGGAGCGTGTGTCGCAAACGCTGGGGCGTAAAGAAACGCGTGGGTTGATGATCGCGACCTTCCATACGCTGGGGTTGGAGATCATCAAACGTGAATATGTCGCGTTGGGTATGAAATCCAATTTCTCATTGTTTGACGATCAGGACCAGATGGCGCTGCTGAAAGAGCTGACGGAACAGTGGCTGGAAAACGATAAGATTCTGCTGCAACAGCTGATCTCGACGATCTCAAATTGGAAAAACGATCTGATCGATCCTGCCGGCGCGGCAGCAACCGCCCGTTCCGAACGCGATAAACTGTTTGTGCATTGCTACTCGCTCTATCACGACCACCTACGTGCCTGTAACGTACTGGACTTCGACGATCTGATTTTGCTGCCCACGCTGTTGCTGAAGCAGAACGCGGAGGTGCGTGAACGCTGGCAGAACCGTTTACGCTACCTGCTGGTGGATGAATATCAGGACACCAACACCAGCCAGTATGAGCTGGTTAAGCTGCTGGTAGGCACCCGCGCGCGTTTTACCGTCGTAGGTGATGACGATCAGTCTATTTATTCCTGGCGTGGTGCGCGACCGCAGAATCTGGTGTTGTTACAGCAGGATTTCCCCGCGCTTGACGTGATCAAGCTGGAACAAAACTACCGCTCGTCCGGGCGCATTCTGAAAGCCGCCAATATTCTCATCGCCAATAACCCGCACGTTTTTGAAAAGCGTCTGTTCTCGGAGCTGGGTTACGGTGATGAACTCAAAGTGATTACCGCCAACAATGAAGATCACGAAGCAGAGCGGGTCGTTGGTGAGCTGATTGCTCATCACTTTATTAAAAAGACCCAGTACGGCGACTATGCCATTTTGTATCGTGGCAACCATCAATCGCGTCTGTTTGAAAAGATGTTGATGCAGAACCGTATTCCGTATCGTATCTCCGGCGGCACGTCGTTTTTCTCCCGACCTGAAATCAAAGATTTACTGGCTTATCTGCGCGTACTGACCAATCCAGACGATGACAGCGCGTTCTTACGTATTGTAAACACGCCCAAGCGTGAAATTGGCCCGGCGACGATGAAGAAGCTGGGCGAGTGGGCAGGGCAGCGCAATAAAGGTCTGTTCAGCGCGAGTTTTGATATTGGGTTGAGCCAGTCGCTGACCGGTCGTGGGCTGGAATCCCTGCAACGGTTTACTCAGTGGCTGGCGGAAATCGCCCGTCTGGCAGAGCGTGAACCGGTCGCTGCCGTGCGAGATCTGATTCATGGATTGGACTACGAAAGCTGGCTGTATGAAACCTCTCCGAGCCCAAAAGCTGCAGAAATGCGGATGAAGAACGTCAATCAGCTATTCAGTTGGATGACGGAAATGCTGGAAGGGTCAGATCTCGATGAGCCGATGACGCTAACGCAGGTCGTAACGCGCTTCACGCTGCGGGACATGATGGAACGGGGAGAGAGTGAAGAGGAATTGGATCAGGTTCAGCTAATGACGCTACATGCGTCCAAAGGCTTGGAATTCCCGTACGTCTTTTTAGTTGGGATGGAAGAAGGTCTGTTGCCGCACCAGAGCAGCATTGATGAAGATAACGTCGACGAAGAGCGTCGTCTGGCATACGTGGGGATTACGCGTGCTCAGCGCGAACTGTTCTTCACATTGTGCAAAGAACGCCGCCAGTATGGCGAGTTGGTGCGCCCCGAGCCGAGTCGTTTCCTGCTTGAACTGCCGCAGGATGATGTGGTGTGGGAAACGGAAAGAAAAGTGGTGAGCGCACAAGAGCGTATGCAGAAAGGTCAGACGAACGTCGCTAATATTCGGGCGATGTTGGCAAAAGCAAAAGGGGAATAATCATCCCCCCTTTTATATCCGTTAAGCTGTGGTTTCTTCCAGCATCAGCGGCCAGTGTACGTAGCTCTGCCAGCGGCTTTCCTGTTCCAACATTTCTGCCCGTAACGGGTGCTGAGCCAGCCAGCCAGCAGGCAGAATCAAACGTAACGCTTCGCCTTCTACGCGTAATCGTACGGCTGGCAGCGTGTCATCACGGCGGCGGCTGGCAAAAATAATAGCCAGACGCAACAGGCGGCACAGGCGCTGTGCCTGATTGACCGGCAGCGCATTTTGCTGACTGAGCGGCATTAAATCGACAGGGTTAATCTGGTTTTGCAGGAGTGTCGCTAACAGCTTTTTCTGGGCGGGCGTAAAGCCGGGGAGATCGCTATGGCGAATCAAATAGCCTGCATGGTGAGGCGACTGGCGAAAATCGATGCTTAAACCGATTTCGTGTACCAGACAGGCGCTGCGCAGTAACTCGCGACATCGACTATCTAACTGCCAGTCACGGGCAACCTGTTGCAGAAAGTTGTCCGCCAATGCACTAACGCGTTTAGCCTGTTCGGTATCCAGCAGATAACGGCGTTGCAGCGTTGCTAACGTACGGTGACGAATATCCTGGTCGACGGGCAGATTCAGCATGCCATAGACCAGTCCTTCACGCAGCGCGCCTCCGGCCAGCGTCATCGTTTTGATGTCGAGCTCCTGGAAGATCGCCAGCAGAATGGCTAATCCGCTGGGGAAAACCAGCGCGCGTTCCAGCGTCAGGCCATCAATTTCCAATTCTTCCAGCTTATCGCATTGAATCGCATGCTCTTTAAGCTGTCTGAGCTTCGGCAGAGTAATGTATTCATCCATTCCCTGCGCGACCATAATTTCCTGTAGCGCCTGGACTGTGCCGGAAGCGCCGACGCAGATTTGCCAACCCTGCTCACGCAGAGAGGCCGCAACAGGGCGCAACATTTCACGCGCCGCCTGTTCAGCGCGTTCAAAGTTACCGGCTTCCAGATTGCGGTCACTGAAATAGCGATCCAGCCACGTTACGCATCCCATCGGAAGGCTGATCAACTGAGTCGTTTTTGCGCCGATTCCCGTTGCCAGTTCGGTACTGCCACCGCCAATATCCACGACCAGACGCGCATCCGGGCCGCCTGTCGTATGTGCCACACCTTGATAAATCAAGCGTGCTTCTTCTTCACCGCTGATAACCTGAATCGGCAAGCCCAGAATTTCCTGAGCCCGTTGCAGAAATTCGTCAGCGTTCGTTGCCAGTCGCAGGGTGGCTGTCGCGACAACGCGCACCTGATCCTGCGGAATGTCCTGCAACCGTTCGGAGAACAGTTGTAGACACTGCCAGCCACGCTGCATCGCTTCCTGCGAGAGCCGATTCTGTTTATCCAGCCCTGCCGCAAGGCGGACTTTACGCTTTATTTTCGCCAGCGTCTGAATGCTGCCTGCGGTTTCCCGGGTGACCAGCATATGGAAGCTGTTCGAGCCGAGATCGATGGCAGCGTAAAGTGAAGAAGAGCTCAGCATCGACGGTTAGTCCGCTCGTTTACGGTTATTACGGGGCGCTCCGCTGCCGCTGCGGCGTGGCGCATTATGTCGGCGCGGGCCATTATTGGAACGCGGTGGACGTGTTAAACGTTTCGGCGCAGGTAAATCATTCATCAGCGCGTCACTGTTGTATTTGCTGACTGGGATTCCGTGACCGATATAGGTTTCGATAGCCGGAAGGTTCAGCGCGTACTCTTCACAGGCCAGACTGATAGAGAATCCGCTTTGTCCCGCACGGCCCGTACGGCCAATACGGTGAACGTAGTCTTCGCAGTCATCCGGCAGATCGTAGTTAAAAACGTGGGTTACAGAAGGAATGTGCAAACCGCGTGCTGCAACGTCCGTTGCCACCAGAATATCCAGATTACCCTGGGTAAATTCTTCCAGAATACGCAGGCGTTTTTTCTGTGCGACGTCGCCCGTCAGCAGCCCAACGCGATGGCCATCGGCAGCCAGATGGCCCCAGATGTCTTCACAGCGATGCTTGGTATTCGCAAAAATAATGCAGCGGTCCGGCCACTCTTCTTCCAGCAGTGTCTGGAGCAGGCGCATTTTTTCTTCGTTGGATGGATAAAACAGTTCTTCTTTAATGCGGTGGCCGGTTTTCTGTTCCGGTTCCACTTCCACATACTCGGCGTTATTCATCTGTTCAAACGCGAGTTCACGCACCCGGTAGGAGAGCGTAGCGGAAAAGAGCATGTTCAGGCGCTGTGCCGCTGCGGGCATGCGGCGGAATAGCCAGCGAATGTCTTTGATGAAGCCGAGATCGTACATGCGATCTGCTTCGTCCAGCACGACGACCTGAATCGCGCCCAGATTGATGTGGTTCTGCTTGGCATAATCGATCAGACGACCGGTGGTGCCGATCAGAATATCAACGCCGCTTTCCAGCACTTTAAGCTGTTTGTCGTAGCCGTCGCCACCGTAGGCTAAACCTAATTTTAGCCCAGTTGCATGAGACAGCGCTTCTGCATCAGAGTGAATCTGGACAGCCAGTTCACGGGTTGGTGCCATAATTAAGGCACGTGGCTGATTGGTCTGACGCTCTGCGTTTGCAGGGTGTGAAAGCAGATAATGGAAAGTAGACGCGAGAAAAGCCAGCGTCTTGCCGGTACCGGTTTGCGCCTGACCCGCAACATCACGCCCTGACAGAGCCAATGGCAGAGCTAACGCCTGAATAGGCGTACAGTTATGAAACCCTTTACTTTCAAGAGCTTCAATAACCTGCGGGTGCAGGGCGAAGTCGGAAAACTTCTGTTCAGTTAAGTGTGTTTTGCTCATAGTGTGGTAGAATATCAGCTAACTATTGCTTTACGAAAGCGTATCCGGTGAAATAAAGTCAAGCCGTTGTTGGTTAATGCTACACCAACAAGGTAGAAATAATCCTGCGGAGTAAAATATGAGCGATAAAATAATTCACCTGACTGATGACAGCTTCGGCACGAAAGTATTGCAAGCTGAGGGCGCTATCTTGGTTGATTTCTGGGCTGAGTGGTGTGGTCCTTGCAAAATGATCGCTCCTATTCTGGATGAAATTGCTGAAGAGTTTGAAGGTAAACTGACGGTTACCAAGCTGAACATTGATGAAAATCCGGCTACTGCGCCGAAATATGGTATCCGTGGCATTCCTACTCTGCTGCTGTTTAAAAACGGCGAAGTCGCTGCGACGAAAGTCGGCGCACTGTCGAAAGGGCAACTGAAAGAGTTCCTGACGGCGAATCTGTAATTAGCTTGATACCCTAAAAAGGGTGTCGCCGGCGGGCGCAATTGGGCAATATGTAATTCTCATATTGACTGCTTGCCGCTCGTCGGGAAGCGTGTTAGATTCTTCATCACTGCATATCGTACTTGCCTATGTTTAAGCCCTTAGGCTTAAGCCTGAAAGTTAGAGTCTAAAGCATTATTCTGTGTCGAAATCGAAAAAATCGTTGTTTTACAAGGTAATTGTTCTACAAGACGATTGTTTTACAACACGTTTGTGATCCGATTTGGGCAGTCTGCTAGTTTTACAATAATTGGTTTTATGTGTCTTCGATCTCCTGCCGTTGATTTATGCGGATATCGTTTATGCGGATGTTGTTTTGCGCGGATGTAATGCGCTTCAGGTGTGAAACCAGACAGGAATCCGGTGGTTGAAGGCTGTTATAGAGGCACGGATGATCCTGCCATACCATTCACGTTATAGTTCGAGATTTACCCCGAGTTAAAGAACCCACCACTATGAATCTTACCGAATTAAAGAATACGCCAGTTTCTGAGTTAATTACTCTTGGCGAAAATATGGGACTGGAAAACCAGGCCCGCATGCGCAAACAGGATATTATCTTCGCTATTCTGAAACAGCATGCCAAAAGCGGCGAGGATATTTTCGGCGATGGTGTGCTGGAGATATTGCAGGATGGCTTCGGCTTTCTCCGCTCCGCAGACAGCTCCTACCTCGCAGGCCCCGATGATATCTACGTTTCTCCCAGCCAAATCCGCCGTTTTAACCTCCGCACTGGTGACACCATTTCTGGCAAGATTCGTCCGCCGAAAGAAGGTGAACGCTACTTTGCGCTGCTGAAAGTTAACGAAGTCAACTACGACAAACCTGAAAACGCCCGCAACAAGATCCTGTTCGAAAACTTAACGCCGCTGCACGCAAACTCTCGTCTGCGTATGGAACGGGGTAACGGTTCGACAGAAGATCTGACGGCGCGTGTGCTGGATCTGGCTTCGCCGATCGGCCGTGGTCAACGTGGTCTGATCGTTGCACCGCCAAAAGCGGGTAAAACCATGCTGCTGCAGAACATCGCACAGAGCATCGCTTACAACCATCCTGACTGCGTGCTGATGGTGCTGCTGATTGACGAACGTCCGGAAGAAGTTACCGAGATGCAGCGTCTGGTGAAAGGTGAAGTGGTAGCGTCAACGTTTGACGAGCCAGCTTCCCGTCACGTTCAGGTTGCCGAAATGGTGATCGAAAAGGCAAAGCGTCTGGTTGAGCATAAGAAAGACGTTATCATCCTGCTGGACTCCATTACCCGTCTGGCGCGTGCCTACAACACCGTGGTTCCGGCTTCGGGCAAAGTGTTGACCGGTGGTGTGGATGCCAACGCCCTGCATCGTCCGAAGCGTTTCTTCGGTGCGGCGCGTAACGTTGAGGAAGGCGGTAGCCTGACCATCATCGCCACCGCGTTGGTTGATACCGGTTCTAAGATGGACGAAGTGATTTACGAAGAATTTAAAGGTACAGGTAATATGGAACTGCACCTTGCGCGTAAAATCGCAGAAAAACGCGTGTTCCCGGCGATTGACTACAACCGTTCCGGTACGCGTAAAGAAGAACTGCTTACCACCTCTGAAGAATTGCAGAAGATGTGGATTCTACGCAAGATCATCCACCCAATGGGTGAGATCGACGCGATGGAATTCCTCATCAACAAGTTGGCGATGACGAAAACCAACGATGAATTCTTCGATATGATGAAACGTTCATAAATCCGGGCGTTCATCTATATATACCCTAAATAATTCGAGTTGCAGGAAGACGGCAAGCGCACGAATCCCCAGGAGCTTACATCAGTAAGTGACTGGGGTGAGTAAGGGAAGCCAACGCACATGCGGCTTGAAGTATGACGGGTACATTACGGATAACTCGGGGAACGCCACGCTGGGTCGTGGCGTTTTTTTATCCCCTAATTGATCGGATGTGAAGGGGCTTTCTACCAGGAAGTCTCGGTTATCACTCAATTTGTACTGGCGATCAACGTGGGCGATAGGATATAAGGCGTAAACCGAGTCTATACTGAACAGCTACAGCGCAGCTGTTAACGGTGAACTTACTCACTATGAGTACCGAATTACTATTTATTTTCTTGTTTTCTCTGGGCTTTCTTTTTTTTGCTCGCAGCATCGCGGGTAAAATAGGGCTTGTCGATCGTCCCAATTACCGTAAACGCCATCGGGGTCTTGTCCCTCTGGTTGGTGGTATCTCCGTGTATGCGGGTATCTGCTTTACCTACTTCATTACCGATCAATATATTCCCAACTTCCGTCTTTACCTGCTGTGCGCGGGTGTGCTGGTGTTTATCGGCATGCTGGACGATCGTTTTGATATCAGTGTGAAAATTCGTGCCGTTGTGCAGGCGTTTGTTGCCGTGGTGATGATGGCTTTCGCCGGCTTGACGATACATAACCTGGGATTCATTTTCGGTCCGTGGCAGATGGGGCTGGGGCCGTTTGGCTATCTGGTCACGCTGTTTGCGGTTTGGGCGGCAATTAATGCGTTCAATATGGTGGACGGGATCGATGGATTGCTCGGCGGGTTGTCCAGCGTCTCATTTGGGGCGATGGGGATTTTGCTGTACCTGAGCGGCCATACGAATCTGGCATTGTGGTGTTTCGCCATGATTGCGGCGACGTTGCCTTATATTCTGCTTAACCTCGGCATGTTTGGACCTCGCTACAAGGTGTTCATGGGCGATGCGGGTAGCACGATGATTGGCTTCACGGCCATCTGGCTCCTGATTCAAACAACGCAAGGCCCGCAGCATCCGATTAATCCGGTTACGGCACTGTGGATCATCGCTATCCCGCTGATCGATATGATCGCCATCATGTATCGGCGCTTGCGTAAAGGGATGAGCCCGTTCTCGCCTGACCGACAGCATATCCATCATTTAATGATGCGGGCTGGCTTCTCTTCCCGTCAGGCGTTTGTGCTGATTACGCTTGCTGCCGCCTTGTTGGCCGCGGTCGGTGTGTTGGGAGAATATTTCTTTTTTATACCCGAATGGTTTATGTTGGCATTATTCTTGCTTGCATTTCTGCTGTATGGCTACTGCCTGAAACGAGCATGGCGGGTCGCCCGTTTTATCAAGCGAATCAAACGCCGTATGCGGCATTCTGATGAGCAAAAGCAGTCATCCTGACCAAATAATTTTGGGGAAGTAATGAAATCAGAGAACTTGTCTACCGGGAATGCGTTGATTGATAACGAACTGGATATCCGTGGTTTATTTCGCCTGTTGTGGCGTGGAAAGGTGTGGCCGATAGCAATCGGTCTGCTTTTTGCCGTTGTGGCACTGGGTTATTCCTATCTTGTTAAACAGGAGTGGAGCGCGACAGCGATTACCGACAAGCCGACGGTCAATATGCTGGGTGGGTATTATTCGCAGCAGCAATTCCTGCGTAACCTCGACGCCCGTTCTTTTTCCGCGCCTCAGCCAGAACAACCGTCTATTTCGGCCGATGCTTATGACGAGTTCATCATGCAATTAGCGGCTTACGATACCCGCCGCGATTTCTGGTTGCAGACCGACTATTATAAGCAGCGTCTGGAAGGCGATGAAAAAGCCGATGCGGCTCTGCTCGATGAATTGGTTAACAACATTCAGTTTACGCCGCGAGACGACGGGAAAAAGACCAATGATTCCGTGAAACTGGTGGCAGAAACCTCTAAAGATTCCAACACGTTGCTTCGTCAGTATGTGGCTTTTGCCAGCCAGCGTGCAGCCAGTCACCTGAATGAAGAAATTAAGGGTGCCTGGGCTGCCAGAACTATCTTCATGAAGTCGCAGATCAAGCGTCAGGAAGCGGTAGCAAAAGCGATTTACGATCGCGAAGTCCGCAGCGTTGAGCTGGCGTTGAAAATCGCCCAGCAGCAAGGTATTAGCCGCAGCCAGACGGATACGCCGGCAGACGAAATCCCCGCATCGGAAATGTTCCTGCTTGGCAGGCCGATGCTTCAAGCCCGACTGGAAACATTGCAGACCAGCGGCCCCCACTACGAACTGGATTACGATCAAAATCGCGCGATGTTGGCGACGCTGAACGTTGGCCCAACGCTTGAGGCCAGTTTCCAGACGTATCGTTATTTGCGTACGCCGGAAGAGCCGGTGAAGCGTGATAGCCCACGCCGGGCATTCCTGATGGTGATGTGGGGTGCGATTGGTGCGCTCGTCGGCGCGGGTGTTGCCTTGGCTCGCCGTCCGCGCTAACCAGCTTGCTGATTCGCGTCTGATGCTCAGCGAGCGTCTGCGTCTAACCTGATTAAAGAGATTCAATGTGAAAGTATTGACTGTTTTCGGCACCCGGCCGGAAGCCATAAAAATGGCACCGCTGGTTCATGCCCTGGCTCAGGATGGAGCCTTTGAATCGAGAATTTGCGTAACAGCCCAGCACCGGGAGATGCTGGATCAGGTGCTGCGTTTGTTCGATATTACGCCGGATTACGATCTGGATATTATGCGACCGGGACAGGGACTCAGTGAGATATCCTGCCGGATTTTATCAGGACTTGAACCCGTTATGGCGGAGTTCAAACCGGATTTGGTGTTGGTGCACGGCGATACCACCACGACGTTGGCAACCAGTCTGGCGGCTTTTTATCAGCGTATCCCCGTCGGCCATGTAGAAGCGGGATTGCGTACTGGCAATCTGTACTCGCCCTGGCCGGAAGAGGCTAACCGCAAACTGACCGGACATTTGGCGATGTACCATTTCGCCCCAACGGAAAATTCTCGCCAAAATTTACTGCGTGAGCATCTGTCTGACCGACATATCTTTGTGACGGGTAATACGGTGATTGATGCGCTGTTCTGGGTGCGCGATCGTATTCTCGGGGATTCCGCGTTACGCTGCAGCCTTGACGAAAAATATGCCTTTTTGGACGATAACAAGAAGCTGATTCTGGTTACCGGGCACCGCCGCGAAAGTTTTGGCGGCGGCTTCGAGCGCATTTGCAGCGCGCTGGCCGACATTGCCCGTCGACACCCTGAAGTACAAATTGTGTATCCGGTTCACTTGAATCCTAACGTCAGCGAACCGGTGAATCGCATCCTGAGCGGCATTGATAATGTGATGCTGATTGCGCCGCAGGACTATCTGCCTTTCGTATATTTGATGAATCGTTCTTACATGATTTTGACCGACTCTGGCGGCATTCAGGAAGAAGCGCCGTCGTTAGGCAAGCCCGTATTGGTGATGCGTGATACGACAGAGCGGCCGGAGGCGGTGGAAGCCGGTACGGTCAAGCTGGTAGGGACAGAAGTAACCAGCATTGTCGATGCGGTATCTACGCTGTTGACGGATGAAGAAGCGTATCAGGCAATGAGTCGCGCCCATAATCCTTATGGCGATGGACAAGCCTGTCAACGCATCGTTGATGCTTTAAAAAATCGCCAGGAGCGATTTTAAACGTCGCTTGCGACGATCCGAAGGGGGTCGGGCAGGGATAGCCCGACATAAAAAATCGCTAAGTGTATTTTTGGGCTGAGAATAGCTGATTGACAGAGTGTAAACGGAGATAATGGGATAGAAGAGTAAAGCGTTTGCGCCATGGATGGCGCAATCCGAGCGTACAGGGATGTATTCACAGCGTCTTTACGATCTATCCATTATCTCCGCTCAATGCATCCATCAACGCTCGAAAATTGAACGTCGCCTTGCGACGGCCCGACATAAAAATTATCAGGTGACACTATGAGCTTTACTACCATTTCCGTAATCGGTTTGGGCTACATCGGTTTACCCACCGCCGCGGCGTTTGCGTCGCGCCAGAAAAAAGTCATCGGTATCGATGTGAACAAACTGGCGGTCGAAACCATTAATCGCGGCGAAATCCATATCGTCGAGCCCGATCTGGATGCGTTGGTCAAAGTGGCAGTGGAAAATGGTTACCTTCAGGCGCTGACAAAGCCTGTGCCAGCCGACGCTTTCCTGATCGCCGTTCCTACCCCATTCAAAGGCGATCACGAACCCGATCTGGCCTACGTTCAGGCGGCTGCGGCATCCATCGCGCCTGTTCTGAAGAAAGGCGATCTGGTGATTCTGGAATCGACATCCCCCGTAGGTGCAACCGAGCAAATGGCCGAGTGGTTGGCCGAGGCGCGAGCGGACTTGACGTTTCCGCAGCAGGTTGGGGAAACGGCGGATATCAACATAGCCTATTGTCCTGAACGCGTTCTGCCAGGGCAGGTCGTGGTCGAACTGATTAAAAACGATCGCGTCATTGGCGGCATGACCCCGGTATGCTCTGCTCGCGCGAGCGAACTGTACAAAATCTTCCTCGAAGGTGAGTGTGTGGTTACTAACTCCCGCACCGCCGAAATGTGCAAGCTGACGGAAAACAGCTTCCGCGACGTCAATATTGCTTTCGCCAATGAGCTCTCGCTGATTTGTGCCGAACAAAACATTAACGTATGGGAACTTATCCGATTGGCAAACCGTCATCCCCGCGTCAATATCCTGCAACCCGGCCCTGGCGTCGGTGGGCACTGTATTGCGGTCGACCCCTGGTTTATCGTGGCGCAGAATCCGCAGCAGGCCCGGTTGATTCATACCGCCAGACTGGTGAACGATGGCAAGCCGCTCTGGGTGGTGGATCGCGTCAAAGCGGCCGTGGCGGATTACCTGGCACAAACGGATAAACGCGCCAGCGAGGTCACGGTGGCCTGCTTTGGGTTGGCGTTCAAGCCCGACATTGACGATCTGCGCGAAAGCCCCGCAGTAGGGATTACGTCCATGATTGCACAGTGGAATACCGGCGTGACGTTAGCCGTCGAACCAAATGTCAAACACCTGCCGTCCGTGTTGGCCGGACAGGTGAAACTGGTCGATACCAGCAGTGCATTAAAAGAAGCCGATGTGCTGGTCATGCTGGTCGACCACCGTCAGTTTAAAGCGATTAACCCAGAAGATGTGAAACAGCAGTGGGTTATTGATACCAAAGGAGTATGGCGTTGAAACGTATTTTAATTACCGGCGGAGCAGGGTTTATTGGTTCAGCGTTGGTCAGATACATTCTGACGGAAACGCAGGACAGCGTCGTCGTTGTCGATAAGCTGACCTATGCAGGGAACCTGTCTTCTCTGGCCCCCGTTGCTGATAGCTCACGCTTCGCCTTCGAGCAGGTTGATATTTGCGATCGTGCTGAATTGGACCGTGTCTTTACCGCTTACCAGCCCGCGCTGGTGATGCATTTGGCGGCAGAAAGCCACGTCGACCGCTCTATCGATGGCCCGGCGGCGTTTATCGAAACCAATATTGTCGGCACCTATACGATGCTGGAAGCGGCACGTCACTATTGGCAAAACCTGGCTGATGCGGACAAGCGCGCATTCCGTTTTCACCATATCTCTACCGATGAAGTGTTTGGTGACCTGCACGGGACGGACGATCTGTTTACAGAAACCACGCCTTATGCGCCAAGCAGCCCCTATTCCGCATCGAAAGCCTCCAGCGACCACCTTGTTCGCGCCTGGCTGCGCACCTACGGGTTCCCGACGGTTATCACCAACTGCTCGAATAACTACGGTCCTTACCATTTCCCAGAGAAGCTGATTCCGCTGGTGATCCTGAATGCGGTCGCGGGCAAACCTTTACCGGTTTACGGTGACGGCGCGCAAATCCGTGACTGGCTGTTTGTCGAAGACCACGCTCGCGCACTGTACAAAGTGGTGACGGAAGGCGAAATCGGCGAGACATATAACATCGGTGGTCACAACGAGCGCAAAAACATTGAAGTCGTGCAGACCATTTGCGCGCTGCTGGAAGAGCTGGCACCGAATAAGCCCGCTGGTGTGGAACATTACCGCGATCTCATCACCTACGTGAAAGACCGACCAGGCCACGACATGCGTTACGCGATCGATGCCGGGAAAATTGAACGTGAGTTGGGCTGGCGTCCAGAAGAAACGTTTGAGACGGGCATGAGAAAAACCGTCAGTTGGTATCTGAATAACGAAAAATGGTGGCGCAGCGTGCAGGATGGTTCTTATGCCGGCGAACGTTTAGGGCTGAACGATTAAACCTGCGTCTGAGGGCGGAAAAGAGAGGAGCGAAACGATGACCCATCCGATATCAATGGGAAAGGGAGAGGTTCGCGCTACGGTTGAACCGCTGGGCTGGGAGAACGAATTCTTCCAGATTGACAGCGGTAAGCTGAATTTTTCGCCTTCTGCGCCTGCGTTGACGCTCGATGCGCTGAACGCATTTACGCCGACGCAGGCTAAAATCGCAGCGGACAACCTGGTGCTGGCAGATGCGCTTGCCGATCTTGGGTTTCGATTGGTTGAAGGCGAGGTCGATCTCAGTCTGCCGCTCCAACGGACGACGGTTGTTACGCCGCCACCGCGCTGGCGGGAAGCTACACCCGACGATATCCCTGCACTAAGGGACGCGGCGTCACGTGTTTTTGCGCTGAGCCGTTTTCGTTCTCCTTGGTATCAACCGGAGGATAGCGGGCGTTTCTATGCGCAGTGGATTGAGAATGCCGTACGCGGTACGTTCGACCACTGTTGTTTGCTGGTGGAAGATGCCGCGGGCAATCCACAAGGGTGGGTCACGCTGCGCAGAGTGAATGACTCGGATGCCCGTATCGGTCTACTGGGCGTTTGGCCGGGCGTTACGGTACGTGGCATCGGTTCACAGCTGATGGCGCTGGCGGAAGCGTGGTGCCGACAACAAGAGTTGATATGTCTTCGGGTCGCGACACAGGTTAGCAACGTGGCGGCGCTTCGTCTTTATCTTCGCCGTGGTGCCACGATTGAGAGCACGGCGTATTGGTTATACAGGTGATCACATGATTCCATTTAATGCGCCACCAGTTGTGGGTACAGAACTAGATTATATGCAGGCTGCCATGAGCAGCGGTAAATTGTGCGGCGATGGTGGGTTTACCCGTCGCTGTCAGCAGTGGCTGGAACATTATTCCGGTAGCAAAAAAGTCCTGCTCACGCCTTCCTGCACCGCTTCGTTGGAGATGGCCGCTATCCTGCTGGACGTGAAGCCCGGCGATGAAGTGATCATGCCGAGCTATACCTTCGTGTCTACCGCTAACGCCTTTGTGCTGCGCGGTGCGAAGATCGTGTTTGTCGATATCCGCCCGGATACCATGAACATTGATGAGACGAAGATCGAAGCGGCCATTACGGAAAAGACGCGCATTATCGTGCCAGTTCACTACGCAGGTGTAGCTTGCGAGATGGACGCGATTATGGCACTGGCGAAGAAATACGATTTATATGTCGTGGAAGATGCCGCGCAGGGCGTGATGTCGAGCTACAAAGGCCGCGTTCTGGGCTCTATCGGCCACATCGGCTGCTTCAGCTTTCACGAAACCAAGAACTACACCTCGGGCGGCGAGGGCGGAGCCACGTTGATTAATGACGCAAGGCTGGTGGAGCGTGCGGAAATCATCCGTGAAAAAGGCACCAACCGCAGCCAGTTCTTCCGTGGGCAGGTGGATAAATACACCTGGCGGGATATTGGTTCAAGCTACCTGATGGCAGATATTCAGGCTGCCTACCTCTGGGCACAGCTGGAAGCGGCGCGGCCGATCAACGAACGCCGTCTGAAACTGTGGCAGAACTACTACGCGGCATTCAAATCGCTGGCCGATGCCGGGCGTATTACCCTGCCGACCGTGCCTGCCAATGGAATTCACAACGCGCACATGTTTTATATCAAACTGCGCGATCAAGACGACCGCAGTGCGTTTATCAATTACATGAAAGAAGCCGAAATCATGACGGTCTTTCATTATATCCCGCTGCACAGTTGCCCGGCCGGTCTGAACTTCGGTTGTTTCTCCGGTGAAGACCGCTACACCACGCAGGAAAGCGAGCGGCTGGTGCGTTTACCGCTGTTCTACAACCTGTCAGACGTCAATCAGCGGACGGTGATCAATACCATTCTGAGCTTCTTCTCCTGATATGTCGTTGGCGAAAGCATCGATATGGACGGCAGGATCCACGCTGATAAAAATCGGCGCGGGGCTGGTTGTCGTCAAACTGTTGGCGGTTGCCTTTGGCCCCAGCGGCGTGGGGATGGCAGGGAATTTCCGCCAGTTGATTACGGTGTTGGGCGTATTAGCTGGCGCAGGGATCTTCAACGGCGTCACCAAATACGTGGCGGAGTACCAGCAACAGCCGGAACGGCTCAGGCCGCTGCTCGGTACGTCAGTTACGCTGGTGCTGGGGTTCTCCACGCTGTTGGCGATTCTTTTTCTTTCCGCAGCAACGCCTCTCGCCAATCTGCTGTTTGGGCATGATGACTATCGTGATGTGGTGCGTGCGCTGGCATTTATCCAAATGGGTATCGCCTATGCCAACCTGTTTCTGGCGATTCTCAAGGGCTATCGGGATGCGATAGGCAATGCGCTAGCTGTGATCGGCGGCAGCCTGATCGGGCTGGCGGCCTTTTGGCTCTGCCTGCAACTGGGCGGCTATGTTGGCGCACTGGCAGGGCTGGCGCTGGTGCCCGCGCTGCTGGTGATTCCAGCAGGTATCATGCTATATCGGCGCACTCCGCTGTCGCTGATATCGCTAAAACCAGCGTGGGATCGCGCAATTGCCGGGCAGTTGGGCAAATTTACGCTGATGGCGTTAATGACGGCGGTGACGCTACCCGTTGCGTACATCATGATGCGTAACCTGCTGGCGGCACACTACAGCTGGGACGAAGTGGGTATTTGGCAGGGCGTCAGCAGTATTTCCGATGCTTACCTGCAATTTATTACCGCCTCCTTTACCGTGTATTTGTTGCCGACACTCTCGCGTCTGACGGATAAAGCTGCGTTGTCGCAGGAGATTGTTCGCTCACTGAAATTTGTGCTGCCCGTTGTGGCAGGCGTCAGCTTTTGTGTGTGGCTGCTGCGAGATTTTGCCATCTGGCTGCTGTTCTCCAGCGAGTTCACGGCAATGCGAGATCTCTTCGTTTGGCAATTGGTAGGCGATGTAATGAAAGTGGGCGCTTACGTCTTTGGCTATCTGGTCATTGCGAAAGCGGCATTGCGCTTTTATCTGCTCACGGAAGTGAGCCAGTTTCTCCTGCTGACCGGTTTTTCCCACTGGCTGATTCCGCTTTATGGCGCACAAGGTGCGGCACAGGCCTATATGGCAACCTACCTGGTCTATTTTTTGCTTTGTTGTTGCGTATTCATTATTTACCGTAGGCGAGCATGACGACACTGATTCATGTATTGGGATCTGACATCCCGCATCATAACCAGACCGTTTTACGTTTTTTTAACGACGTACTGGCGACGGAACTCCCCGAGCAGCAGATTCGGCATTTTATCGTGGCGTCCCGCGACGGCATTTCATCGGCTGATTTCCCCGCGCTGCGTATCGAAACCTGCGTGGATAAGAAAACGCTGGCTGAGGCAGTCATTGCCAGAGCCAAAGCGAACCGCAAGATGCGCTTTTTCCTGCATGGGCAATTTAATCCCATGCTGTGGCTGGCGTTGCTGAGCGGAAAAATCAAATCCGAGCAGGTTTACTGGCACGTCTGGGGCGCGGATTTGTATGAAGAGGCGAGCAGCCTGAAATATCGCCTGTTTTATCTGCTGCGGCGTATGGCGCAAAAGCGTGTCGGACACGTGTTTGCCACGCGTGGCGATCTGGCGTGGTATCAGCAGCGCTCACCTCGCGTGCCGACGTCATTGCTGTACTTCCCAACGCGAATGGATCCGGCGCTCACGGGTATGCAGGTGGATAAACCGCTGGCAGGGCCGATGACGATTCTGGTCGGCAATTCTGGCGATCGCACGAATCGCCATCAGGAAGCGCTGCGGGCGATTCACAAGCAGTTCGGTAAAAACGTGCGGGTCGTTGTACCGATGGGCTATCCCGCGAATAACGAATCCTACATCGCGCAGGTGGAAAAGGACGGTTTGGCGCTGTTCGGCGTGAAAAATTTCCAACTGCTGAAAGACCAACTGGCGTTTGATGATTATCTCAACATGTTGCGCACCTGCGATTTGGGCTATTTTATTTTCGATCGCCAGCAGGGAATCGGGACGTTATGCCTGCTGATTCAGTTTGGTGTGCCGTTCGTGATCAGCCGACAAAATCCGTTCTGGCAGGATCTGACGGAACAAGGGCTGCCCGTACTGTTTTACGGTGACGAATTGGATGAAGCGCTGGTGCGTGAAGCGCAGCGCCAACTGGCGTCAGTCGATAAGCAACAGATTGCGTTCTTTAATCCTAATTATCTGCAAGGCTGGCGCGATGCGCTGGCGTTGGCGACGGGAGAACCAACATGACGCTGGGGCAATTTGGTGGGCTGTTTGTCGTCTACCTGATTTCAGTCATCTTTATCCTGAGCCTGACCTGGATGGAGTTCCGGCGGGTGCGTTTTAATTTTAACGTGCTGTTTTCCCTGCTCTATTTGTTGACGTTCTATTTTGGTTTTCCGTTTACCTGCGTGCTGGTGTTCCGGTTTGGCGTTGAAGTGGTTCCCGTGCAGTTCCTGCTTCAGGCGATGCTGTCTGCGACGGCGTTCTATGCGATCTATTACGTCAGCTATAAGACGCGGCTACGTCAGAAAACCTCCGCGCCACGTGCGCCACTTCTGACGGTGAACCGGGTTGAAGCCAATCTGACCTGGCTGCTGTTGGCGCTGATTGCCGTTGCCACCGTCGGTATTTTCTTCCTCAACAATGGCTTTTTGTTGTTTAAGCTGCGTTCTTACAGCCAGATATTCTCTAGCGATGTATCCGGCGTGGCGTTGAAACGCTTTTTCTACTTCTTCATTCCGGCAATGCTGGTGGTGTATTTCCTGCGTCAGACGCAACGTGCGTGGATAATGTTCCTCATCGGAACGGTCGCGTTTGGGATGCTGACGTATGTGATTGTTGGCGGAACGCGTGCGAATGTGATTATCGCCTTCGCTCTATTTCTGTTTATTGGCATTGTGCGCGGCTGGATTACGCTCTGGATGCTGGTTGCGGCTGGTGCGTTCGGGATTGTCGGGATGTTCTGGCTGGCGCTGAAGCGCTATGGATTGGACGTCAGCGGTGATTACGCCTTTTATACGTTCCTCTATTTAACCCGTGACACCTTCTCGCCTTGGGAAAATCTGGCGCTGCTGTGGCAGAACTACGACAAGATTGAATTCCAGGGGCTGGCACCGATTGCCCGTGATTTCTACGTCTTTATTCCCTCCTGGCTATGGCCGGACCGCCCTAATTTGGTGTTAAACAGTGCGAACTATTTTACCTGGGAAGTGTTGAATAACCGCTCTGGGCTGGCAATTTCCCCCACGCTGTTGGGTTCGCTGGTGGTGATGGGCGGGGTGCTGTTTATCCCACTTGGCGCGATTGCGGTAGGGCTGGTTATCAAGTGGTTCGACTGGGTGTACGAGTTAGGGAAGAACGACAGCAATCGCTATAAGGCCGCTATTTTACAGGCGTTCTGCTTCGGGGCGGTGTTCAATATTATTGTGCTGACGCGTGAAGGCGTCGATTCTTTTGTTTCACGTGTGGTGTTTTTCTGTCTGGTATTTGGTCTGTGTCTGTTGGTTGCCAAACTGCTCTATTGGCTGCTGGAAAGCGCCGGACTCATCCGGCAGCGTCTGATGCGTATGCGAGCCACGCCGATCGCGCCGACACCCAACACCGTGGATCCTGTGATAAAGGAGCAGGTATGACAGCGTTAAAAACCACAGAGACCATTCCTCTGTATACCATTCGTGGTTTGCCCATTCACGGCTTTCGCAATATGGCGCAGTTTGTTGATTACCTGTTTACGGGCGAGCGGGTTGAAACAGGCACGCTCGTCGCGATTAATGCTGAGAAAGTGCTGACGGCGGAAAAAGACGTGGCGCTGCGTGCGCTGCTCGATCGCGCAGAGTACAAGTATGCGGACGGCATCAGCATCGTGCGCTCCATTCGGCGCAAATACCCGCAGGCTGACGTCACGCGGATTGCAGGCGCCGATCTGTGGGAAGCGCTAATGGCACGAGCGGGCAAGGAGGGAACGCCGGTTTTTCTGGTGGGCGGCAAACCTGATGTGTTAGCACAAACGGAAGCGAAACTGCGGGCGCAGTGGAACGTGAATATTGTCGGCAGTCAGGATGGCTATTTTGCGCCAGAGCAGCGCGATGCCCTGTTCGAACGTATCCGCGCCAGCGGTGCGCAAATTGTTACCGTCGCGATGGGGTCGCCACGACAGGAAATCCTGATGCGCGACTGTCGTCACCACTACCCCGATGCGCTGTATATGGGCGTGGGCGGAACGTATGACGTCTTTACCGGGCATGTGAAGCGTGCCCCGCTCGTGTGGCAAAACTTAGGACTGGAATGGCTGTATCGTTTGCTGTCCCAGCCGAGCCGTATTTTTCGGCAGTTTAAGCTGTTGAAATATGTCGCCTACCACTACAGCGGTCGCCTGTAACTTCTTTAATATCGATACGCGGATGCCTTTACTGGTCGGTATCGGCTTTTTAGCCGTGGTCAGCCTGTGTTATTTCGCGCTGGGACTGGGTAAAAAAACGTCGCTGACAGGGAGTAAGTCGTAGTATTTGGGGGCGGGAAGGGCGGAACTGTGTGTTATTTAGCTTTGAATGAGCAAATCCTAATCAAACGCATCATTTCGATAAAAAAGCACTAGACAGCCAGTCGCTAAGCCCGTAATATCCCGCCCCGCAACGGCGCTAAGCGCCCGTAGCTCAGCTGGATAGAGCGCTGCCCTCCGGAGGCAGAGGTCTCAGGTTCGAATCCTGTCGGGCGCACCATTATATTTTATATGAAGTATGTTGTGTGCAAGAGCTGCGGTGGTACACTTTTCTTCCTAAAGAAAGTATCCCGTAAAAAGGAAGTACCGCGTAATAAGTAGTTGATGTAAAGTGTGGTGATGGTGGCTATAGCTCAGTTGGTAGAGCCCTGGATTGTGATTCCAGTTGTCGTGGGTTCGAGTCCCATTAGCCACCCCAGATTTTGCATATATAGTTAGTTGATTGACAGTTTGTGAGTTATGCGAAGGTGGCGGAATTGGTAGACGCGCTAGCTTCAGGTGTTAGTGTTCTTACGGACGTGAGGGTTCAAGTCCCTCTCTTCGCACCACACAAACAAGAACATCAGTGATGTTCAAAAAATGCAGTACATTCGGCGAGTAGCGCAGCTTGGTAGCGCAACTGGTTTGGGACCAGTGGGTCGGAGGTTCGAATCCTCTCTCGCCGACCAATTAAAAAGAAAAGCACATCAAAAGATGTGCTTTTTTTTCGCCTGCAATTTGCCTACTCTGGCGAAAGCCTTGCCGAATTCATTAACCCGACAAGACGTTGTTGTTCCCTGCGATATCGTGCGTTACAGCGCGTAATGCACAGGTGCCAGCGCGCTGCTATCGATACTTTCTCGCATTGATTTCAGTGTGGTACCAAAAGGACACAGCGTGCCTTTTTCCGTCTGCTGGCAGCCCTGAGAGGTCAATTCTTCTTTCAGTAACGGCTGCCGATCGTCAAGCGACGTCAGTGAACGGGTCTGATCCAGCGATTGTGTCTGGAAATAGATACGCAAAAAACGCTGCTGAGTGGTGGTATCGCGCCAGCGTTCGAATACCAGACTTCCCGCGGGCGGAATGTTATCGGCAGTGTCACCGGGTAGCTGCCAATGAAACTGCAACAGCGTGCGCAGATAGGCGATGTTGGTGTCGTGAGCGACATACAGCAAGTAAGGGGCTGACGGCGGCTCCCCTTGTGCGGTGTCCTGCGCTTCCTGCGTCCCCTGTGCCAGAGCCTGGGCGATTTGCTGCATGAATAGCGAACCGCCGCGCTGTGCGATATAGGGAACATCATTGGTGAAGTCGTATTTAGCCGTCATCGGCGCCATCAATGGGATGAGATCCTGTGCGTTGCTGACGTGACCAAAAGCGACCTGCGCCTGCGGCAGATTCTCGCTGTATTCCAGCAGGAAAACCTCGCTCATATTCGCCAGCGTATTCAGGCCGCTGATGGAAGTCGAACCGTCTTTATCCTGTTTTATCGCCCACGGTTTATCAAACACCGGGCACGGCTTATCCGTTTCGCATACGACCTGCTTCAATAGCTCGATACTGGGCTTAAGACGCTCATAGGCGATATTCAAATCACCACCCATGGCTTTCAGCACCGCAGCCTTTGCCCGTTCTGAGTCAAGCGTGCCAATGCCCATTTTGTCCCCGTGGAACAGTGGATCCTGTTTTTCATCCTCAACGGCATGCGTCATAACGCCGCAGCCGGGAAACATGCCATCCATATAGGCTTGTGCAGTTGCGCGGGTGCGTTGTAACGGGCTGGCGAGCACATAAATTTGTTGTTCCGTTGGACAACCTGACGCGAACAGATGCTGTTGACGGTAATACTCGGCCTCATAGCGGCCTTTTAGCACGGTGGCAGCATAGCCGTGTCCGGTTAATTCACCCTCGCGTGTGACCCACTGCGGCCACTCTCGTGCCGTGCCGGACTCCAGCGCCGTGGTGTTGGATTCTGTTGGAGGACGTACGCCATGACGGCTGACTTCAACGACCTTTTCCAGCTGGTAGCGATCCTGCGCCTGGGCCAGAGTAGAGAATGAAGAAATAATGATCATGGTAATCAATAAGCTACGGGGAGTACGTAATGTCGTGTGGGAAAGCATGATAATCCTTCGTCAGCGGTCATACGGATAAGGAGTTTCATTGTAGGTAGAGGAAAGTGACGAATGGGCTTTTCTGCTTGGGAGAGAGTGTTAGCGAACATTTCTACATGCATAGTTTGCAATCAAACTTTTTGATCTAAGATAGATCCCAAAGGTATAAAGCGCATAATTTCCGCATGTTATATTTTTAAAAATTAAAAAGACGACATAAATCCCGCCTAATAAATCCAACACTAACGAGTTAACTATGGCATCACATCTTATTGATTTTCTTCTTATAGGGAATAATTTTGGCACGCCTGAAATGCGCGGCGTCTGGTCCGAGCATAACCGCCTGACTAAACAGGTCGAAGTTGAAGTTGCCCTGGCACTTGCCGAGGGTGAACTGGGTGTCATTCCGCTGGATGCGGCAAAAACCATTGCAGAAAACGCTGACGCAAGCGCGCTTAACGTTGAAGAGATTGCAAAAGATGCCGCGCGCATGAAGCACTCTCTGATGCCGACGATTGCCGCGATTCAGAAACAGTGCGGTGCGGCGGGTGAGTTTATTCACTACGGCGTGACTACGCAGGACATCGTTGATACCGCGACGGTGTTACAACTGAAACAATCTTTTGATATTGTCGTCAGAGATACACAACTGCTGGCCGTTGAACTGAAACGTCTGGCAAAGAAACACCAGCATACGCTGATGGCCGGTCGTACCCACGGTATGCAGGCGTTGCCCACCACGTTTGGCTTCAAACTGGCCGTCTGGCTGGATGAATTCATCCGCCACCTCGAACGTCTGGCTGAAATCAAAGAACGTGTTTTAGTCGGCAACATCAACGGTGCCATCTGTACCTATGCTTCTTTTGGCGAACAAGGGCCGGAAATCGAGCGTCTGACGCTGGATAAGCTGGGGCTGAATACGCCGAATATCGGCTGGCAGTCTGCCCGCGATCGTTTCTCCGAATATGCTTCTGTTACGGTTCTGATCAGCGGTACGCTGGGCAAAATCGGTAATGAGCTGTACAACCTGATGCGCACCGAGATTAACGAAATCGAAGAACCGTTCTCTGAAGGGAAAATCGGTTCTACCACGATGCCGCATAAACGTAATCCAGCTGCACTGGAAGGGCTTGCGAGCCTGACGGCTCCGCTGTTTAAGAGCGCTGCACTGATTCATGAGTCGATGAAAGTTGAGCATGAGCGTGATGCGATGAGCTGGCGTGCGGAGTGGATTGCGCTGCCAGAAATCAATATCTATCTGTCCGCTCAGCTTCAGAATGCGCTTGGCATCCTGCGTGGTATGTCCGTCAACGAGAAGCAGATGCTGGCGAACCTCGATCTGCAAAATGGCCTGCTGCTGTCTGAGAAAGTGATGTTCGAGATTGGTAAACGTCTCGGCAAGCAGACTGCTCACCATCTGGTTTACGAATGCTCAATGCAGGCATTCGAGCAGAATCAGTCCTTTAAATCGGTACTGCTGGCTCATCCAGTGCTATCTGAACAGGTGACCGCCGCCGATCTGGACGAATGGCTGAATCCGGCTAACTACGTTGGCAGTGCGCCGCAGAAGGTTGATGACGTGATTCGCTATGCAGATAACTCCGGCCTGCTGCCAGCATAAGGTGACACCATGAGTATCGTATTTCGTCAGGCCACGCTTGCGGATGATGAAACTTTTCTGGCGCTGGCGCTGGCCGCATTTGAGCCGATTCGCCAGTTAGGCATCAATTTTTCCGCCGCCCATGCAGATATCGACATGGTGCGTACGCATATTGCCTCACACGGCGTTTATGTGATGGAAAAAGACGGTGAGATGGTGTCGTCATTTACCATCCGCTATCCGTGGGGGCCTGAGCCGGGCCCGTTCGGTCTACCTCATCTGGGCTGGTTTGCAACGCACCCTGGCTATAAAAAACAGGGACTGGGTAAGCAAATGATGAGCTGGTTGGAGGAAGAAATTCTGATTAACCAGCTCAAAGCGCCTGCCGTGTCGCTTGGCACCGCGCAAAACCACCCGTGGCTGATTGAGATGTACAGAAATTATGGTTTCAAGGAAGTCGGGCAGACGAATCTGGGAAAAGGACACCTGACAATCTGGATGGAAAAAATCCTTGATAACCAATTGTATGACCAGTGGAAAGATAAAAAATCAAAAAGAGAGGCAGTAAAATGATGAAAAAAGTAACGTTGTCTGTTCTGGCGCTGACGACCGCCTTTCTTGTTGCTGGCTGTGATTCTGGGAAGAGCGGCTCTGAGCAGGAAAAAGTATTGAAAGTGGGTTCAACAGGCCAAAGTTATCCAAGTGGCTTCAAGCAGGATAACAAGCTGGTCGGGTTTGACGTTGAAGTCACGGAAGCCATCGCGAAAGATCTTAACTACAAAGTTGAGTGGGTCACCGCAGATTTCAGTGGCCTGATGGGGCAGTTGGAAGCGAACAAGTTGGATACCGTGGCGAACGTGGTAGCGATTACTCCAGCGCGTCAGGAAAAATACAATTTCGCTCAACCGTATAGCTTCTACGGCAGCCAGATTGTGACGCACAAAGACAACACGGACATTAATACACTGGCTGACCTGAAAGGGAAGACGGTTGCCGGGGTTCTGGGTTCGAACCACGTCAACAACCTGAAAAAAGCGTTTGCCGACGGCAGCGTGAATATTCGCACCTATGAAACACGCGATGGCGCGATGAACGATGCGTTGTCTAAGCGCGTTGAAGGCTACGTGAATTCACGTCCGATTCTGTTGGCAGAAATCAATAAGCGTAACCTGCCGTTCAAACTGGTTGGCGAGCCGCTGGTGATTGAAGAAGTGAGCTTCCCGTTCCATAAGGACGAGAAAGGCGATGCGCTGCGTAAGCAGTTCGATGCAGAGTTAACGAAAATGCGTGAAGATGGACGCCTGAAAGCGATCTCCGAAAAATATTTTGGTGAAGACATCACGGTATCACCGGCTAAATAACCTCACACTGTCATCTTGGCCGAGTCATTACGTAACCTGATGATTCGTTATGTCGCCAGATGGCTTGTTATGTAGCCAGATGTTCGTTATATAGCAAATAGTCATAACCCTGTTCCACCGGCGCAATATGGCCGGTGGATGCATTAATGGTATTACTCATGAATATCGATCTTGCCTACCTGTTAAAGGTCTTTCCCCAGGTATTAATGTATTTGCCAACCACGCTGTTCCTCGCCGTGGTTTCGATGTTTTTTGCTATGGTTCTCGGCCTTATCCTGGCGTTAGTCCGTGAAAGCAAGATTGTCGTGGTAGTAAAAATCGTCGAACTGTATATCTCGCTGTTTCGCGGCATTCCGTCGCTGGTTCAGCTGTTTATCATCTACTTCGGCCTGCCGCAGCTATTTCCCGGCTTATCCAATCTGGATGCGATGACGGCCGCGATTATTGGCTTTAGCCTGAAAACGTCCGCCTATATGGCTGAGATTTTCCGTGCGGGCTTGGCCTCGGTGGATTTTGGCCAGACGGAAGCAGGCTTATCCATTGGTATGAGCAAAGCACAGGTCTATCGCCGCATCGTGTTGCCTCAGGCCATGTTGAATGCGCTGCCCGCGACGGGGAACACCTTCATTTCCCTGATTAAAGATACCTCTGTGGCCTTTGCGCTGGGCGTCTCCGAACTGTTCGCGGAAGGCAAGATGATTGCCGCTGAATCTCTGCGTTTCTTTGAGACCTTCCTGGTTGTGGGTCTGATTTACTGGATGGTGATTGTGGTTTACGCCTGGCTGCAAAAACAGCTTGAGAAGAAACTGAATCACTCGCTACAGCGATAAGGGGCTGACATGATCAGTGTAAAGAATCTTTCTAAACGCTTTGGCGATCAGGTGGTGTTGGACAACATTAGTCTGGATATCGCGAAGGGAGAAGTCGTGGCGATTATCGGCCCATCCGGTTCGGGTAAATCCACGCTGTTGCGCTGTCTGAACCTGTTGGAAACGCCAGAGTCGGGCACGATTGAAATTGGCGACCAAACGCTGGATACGCGTCGTTATTCCTCTAAAGAGGCCTATGCGCTGCGTCGTCAGACGGCGATGGTATTCCAGAGTTACAACCTGTTTAAGAACAAGACGGCGCTGGAAAATGTGACGGAAGCGCTGATTGTCGTGAAAAAAATGCCGAAGAAGCAGGCGGACGAAATCGGTCTGGCACTGCTGGAGCAGGTTGGTCTGCTGCCGCAGGCGGCACAGTATCCGGTGACGCTATCCGGCGGGCAGCAGCAGCGCGTGAGTATTGCACGTGCGCTGGCGGTTGATCCGAAGGCGATTTTGTTTGATGAACCGACCTCGGCACTTGACCCGGAAAGGGTACACGAAGTGCTTCAGGTGATTCAGAAGCTGGCGAAAAACGACACCACGATGGTGATCGTCACCCACGAAATGCAGTTTGCGAAAGAAGTGGCTGACCGAGTGATCTTCATGGCGGATGGTCATATCGTTGAGGAAGGTCCGGCGGAGCAGGTTATTAGCTTCTCGGATAACCCGCAAACCCAGCGTTTCCTGCGTCAGTTGACCAAGCTGCCTGAGCCGCTTGAGTACGATATTTAACGCATACGTAGACACACCTGCACGCCTGAACAAGCCTGCCCTGCCAGATAGGGCACGATAATGTGGAGTAAGAATTGATGCAAACCGCACCCCAGCACGAGCCTCTGGCTCAGTTTATTCAGGCATTTCGCCACGATTTACATCGCAATCCTGAGTTGTCGAATCAGGAGTTTGAGACCACGAAGAAGATTCGTGCAGTATTGGAAAAAGAGGGGATTCGCATCCTCGACCTACCGCTGAAAACCGGTCTGGTTGCTGAAGTCGGCGGCTTACAGGATGGTCCACTGGTCGTGGTACGTTCTGATATCGATGCTCTGCCGATTGAAGAAGAGTCTGGTGTAGAATTCACGTCGCTCAACAAAGGGGTGATGCACGCCTGCGGTCATGATTTTCACTCTTCCGCTGCACTTGGCGCGGCGATTCTGCTGAAGAAAATCGAGCCGGAACTGAAAGGCACCGTGCGAATTTTGTTTCAGGCCGCTGAAGAGACTGGGCTGGGCGCACCGGAAGTCATCGCCGTTGGCGCGTTGGACAATGCGGTAGCCATTTTCGGCATTCACAACGATCCGACGCTGCCTGTTGGCGTCATCGGTGGGAAAGACGGTGCATTGACGGCGGGCGTTGACCGCTTTGAGATCAAGATCGCAGCGAAAGGCTGTCACGCTGCGAAGCCGCATGAAGGCAACGATCCGATTATCATTCTGGGTCAGCTGATTTCTGCCGTACAGACCATCATCAGCCGCACGGTATCGTCCGACAACAATGCAGTGGTGTCGATTACTCAGGTGCATAGCGGCAGCACCTGGAACGTTATCCCAGACACGGCCTACGTTGAAGGCACGGTCAGAACGTTCAATCAGGACGCGCGTGATTTGATTGAACAGCGTTTCCGTCAGATCGTTGCAGGTATCGCCAGCACCTTTGGTGCGGAAATTGAGTTCCTGTGGCATGCAGGGCCGCCATCGGTGATCAACACGCCAGAGTGGGTTGAGTTTGCGCTGAATGTGGCGAGTGACGAAGGGTTTGAAGCGCGCCGCGTGGAAGCCAGCCCGATTGGTGAAGATTTCGCATTCTATCAACAAAAATTACCGGGTACGTTCATGATGGTTGGTTCCGGCGGACCGTATGCGCTGCACCACCCAAAATTCCGCGTTGATGACAGCGCGCTGTTCCCGACTGCGCACTATCTTTATCAGGTGGCGAAGCAGAGCTTAGAGCAGTTGTCCTCCCGCTAATCTCCTCTCATTAAGTCAACCCTATCCGCGTCGGTTTCCCGGCGCGGATATTTCCCTTTTTTTAAATTGAATCAGCAGCTTTTATAGGACTGTCGGAAAAACACGACACTCTGGGGGTTCTGCTGTCGCAAAAAAGAGACATTTAACTCATTGATTGTTAATGGTTAATATTTTACCTGACAAAATCGTCTCTGAATGGCGACAGGTTTTGTGAGCGCGATCTCGTTTTTGTCGCCCATCGTGTCTTAGCTTCTCTCACAGCGGGTAAATAAAAATAGTATTTATTATTAGATGTTTACCTCAATTTTATGAAGCTTTGATAATAAAATAATGCATGTTGGCATAATTTATGCTTAAATAAGCAGGTAGATGCTCATTCCACCTTCTATGTTTGCTTCGGCTTCATAATCCTGGGAATGACGCAGAGCCAATTTGAGGTGCCTATCGTCCAACTCCAGATGAAGATGCAAATCTCCATCGGGCCTTCCGGACATAACGTTGAGTGAGGCACCATTCTGTTGTCTGACAGACCTGATATTTTCAACGCTTACCGTTTATCGGTAAGCGTTTTTTTTCGTCTGAGGAAAATGTTCGGTAACGACCTTGTGTCGCGCTATGTAGGACGGGTCACACAAAAGAATAAGGCTCCAAAAGGAGCCTTATGAAACGGTTAGTCGGCAGGCTGCTGTAGCGTGAGCAGTAGCCCTTCGCGCCGCATTTGCGCCGCTTCATCCGGCAGACGCAACCGATCGAGTGCGTCGGCGCGCCAGGCATAATCATACGCGTCTGGGCGGAGCTCCAGCGCGGTGCGGAAAGCATCGCTGGCCTGCTGCCATTCGCCGTGTTTCATCAGCAATTGGCCTAACGTGCTGCTCAACAGCGGCGTTACCCCCTGTTGCTTGATGTACTGGTGCAGCACTTTTTCCAGCTGTTCTGGGTTTCCGGCTTTGAGGCGTGGCATTAGTAGGATCAAGCGTTCGTCATACTGGCGCTTGAGACCGTCGAGAATGATCTTCTGAGCGGTATCATGATCGTCACACTCGATCAGATGCTCAGCCATCGCGACCTGAAGCGGGATTTCATGGCGTACTTTGCGACTCTGATTATTCCACCATGATTTCAGCCCTTCGCTGCCGCCATCCGCCATTGCCTGATTCATCAGACCGATATAGGCCTGCTGTTGCAGATCCAGCAAACGTTCTTCAGGGTACAGGTTGATCTTGCGCATCGCAGGCAGAATATCCAGCAGCGCGCTATAGGCGTGAGTACGCAGGAAAGCCTGCTCCGCTAAACGCAGCACCTCAGGGTGGCGGGGCGCGACCTCCAGCAGTTTGTCGACGCCGTGACGTGCGGCATGATCTTCATTACGCGCTAGCTGAATACGCACGCGCGTAATATCCACCGGAAGCTGATCGGTATCTGCAACCTCGGCGGCACGCTCCAGATATTGCTTGGTGCGGAATTCGTCGCCGCGCTGCTGAGCGGCTTCGGCTGCCAGCAGGTAGTTAACCACGGGCTGCTCGGCATGGTCGGCATTGCGCGTCAGCAGCTTCTCTACCTGTAAATAATCCCCCTCGGCCAGCTTGAGAAGCGCGGCTTTGGTCTGTTTTCTGGCACGAGTGCGTTTGCGGCCAAGGAACCAGCCGCGCGTGCGGGATCCGGTACGAAAGATCCGGCGTAGCACCCATTCCACTGCCAAAAAGGCGAGGAAGAACAGTACCAGCATGATGACCAGACCGGTCACGCTGGTTTGAATGTCATAGTTATCCGTTTGGATCAGGACGTAGCCTTGGTGACCCGCGACGATCGGGCCGATCACCACGCCAGCGATCAGGATCAGGAACAGCAATAAGACTTTTAGCATGCTCATTCCCCTTGCTGTGTGGCTGGCGCCTGAGCCAGTAGGTTACGAACGCGCGTTTGCATCAGTTTTTCCAACAGCGCCTGACTTTGTAGCTCCGTTGGGACATCCAGTGAAACCGACTGCTGGCCTAAGGCATCGAGCTGATCTAAAAAGGCCTGCGTTGTGGGGTCGGTAGTATCGAAGTAGGCGCGAACCCAGGTTGCTGCCGTTTCCAGCGACTGTTTGTACACTTCATTCTGGTGGCGAGGAATGGCCTGTGCGGCAACCAGCAGACGTGAGCGGATATTCTCGCGCAGATACACATCCTGATTCGGTGCCAGCAGCGGTTCGGCGGCGCTGTCGCGGCGGCGAATGGTGATAAAATCAGCCAGAAAATTGTGCCAGCTCTTGCTCAGATTTTGTCGCCACTCGCTCAAGGAAGCGGACAGCTCTGTGCTGTTGGCGTCCATCGGCGCTTCATCGGTGTTGTTATCGGCGAGCTGCAAGTTATCCAACTGATCGGTGAGCTGATTGACTTTCAGGATGATGCCGTCAAAATCGACCTGACTTACGCCTGCCAGCGCCCCGATATCGTGGGTCAGCGCGCGGCGGATTTCTATCAGGCTGGGATCGTTCATTTCCGCCAGACTGGCGTCCGCGCTTTTCAGCAACGCGCCTGCGGTGGTGACGTCTTTGTCGCTCCACAGCTTGCGTCCTGCCAGTTTCACCAGAAAATCTGCCTGAGCGATCAGCCAGGTATTCGTATCATGGCTGGAAAGTGCCGCCAGCTTATCGCGCAGCTCGTCTGACTGACGCGTTAGCGCCTCAAGACGCTGTGCTGCCGTCTCCTGTGCTTTGCTTTGCTGCTGTTGAGCGTCCAGCCACTGCTGCTGCTCTTGCTTATGCTGTTGCTGCAATGTGTTGAACTGCGCTTCCAGACGTTGCAGCGCGGCCGTTTCTTTCTGCGCCTGCTGGTGGCCGTGGTAATACAAGCCTGCGCCTATGGCTAGTGCAATCACAATCGCGATCGCCCCTAGCACGGCACCGCTACGTTTGGGCTGCGGTGCCGGATCCTGCTGCTGATGCGCGGGTTCAACCCGTTCAGCAACCTCGTCGGATGGAGCTGTGGGGGTATTGTGTTCCGTCATAATGGTACATCCCATGATCAGGTTTATTGTAGTGCGCGCACGAGCGCATCGTTATCGGCGTTATCAGCCACTCGGATATCACGCCAGCCAAGCTGACGAGCTTGTTCTGCCAGCCGTTCGCTGACGACGATCAACTGGCAGCCGAGTAACCAGGAAGCCCGATAGTAATCAGGTACTAAAGTATAGATCCGTTGTAGCATTTCTCCGCTGGTGATCACCAGTTTGTCGATGCCTATTTGTTGCCAGTGGCGGCTTTGCTCTAGCCCGTCATAGTGAACGTCTCTGCGCTGATAACATTCACAGTAGGTCATCTGTGCGCCCCGCTCGGTTAACGTTTCCCCCAGCAGTTCCCTGCCGCCGTTGCCGCGCAGTAATAATGCGCGTTTACCGGAAACATCTTGCAGGTCAGGAAGTTGCAGGAGCGTTTCGCTAGTTTCTCGCTCAGGCGGATAGGTTACCGGGTGTGCGCTGATTTTATGCAGCGCCAGCGCGGTGGTACGGCCGATGGCGTAATAAGTGAGATGGGCAGGCCAGCTGATGCCCGTACGTGCCAGCATCGGATCGGCGTAATGAATGGCGTGTTGTGAGAGCGCAAATACCAAATCGTCGGCGCTCAGTGCCTGCAATAGGGCGGGCAGGCTGGCGAGTTCTCGTCCGGGTGAAAACTCGATCAGCGGGCTGTGCCAGGCGTTATAGCCGAGCTTTCTTAAACGGGTCACCAGTTGTTCGCCAGTTGGTGACGGACGGGTAACCAGAATCGTCATGATGAGCTTGACCCTTGATAAACGGCTTGAAGGATGGCGCTGGCCCCTTTGGCTAACAGCTCTTCAGCCAGTGCGATCCCGAGTTGTTCGGCATCGGAGACGTTTCCTTTGCGTTCACCGACGATCATTTGGCTGCCGTCCGGCGCGCCAACCAGCGCACGTAGCCACAGCGTATCGCCTTCCAGTTCAGCGTAGCTGCCAATCGGCACCTGACAGCCGCCTTCAAGGCGTACATTCATGGCGCGTTCAGCCAGTACACGGGCCGCGGTAGCGGGGTGATTGAGTGGGGCAAGAAGCTGACGGACATGTTCGTCATCCAAACGGCATTCGATGCCGATAGCGCCTTGTCCGACGGCTGGCAGAGACTCTTCCGGGCTTAACGCACAGCGGATGCGCGCTTCAAGGCCAAGACGTTTCAGACCCGCGACCGCAAGAATAATGGCGTCATACTCGCCGTTATCCAGTTTTGACAGGCGTGTGCCGACATTACCGCGCAAATCTCGAATCACCAGATCAGGGCGTCGGGCGCGCAGCTGGCACTGACGGCGCAGGCTGGAGGTGCCGACACAGCTGCCTTCCGGTAATTGTTCGAGGCTGTCGTAATGATTGGAAACAAAAGCGTCGCGCGGGTCGTCGCGCTCGCAAATGGTGGTCAGACCGAGGCCTTCTGGGAATTCGACAGGGACATCTTTCATGGAGTGGACGGCAATATCGGCGCGCCCTTCAAGCAGCGCCAACTCCAGTTCTTTAACAAACAATCCTTTACCGCCGACCTTTGCCAGTGGCGTATCGAGGATGATGTCGCCGCGGGTGACCATCGGCACTAGCTCCACGTGTAAATCCGGGTAGAGGTGGTTCAGACACTGCTGAACATATCGTGCTTGCCACAGGGCGAGCGGGCTTTGTCGGGTGGCAATTCTAATAATATTGGCTAACATGCTTGATACCGTTTTTATCATTTTCCGCCATCGTATCATTGATGGTGCGTTGGTGTCAGGTTGTGGGCATTAGCGGTGCGCCTTTTAAAACGGTCTGAAATTCGGGTGCCGCATACATAGATAGGAAGCCGTGCTGATGCAGTCGGGTAGAGAAATTCGTAATAAAGCAAGATAGATAAGTCTAACTTTCTTTACTTTCTTTACGCCCAATCAGCAAGGTGTTAAATTGATCACGTTTCCAGCAATAATTCGCTAAACATTCTTCTAATTTCATCATGCGGATTTGGAACACGGGGTTTTTCTAGGCACTGGGATAAATCAGGCGAAACGTCTTGTACTTCTACATCGAGACTTTGAAGCAAAGACTGGATGCGATCAACCAACTGCGTGTTGACCGTGCTCTGGGAGCAATGAAACCCGCTTTTCAGCAGGTTTACAGTCTTCTGCCCATTTTATTACATCATCATCACCCGTTGATGCCCGGCTACCTTGAAGGCAAGGTGCCTCACGGTATCTGCACTCACACGCCTGATGAAAAGCAGCAACAGTACCTTGATAGCATCGCGTTGCGCTGGGGTCAGTTTGACTGTTCTCATCCGCAGGGTGAACTGCCGATCACGGGCATCTATTCAATGGGAAGCACCTCGTCTATCGGGCAGAGCTGTAGCTCCGATCTCGATATCTGGGTGTGTCACCAATCCTGGCTGGATAGCGAAGAACGCCAACTCCTACAGAAGAAATGTACGCTGCTTGAGCAGTGGGCCGCGGCGCAGGGTGCTGAGGTCAGCTTCTTCCTGATGGATGAAAGCCGTTTCCGCCACAATGAAAGCGGTAGCCTGAGCGGTGAAGACTGCGGCACCATGCAGCACATTCTATTACTCGACGAATTCTACCGTACCGCCGTGCGTATGGCGGGTAAACGTATTCTGTGGAATATGGTGCCGGTCGAGGAAGAATCTCACTACGACGAGTATGTGCTGTCGCTCTACTCGCAAGGGGCACTGGCTCCTAACGAGTGGATGGATTTAGGCGGCCTGAGCACGCTGTCGGCGGAGGAGTATTTCGGCGCGAGTCTCTGGCAGCTCTATAAAAGTATCGATTCCCCCTATAAAGCCGTACTGAAGACGCTGCTGCTGGAAGCCTATTCCTGGGAATACCCGGACACCAGCCTGCTGTCGACCGAAATTAAAAAACGCCTGCATGACGGCGAGATCGTCTCTTTCGGTCTTGATCCTTACTGCATGATGTTGGATCGCGTGACGCACTATCTGACGGCGATCAACGATCCTACGCGCCTCGATCTGGCGCGTCGATGTTTCTACTTAAAAGTCTGTGAAAAGCTCTCCAGAGAAAAAGCCTGTGTCGGTTGGCGTCGTCAGATTCTGAGCCAACTGGTGCAAGAATGGGGCTGGAGCGACGAGCATCTGGCGATGCTGGATAACCGCGCTAACTGGAAAATCGAACAGGTACGCGAAGCACATAATGAGCTGTTGGATGCGATGATGCAGACCTATCGCAACCTGATTCGCTTCGCCCGCCGTAATAATCTGAGCGTCAGCGCCAGCCCGCAGGATATCGGTGTGTTGACCCGTAAACTGTACGCTGCGTTTGAAGCGCTGCCGGGTAAAGTTACCCTGCTGAACCCACAAATTTCGCCCGATTTGTCGGAGCCGAATTTAACCTTTATCTATGTTCCGGCGGGCCGCGCGAACCGTTCTGGCTGGTACCTGTACAATCAGGCACCGTCGATGGATGCGATCGTCAGCCATCAGCCGCTGGAGTATAACCGCTATCTGAACAAGCTGGTGGCGTGGGCGTATTTTAATGGCCTGCTGACGCCAAGCACGCGCCTGTATATTAAAGGCAACGAGCTGTGTGACATCACGCGCCTGCAAGCGCTGGTGGACGACGTAGCCAGCCACTTCCCGCTGCGTCTGCCTGCCCCCACGCCGAAGGCGCTGTACAGCCCGTGTGAAATTCGTCATCTGGCGATTATCGTCAATCTGGAACACGATCCGACGGCGGCCTTCCGCAATCAGGTGGTGCATTTCGATTTCCGTCATCTGGATGTCTTTAGCTTTGGTCAGCAGCAGCAGTGTCTGGTTGGCAGTATCGACCTGCTGTATCGCAACTCGTGGAATGAAGTGCGTACGCTGCATTTCAGCGGCGAGCAGGCGGTGTTGGAAGCGCTGAAAACCATTCTGGGCAAAATGCATCAGGATGCGGCGCTGCCGGAATCACTGGAAGTCTTCTGCTACAGCCAGCACTTGCGCGGGCTGATTCGTACCCGCGTGCAGCAACTGGTGTCCGAATGCATTGAACTGCGCCTGACCAGTACGCGTCAGCAAGAGCCTGGGCGTTTCAAAGCGGTGAAAGTGGCGGGGCAAACCTGGGGCTTGTTCTTCGAGCGGCTGAGTGTATCGGTGCAGAAGCTGGAAAATGCGGTCGAGTTTTATGGCGCGATTTCCAACAACAAACTGCAAGGTCAGCCGGTTCAGGTTGAAACCAACCATGTCCATTTACCGCCAGTGGTCGATGGTGTCGCCAGCGAAGGGATCATCCAGTTCTTCTTTGAAGATCTGACAGAAAATCAGGGCTTTAATATCTATATTCTGGATGAGTCGAATCGCGTCGAGGTGTATCACCATTGTGAAGGCAGTAAAGAAGAGCTGGTGCGTGATGTCAGCCGCTTCTATTCGTCTTCGCACGATCGCTTTACCTACGGCTCCAGCTTTATCAATTTCAACCTGCCGCAGTTCTACCAAATCGTACAGCTGGACGGTCGCACGCAGGTGATCCCGTTCCGCAGCAGCGCACTTTCTCATCTGTGCATTACACCCGCAGTGGATGATGAGGTGATGACGATGAAGCAGCGGCTACAGACTCTATAACGTTCTGGCACTCGGCTTTTAGCGTATTCAGAAAGGGATGTATTGATGGATTCGTTGCAACGCCGAAACCTGATACTGCTGGCGCTCGGACAAGGGCTGACCGGCAGTATTATTTCCCTGATGACGCTGTGTTCCACGCTGGTTGGCGTATTAATGACGCCGGTGCCGCTGTTGACCACGCTGCCAATTACCGCGACGGTGTGCGGCGCGGCGCTCATGATCTACACCGTTTCCTCATTGATGACGAAATATGGCAGGCGCAACGCGTTCATCATCGGCACGCTGCTGGGGCTGGCGGGCGCGCTTTTGGCGGCGCTGGCGATTGTGCTACACAGCTTCTCCCTCTTTGTGTTTTCGACATTTGTTCTGGGGATGTCCTGCGCCTTCAACCAGTATTATCGCTTCGCTGCAGCTGAGATATTTACCGGCGATCAGCAGAAAAATCGGGCGATTTCGTGGGTGATCAGCGGTGGTATCCTCGGTGGTTTTCTCGGTCCGTTTGCGGCTAGCCAGTCTTCTCAACTCTGGGCACCGTACCCGTTTCTTGGCAGCTTTATCGCGGCGGCATTTATCTGCGTTATCACGTCACTGCTGTTGTTTGGTCTTAAACTTCCCCCGATGTCCGTTGCCACGCCCAGTACTCAGCGTAGTGAACCGCTGGCGTCAATCCTGAAAAGCCGGGCATTTGTGTTGGGAACGGCAAGCTGTTCTGTCGGGTTTGTGGTGATGACGCTCTTAATGAATTCTGTGCCGCTGGCGATGCACCAGCACCACTTTTCTGTCAGCCACAGCGCGACGGTGTTGCAATGGCATTTTGTGGCGATGTATGCGCCCGCACTGCTGTTAGTGCTGCTGGCGAAGCGACTGACGCCGATTCAGGTCGTGGTGATTGGCATGGTGTGTAACGTCATCGGGGTGGCAGTCGCGCTGAGCGGTTTGACGTTCTGGCACTTCCTCTTTGCGCTGATGCTGTTCGGCGTCGGGTGGGCGTTTATGTTCAACGGCGGGACATTCATGCTGAACGCGTTTACCCATTCAGTGCATAAATCCCGTTTGCAGGGGATTAACTCGCTGGTGATTTACGTGCCTAACGCGCTGGCTTCGTTGTCTGCCGGTAGCCTGATGGCGCTAACCAGCGGTTGGCCGCTGGTCAATATGGTGGGTATCGGCATGCTGTTGTTGCTGGTTCTGGGGTTGATCATTCTGGGACGGCGCTGATGTGTGGAGCGCCGCGAGACCGTTGAAAAGGCGGTTACCCGAAGTGAACGGTTTCCCCTGCCTGATCCGAGCAGGCTGCTGACAGCAACGCGATAAAATCCTCACCGCTACGATCGCATATCCAGCGTTCCGCCTGACGGTTGAAGTGGTAACCGCCCGTTTTGGTCGCCAGCCAGATTTGGTGCAGCGGTTCCTGCCGATTAATCACGATTTTGCTGCCGTTCTCAAAACTCAGCGTCATCACGCCGCCGTTAGTTTCATAATCGATGTCGGCATCACCCTCAAACCGATCCAGCGTTTCTTCCAACTGAAGCATGAGTTCGTCGGCTAATTGGTGGAACTCGCTATCGTTCATTTTCGATTCCTATTGATTTTCATGATCCACCTGCGATTATAGAGAGCATACGAGTATTAATGACAGGTCTTAACGTGATGAAGAACGTATTTCGCCAGCTTTTTCTGGTGTTAGCCGTAGTGAGTTTATTTGGTTGTGGTCTGAAAGGGCCGCTTTATATGCCTGCCGATGGCAAATCCGGTGCGTCAACGACTCAGCAAAATGAGAACCAGCCGCCGCAAAAGAAAGCGTCAGTACGTCCTTAATGCGTGACGGTAATAATAAATAACAGGTCACGTAGATGTTTATCGCGCCCGGTTAAGCAAGCGGGGGAGTCCGGATAATGCAGTTCGCTAAGATGCACGGGTTAGGCAACGATTTCATGGTTGTTGATGCCGTTACGCAAAACGTTTATTTTTCACCCGAATTGATTCGCCGTTTGGCGGATCGACACTGTGGTGTAGGGTTCGACCAATTGCTGGTCGTTGAGCCGCCCTACGATCCTGAACTGGATTTTCATTACCGCATTTTTAACGCGGATGGCAGCGAAGTCGCGCAGTGCGGCAATGGCGCGCGCTGCTTTGCTCGTTTTGTTCGCCTGAAAGGGCTGACCAACAAGCGTGATATTGCCGTCAGTACGCAGACTGGTCGGATGGTGTTGTCGGTGACCGATGACGAACTGGTACGCGTCAATATGGGCGAACCCAATTTCGAGCCGCAACAGGTGCCTTTCCGCGCGGTCAAAGCGGAGAAAACCTACATCATGCGTGCCGACGAACATACGGTGCTGTGTGGCGTGGTGTCGATGGGCAACCCGCACTGTGTGATTCAGGTTGAGGATGTGGACACGGCGAAGGTGGAAACGCTGGGGCCGCTGCTGGAAAGCCACGAGCGTTTTCCCGAGCGTGCCAACATCGGTTTTATGCAAGTGGTTGATAGCCACACTGTCCGTCTGCGGGTGTACGAACGCGGTGCGGGAGAAACGCAGGCGTGCGGTAGCGGCGCGTGTGCTGCTGTGGCGGTAGGGATCCAGCAGGGATTATTGTCCGCGAACGTTCGCGTATCGCTGCCGGGCGGGGAGTTGGATATCCAGTGGGATGGGCCGGGACATCCGTTATTCATGACCGGGCCTGCAACGCATGTCTACGATGGATTTATTCATTTATGAAGAATGTCGAGGAACAGGCAGAGCGCGAGATCGCACTCAGTGACGAGATGGTTTTGCAGTTCCTGCAACAGAATCCCGATTTTTTTATCCGCAATGCGCGTCCCGTCGAGCAGATGCGCATTCCTCACCCCGTCAGGGGAACCGTGTCGCTGGTGGAATGGCAACTGGCACGTCAGCGTAACCACATTACTCAGCTTGAGGAAGAAATCACGCTGTTGATGGAACAGGCGGGGGCGAACGAAGTGCTGTTCAATCGCCTGCTTGGGTTACAAACTGAATTGGCGTCGGCGGATAGCCTGACGGACATGTTGGATCGCTTGCAGCGCTGGGCGCGTCAGCTCGGTCTGGCGGGCGCAACGGTTCGTCTGTTTAATGATAAATGGCGCCTTGGCGCGCCGTCTGGTTTTACCCACCTTGGGCTAAACCGCTCCACCTTTGAGCCGCTGCGCATTCAGCGCTTCGGACAACATAACCACTATCTTGGCAGTCTAAACGGGCCGGAGCTGTTGCTTCTGCTGCCACAGGCCAGACAGGTTGGGTCGGTCGCGCTATCGCTGATGGGAAGTCATCACGATTTGGGCGTGCTGATTTTCAGCAGCCGCGACAGCCACCATTATCAGGATGGCATGGGAACCGTGCTGCTTCAGCAAATGGCCATGATGCTGCCAGCGATGCTGACGCGCTGGGTTGAGCGGGCATGAGCCGGCAGTCTGCGCCATCGGAGGCTCCTTCCCCTTCGCCGTTACAAGCTGATGTTGAGGCGTTCCTGCGCTATCTGAAAGTAGAGCGTCAGCTCAGTCCGCTGACGCAGACCAGCTATTTACGTCAACTGTCCGCGGTTATCACGATACTCTCCGCGGCGGGTGTGGCTGACTGGCGCAAGCTGGACGCCTCTGGCGTGCGTTCCGTGGTGTCCCGCAGTAAGCGCGATGGGCTACATTCCAGTAGCCTGGCGCTCCGTTTATCGGCACTGCGCAGTTTTCTCGACTGGATGGTGTCACGCGGCGTGCTGGCGGCGAACCCCGCTAAAGGGGTCTCCGCGCCGCGAGCCGGGCGTCCATTACCCAAGAATATGGATGTGGATGAGACGAATCGCCTGCTGGAGATCGATTTGGACGATCCCCTTGCGGTGCGCGACCGCACGATGCTGGAAGTGATGTACGGCGCGGGGCTGCGTTTGGCTGAGCTGGTCGGCATGGATTATCAGCATATTGATTTGGCCAGCGGTGAAATCTGGGTCATGGGGAAAGGCAGTAAAGAGCGCAAATTGCCGATAGGAAAAACGGCGGTAACCTGGCTGGAACGCTGGTTGGCGCTGCGTGAACTCTTTGGCCCGCAGGATGATGCTGTGTTTATCTCCAATCAGGGACGACGGATTTCGATGCGCAACGTGCAGAAGCGTTTTGCCGAATGGGGCGTTAAGCAGGGCATCAATAGTCACGTTCACCCGCACAAGCTGCGCCACTCCTTTGCGACGCACATGCTGGAATCCAGCGGTGATTTACGCGCGGTACAAGAGCTGCTTGGTCACGCTAACCTGACCACGACGCAGATTTACACCCATCTTGATTTTCAACATTTAGCCTCCGTGTACGATGCCGCGCATCCACGCGCCAAACGAGGGAAACCCTGATGCATTTTTACCGATCTCTTGGCCCGATCCGTGCGATCACGTTCGATCTGGATGACACGCTGTACGATAACGCGGACGTCATTCGGCGCACGGGGCAAGAGTCAATCCGCTTTCTGCAACAGTACCATCCTGCTCTTCGTGATTTTCAGGCCGATGACTTTCAGAACTTACGCGAGGCCTTGCTTGAGCGCGAACCGGACATCTATCACGACGTGACTGAATGGCGTCGCCGTGCGGCTGAACTGGCGATGTTAGAGCGCGGCCTGAGCGCGGCAGAGGCTAAGGATGGCGCAAAAGCGGCAATGGAAAACTTTGCCCACTGGCGCAGCCAGATTACGATTACCGAAGAAACGCACCAGACGCTAGCGGCGTTAGCCGAGAAAGTGCCGCTGGCCGCCATCACCAACGGTAACGCTGAGCCGCACCGCTTTGGCCTCGATCGCTATTTCTCGTTTATCCTGCGCGCCGGCCCGCATGGTCGCGCCAAGCCGTTTGACGACATGTACCATCTGGCGGCGCAAAAGCTCAATTTGCCTGTGCATGAGATTCTGCATGTCGGTGACGATCTCACGACCGATGTGGCGGGGTCGATCCGCTGCGGTATGCAGGCTTGCTGGATTAACCTGCGTGAAGGCAGCCTGACGCAGATTGGCGACGCCCGGCTGCTGCCGCATATTGAAATTTCGCGGTTGGCATCGCTGTCGGCATTGCTATAATCACTGCATTAATCTGTATAAATCACCAGTGGAAACGCCCTTGTCGATGCGGTGTTTCCCTCACCGGATAACCCGTACCTATGGACGTTTCTGATCTGCTCGATGGCCTCAACGACAAACAGCGTGACGCGGTAGCCGCGCCGCGCAGCAATTTATTGGTGCTGGCGGGGGCAGGCAGCGGCAAAACTCGGGTACTGGTTCATCGCATTGCCTGGCTCTTGTCCGTCGAAAACTGTTCGCCGTATTCCATTATGGCGGTGACGTTTACCAACAAAGCAGCGGCGGAGATGCGCCATCGTATCGATCACCTGATCGGCACCAGCCAGGGCGGCATGTGGATTGGCACATTCCACGGGCTGGCGCACCGTCTGCTGCGTGCGCACCATATGGATGCCAATCTGCCGCAGGATTTCCAGATTCTGGACAGCGACGATCAGCTGCGTCTGCTGAAACGTCTGATTCGGGCGCTTAATCTGGATGAGAAGCAGTGGCCGCCGCGTCAGGCGATGTGGTTCATCAATGGTAAAAAAGATGAAGGCTTACGTCCGCAGCACATTGAAAGCTACGGTAATCCTATCGAACAAACGTGGCAGCGCGTGTATCAGGCCTATCAGGAAGCGTGCGATCGTGCCGGGCTGGTGGATTTCGCCGAGCTGCTGCTGCGTGCGCATGAACTGTGGCTGAACAAGCCGCATGTGCTGAACCACTATCGCGAACGGTTTACCAACATTCTGGTGGACGAATTCCAGGACACCAACCGCATTCAGTACGCCTGGATTCGTATGCTGGCGGGCGACAGCGCCAAGGTGATGATCGTCGGGGATGACGATCAGTCGATTTACGGCTGGCGTGGTGCGCAGGTCGAAAATATTCAGCTGTTCCTGAAAGATTTCGCCGGTGCAGAAACGATCCGTCTGGAGCAGAACTACCGCTCGACCAGCAACATCCTGAAAGCGGCGAATGCGCTGATCGCGCATAACGGCGGGCGGCTCGGAAAAAATCTGTGGACCGATGGCGTAGAAGGCGAGCCTATCTCGCTGTATTGCGCATTCAACGAATTGGATGAAGCGCGCTACGTCGTTAATCGGATTAAAACCTGGCATGAAAATGGCGGTGCGCTGAAAGATAACGCCATTCTGTATCGGAGCAATGCCCAGTCGCGCGTACTGGAAGAGGCGCTGTTACAGCAGAGTATGCCGTACCGTATCTACGGCGGCATGCGCTTCTTCGAACGTCAGGAAATCAAAGATGCGCTGTCTTATCTGCGCCTGATCGCTAATCGTAACGATGATGCGGCGTTCGAGCGAGTGGTGAATACGCCGACGCGCGGCATTGGCGATCGCACGCTGGACGTGGTGCGCCAGACGGCGCGCGATCGTCAGCTGACGCTGTGGCAATCCACGCGGGCGCTGTTGCAGGAAAAAGTGCTGGCTGGGCGGGCGGCAGCATCGCTGCAACGCTTTATCGAATTGATCGATGCATTGGCCTATGAAACCTCTGAGCTGCCGCTGCATATTCAAACCGACCGGGCGATTAAGGATTCCGGCCTGTGGAGCATGTACGAACAGGAAAAAGGCGAGAAAGGGCAGGCGCGGGTAGAAAACCTGGAAGAACTGGTGACGGCAACGCGCCAGTTCAGCTATCAGGAAGAAGATCAGGATTTGATGCCGCTTCAGGCTTTCCTGTCGCATGCCGCGCTGGAAGCGGGAGAAGGTCAGGCTGACGCTAATCAGGATGCGGTTCAGCTTATGACGCTGCACTCGGCGAAAGGGCTGGAGTTCCCGCAGGTGTTTATCGTCGGTATGGAAGAAGGGATGTTCCCTAGCCAGATGTCGCTGGATGAAGGCGGACGTCTGGAAGAAGAGCGTCGTCTGGCTTATGTCGGCGTCACGCGCGCGATGGAAAAGCTGACGATAACCTACGCGGAATCCCGCCGTTTATACGGCAAAGAAGCCTATCACCGGCCTTCCCGGTTCGTCGGCGAGCTGCCGGAAGAGTGTGTTGAAGAAGTGCGGTTACGCGCCAGCGTCTCCCGTCCGGTTAATCATCAGCGCCTCGGCACGCCGATAACGCAAAACGACAGCGGCTACAAATTAGGGCAGCGGGTTCGCCATGCGAAATTCGGCGAAGGTACGATCGTGAATTTGGAAGGCAGCGGCGATCACGCCCGCCTTCAGGTCGCGTTTCAAGGGCAAGGTATTAAATGGCTGGTCGCCGCTTATGCCAGACTGGAAACGGTGTGATCGTCACGATGCAGTTTGAAGTATGACGGGGTTATATAACTTATAAAAACCCTGTCTTAGTCTTTATCGTCATTTTCGACAATGCTAGGTGGCCTGCCGCGTATCCATGGATGTGTGGTATCACAATAAAAAAGGAGCATGCCCATGACGCTAGACCAGATTATTGCCGAGTTACAGAAGAAAAAATGGGTCGATCTCACGCATACGGTGACGGAGTCGATTCCTATTTTTAGCGCGTTTGAAGGCGTGTTGCAGCGCAAGACCTTATTCAACGTCGAAGATCACGGGTTTTATGCGCAGGCGGTGACGTTTGCGACGCAGACAGGGACGCATATTGATGCGCCGGGGCATTTTGTCGCGGGTAAGCGCTATCTGGATCGTATTGATAATAAAGAGCTATTGCTGCCGCTGGTGGTGCTCCACAAGCAAGACGCCGTCGCGAACGATCCCGATTACCGCCTGTCGGTTGACGACATTCTGGCGTTTGAGCGTGAACACGGAGAAATCCCGTCGGGCAGTTTTGTCGCGTTTGCCAGCGGCTGGAGCACGCGCTGGCCTGATCTTGATGCCTTCGCCAATAAAGATGAAGAGGGCAACAGCCATACGCCGGGCTGGTCGCTTGAGGCGCTGATGTTCCTGTTTGAAGAGCGCGGCATTAGCGCGGTTGGGCATGAAACGCTGGATACGGATTCCGCCGCGGATTTCCGTCGCAACAATGGGCTTATTGGCGAGTTCTTCGTGCTGAACCAAAATGCCTGGCAGGTTGAGGTACTGAATAACCTGCATCAGCTGCCGTCTATTGGCGCTTATATTCACGTCAGCTACCCTAATTTCGCTGGTGCGCCCGGCTTCCCCGTCCGTGCTATCGCCTATTTACCAGACCACGCTTAACCGATAAACGCAGTTCTTTTTTACGCTGAGGACTGCATTTTTTACCCTTTTCCGTGCCGAATTTATTGGATAAACCTTATCCATTTGACCAATCTTTTACAGCGTGTTTCAGCCGCGGTTTTAAAGTTGAAGTCTTTTTCATCTCGGCGTAACATGCGCGCATCATTATTCTCGGAGGACTAACGCCTTGGACACACCCAGTCGATACTGGCTCACTAACCTGTTCATTAGGTACAACTTCTAAGGCTATCTTCCTCTGCTGATAGCCTTCGTGGTTGTCAGCGACGCTGTTTTTGTCGCTACGAGTCAGATCCGTCGAACGGACTGAAACCTGCTGGTGACACCTCACCTTTGTTTCTGTGCTTCAATCGCGTTGTCCATCTCTGCTACTGAAAGGGGAGCTATGGCCCATGCTGAGCGCATTTAAACTGGATAACTGCCGTTTATCTCGTCTGGAACTGGATGACTCCGATGATCTCACCACGTCAGTTTGGGTCGATTTGATCGAGCCGGAAGACGATGAGCGTGAAAAAGTACAAAACGAACTGGGACAAAGCCTGGCAACCCGCCCGGAACTGGAAGACATTGAAGCGTCGGCACGTTTTTTTGAAGATGAAGACGGCCTGCACATTCACTCCTTTTTCTTTTTTGAAGATGCTGACGATCACGCCGGTAACTCGACCGTGGCGTTTACTATTCGCGATGGTCGTCTGTACACCTTGCGCGAGCGTGAGCTGCCTGCATTCCGCCTGTATCGCATGCGTGCCCGTAACCAAACGCTGGTGGACGGCAATGCTTATGAACTGCTGCTCGACCTCTTTGAGACCAAAATTGAGCAACTGGCGGACGAGATTGAGAACATCTACAGCGATCTGGAGTCGCTGAGCCGCATCATTATGGAAGGGCGTCAGGGTGAAGAGTACGACGACGCGCTGTCTACGTTGGCGGAGCTGGAAGACGTGGGCTGGAAAGTGCGCCTGTGTCTGATGGATACCCAACGTGCGCTGAACTTCCTGGTGCGTAAAGCCCGCTTGCCATCCGGCCAGTTGGAGCAGGCGCGCGAAATTTTACGCGATATCGAATCTCTGCTGCCGCACAACGAATCCCTGTTCCAGAAGGTTAACTTCCTGATGCAGGCGGCGATGGGCTTCATCAATATCGAACAAAGCCGAATTATCAAGATCTTCTCGGTCGTTTCCGTGGTGTTCCTGCCGCCGACGTTGGTGGCATCCAGCTACGGGATGAACTTTGAGTTTATGCCAGAGCTGAGATGGTCGTTTGGCTATCCGGGTGCGATTGTGCTGATGATTCTCGCCGGACTGGCACCGTACCTCTATTTCAAACGTAAGAACTGGCTCTAAGTTTTTACCGATGCGCCTGATGGGGTTTAACCGTCAGGCGCGTTAAAACGCCTTTCTCTATACTTGTCGTTCCCCGACTCACTCTTCCTGTTTATTCTTCCGCGTCTGTTCATTCTCCGGCCATCTTGTTTAGAATGGCGGACAGTCTTTCTATTCTTACTTTCTATCCTTAAAAAAACAGGTCGTGTGCATGAAAGGGATATCTCCTTGGATGCAATGGGGAATATTGCTGTCGGTTTCATTATCCCTTGGGTTTGGGCTACAGATTTACCACGTTCCCGCCGCGCTGTTGCTGGGGCCGATGATGGTCGGCGTCGTCATGGGGTTAAATGGTGCGACGATTCGCATCCCACCCGTCTGCTTTGCAGGCAGCAATGCCGTTCTGGGCTGTCTGGTCGCACAAAGCCTGTCGTTTTCTATCCTGAAACCGCTGATGAGTGAATGGCCGCTGGTGCTGTTCATTCTGCTGGCGACGCTGGTTGCCAGCGGGCTATCCGGCTGGCTGCTGGTGAAATTTAGCGAACTGCCCGGCACGACCGGAACCTGGGGCGCATCGCCGGGCGGGGCGTCGGCAATGGTCGCGATGGCCGGGGAGTTTGGCGCGGACGTACGGCTGGTCGCCTTCATGCAATATTTACGCGTGCTGATGGTCACCGCGTCGGCGGCGTTTGTCGCTCGCCTGAGTTTGGGTGATGAAGCGGCGGAAAACAGCGCGATGCTGGTCTGGTTCCCTGAACTGGACTGGCGCTTTCTGGCGACGCTTTGCGTGGCGTTTGGCAGCGCCTGGTTGGGAAGACGCTTGCGCATTCCATCCGGGGCGCTGTTAGGGCCGATGATTATTGGCTCGATGCTGCATGCCAGCGGCACCTTGCATCTGCAAACGCCGGAATGGCTGCTGGCGTTGGCCTATGCCTTTATCGGCTGGAGTGTGGGTTTATGTTTCACCCGCCCGATCTTTTTGCTGGCGATCCGTACGCTACCGCACATGATGGCGTCGATAGTCGGATTGATGCTGCTGTGCGGTGGAATGGCGTGGATGGTGACGAAAATGATGCCGGTGGATATGCTGACCGCCTTTCTGGCGACCAGCCCCGGCGGGCTGGATTCGATTGCGATTATTGCCGCAGGCAGTCGGGTCGATATGGCGTTTGTGATCGCCATGCAGACGCTGCGGCTGTTTTCGACGCTGCTGTTCAGCCCGATCTTATCGCGCTTTATTTCCCGTCGTGTTGAGGCTGGGAAACTGTAGCTGGCGTGCGACGTAGCTTACGCTGCGTATAAAGCGCATCCAGAATAAACAGCGCCAGCGCACCCCAGATGAAGGCGAAAGTAATCAGTTTGTCGCTGCTGAATGTTTCACCGTAGAACACCACTGCCAGTATGAACATGATGGTAGGGCCGAGATACTGGAAGAAGCCGAGGGTTGACAGGCGCAGGCGCATCGCCGCGGCGGTGAAAAACAGCAGCGGCACCGTGGTGACGATACCCGCCGAGAGCAGCAGCAGGTTCAGTGACCAGGAATTGGCTGTCAGATGGCTGCTCGGCGTGTCGGCAATAAAAAACAGATAAATAACCGCAACCGGCAGCAGCCACAGCGTTTCGATCAGCATGCCAGTTTGCCCGTCGATACCAATCTTCTTACGCAGCAGACCGTATAACGCAAAGCTGAAGGCCAGCCCGAGCGCGATAATCGGCAGCGAGCCAAACGTCCACAGCTGAACCAGTACGCCAGTCACGGCGAGCAACACGGCCAGCCATTGCAGACGGCGAAAGCGTTCGCCGAGAAAGATCATACCCAGCATGACGTTAACCAGCGGGTTAATGAAATACCCCAGGCTGGCTTCCAGCATGTGATGGTTGTTGACCGCCCAGATGTACAGCAGCCAGTTTCCGCCGATAAGCACCGCCGTTAATGCCAACAGAAACAGATGCTTGACGTTACGGCAGGCAAGGCTCACCTGACGCCATTTCCGGCCAATGGTCAGCAGGAGCAGCATAAAGAAGAATGACCAGATAATACGGTGCGTCAGTATTTCATTGGGCGGAACGTGCTCAAGCAGCTTGAAGTAAACGGGAGCAATTCCCCAAATAAAATACGCACCGAGGGCGAAAAAGATCCCCTCACGGGTTTGTTGCGCGTTCATGGGTGACTCGATAAGGACGGCGGGAAAACGCTAAGTCTACCCAAAACTGTGAGCGCTTTCACGTAAAGTGTTAATGACAATCCTGTTTGCCCACGAGAAAGGCTACCCGACAATATAGGTTGCGGTAGCGCTGGCCAAATGTGAACCCTGTTCGTTATGCAATTCGGCACGGGCGACGGCGATTTTATTGCCGCCGCGCAGCAGCGTGCTGGTAATGGTGAAGTGTTCTCCATAGCCCGGCCGCAGATAATCTACCCGCATATCAATCGTTCCCATGCGGGCGAGGCGGTGGTGAAATTCCTGATCGCTGATCGTTTCATGGCGCAGCAGCGTGTTGCCGACGCAGACCAATCCGGCGGCAACGTCCAGCCCCGCAGCAATCACGCCGCCATGCAGGATTTTTTGTGCTGCATTGCCGATGAGCTTATCTTGCCGGGTGAACGTCAGGACGGCTTTGTCGGCTTCAAACTGCTGTAGTTCAAGGCCGAGTTCGATGTTGAATGGCATCTTGTAAATGAAGATCTCGCCAACGAGCTGGCGTACGGTATCTCTGGTTAATGTCGTTCCCTGAAATGAGGGGGGGTTAGCCATCGTTGTTTTCCGTCCGAGCAATAAGAGGTAAACATTAAATGTAGGTGATTTGATGCGATAAGGTTATGCAATTGTTTATTTTATGCATTGATTTTGTTTCTTGCCAGAAAAGATCGAGAAACGGGAGAACGATAATTCAAATGTCGCTGAACTGTGTAGAATGGCGGGCTTGAGTGGGGAAGGCTTATCACTATTTAGATAAATGAGTTTATTTAGATAAAAGATTTTATTTGGATAAAAGAATGCTGGAGAAAAACATGTCGGAGAAAATGAATGCATAAAATCGGATTCGTACTGGCAGCATTACTGATAGCACAGGCCCATGCCGAAGACACAACAAACGCCCCTGCGCCAAATCAACCTGCGGTACGTGGCAGCATTATTGCCAGCTTGTTAGAAGAGCACAACACCCCGTTTGTTCTCTACCCTTACGAGAGCAATTACATACTGTATACCTATACCAGCAACATCAATAAAACGGCGATACAGAGCTATAACTGGGGCGATGAAGCACGTAAAGATGAAGTGCATTACCAGTTGAGTCTGGGGTTCCCGATCTGGCGTGGCATTCTGGGTGATAACTCGTTGCTGGGGGCGTCCTATACGCAGCGCTCATGGTGGCAGTTGTCTAATAAGAGTGAGTCTTCTCCGTTCCGTGAAACCAACTATGAGCCACAGGTCTTTTTGGGCTGGGCAACGAACTACACCTTCGCGGGCTGGACGCTGCGGGATGTGGAAATGGGTTTTAACCACCAGTCTAACGGCCGTTCCGAACCGACGTCGCGCAGTTGGAATCGCGCTTATGCCCGCCTGATGGCGCAGAACGGCAACTGGCAGGTTGATGTGAAGCCGTGGATCCGTTTCTCCGACAGTCAGGATGACAATCCAGATATCACCAAATACATGGGCCATTATCGCTTGCGCGTCGGCTATGTGTGGGGCGACAGCGTGTTTAGCGCAGAAGGGCGCTATAACTGGAACAGCGGCTACGGCGGCGGTGAACTGGGCTGGAGCTACCCGCTGACGCGTCATGTCCGTTTCTACACCAAGGTGTTTAGCGGCTACGGCGAATCCCTGATTGACTACAATCACCGTCAGACCCGCTTTGGCGTTGGCGTCACGCTGAACGATATGTTCTAACGGCCATGTTTTAGCGACAGGGGTTTTCGCGATTACCGCTTTAGCCCCTGTTGTTTTACCAAACTAACGATTGCAGTTTTACCCAACGGCGCTGAAAATAGCGCCTGTTTGATTTCATTGAATTGGGGAAGGCGTGTCTACGGCGGAAGTATTGAATAAGGAAGCGCTGGCGGTTCAGGTTCTGCGGGACACGTTCGGCTACCAGCAATTCCGACCGGGTCAGCAGGAAATTATCAGCGCGACGCTCAGTGGGCAGGACTGTCTGGTTATCATGCCGACAGGCGGCGGCAAATCGCTGTGCTATCAAATCCCTGCGCTGGTGATGGACGGGCTGACGCTGGTGGTGTCCCCGTTGATTTCACTGATGAAAGATCAGGTCGATCAGCTGCAGGCCTACGGTGTTTCGGCAGCCTGCCTGAATTCGACGCAGACGCGCGAGCAGCAGCTTGAGGTGATGGCCGGTTGTCGTACGGGTCAGATCAAGCTGCTTTATATTGCGCCTGAACGCTTGACGACGGACAGTTTCCTCGATCATCTCGCCCACTGGCAGATCGCTCTGATCGCGGTGGATGAAGCGCACTGTATTTCCCAATGGGGGCACGATTTCCGCCCTGAATACCGGGCGCTGGGGCAGATTAAACAGCGTTTCCCGCATCTTCCTTTTATCGCGCTGACCGCTACGGCTGACGAGACCACGCGGAACGATATCGTTCGCCTGTTGGATCTTCAGTCGCCGCTGATTCAGATCAGCAGTTTTGACCGTCCAAATATTCGCTACACGCTGGTGGAGAAGTTCAAACCGCTCGACCAGCTCTGGATGTTCGTGCAGGGGCAGCGTGGAAAAAGCGGCATCATCTACTGCAACAGTCGCTCCCGCGTGGAAGATATTTGCGCACGGTTACAGGCCCGTGGGCTGAGCGCAGGGGCTTATCACGCTGGATTGGATAACGAACGGCGTGCGCAGGTGCAGGAAGCGTTTCTGCGTGACGATCTCCAGGTGGTGGTCGCGACCGTGGCGTTTGGGATGGGCATCAACAAGCCTAACGTACGGTTCGTGGTGCATTTTGATATTCCGCGCAACATCGAATCCTACTATCAGGAAACGGGGCGAGCTGGGCGTGATGGCCTCGCCGCCGAAGCTGCGCTGTTCTACGATCCGGCGGATATGGCGTGGCTGCGCCGCTGCTTGGAAGAAAAACCGGCTGGGCCGCAGTTGGATATCGAGCGTCATAAGCTGAATGCGATGGGGGCGTTTGCCGAAGCGCAGACCTGCCGCCGTCTGGTGTTGCTGAATTATTTCGGTGAAGGACGCCAGGAGGCCTGCGGCAACTGCGATATTTGTCTCGATCCGCCGAAGCGCTATGACGGGCTGGTCGAAGCGCAAAAAGCGCTCTCCTGCGTATACCGGGTTGGGCAGCGCTTTGGTTTAGGGTATGTCGTCGAGGTGCTGCGCGGGGCGAATAACCAACGTATCCGTGATTTCGGCCATGACAAACTGCCGGTTTACGGTATTGGTAAAGATAAATCGCAGGAGCATTGGGTCAGCGTGCTGCGCCAGTTGATTCATCTGGGCTTACTGAACCAGAACATCACAATGCATTCCGCCGTACAGCTTACCGAATCTGCGCGCCCCGTGTTGCGGGGGGAAATGCCGTTACAGTTGGCCGTGCCGCGCGTGATTAACCTGAAACCGCGCGCCAATCAAAAATCGTACGGTGGAAATTACGACCGCAAGCTGTTTGCCAAATTGCGCAAACTGCGTAAATCCATCGCGGATGAAGACAATATTCCGCCTTACGTGGTGTTCAGTGATGCCACGCTGCTGGAGATGGCTGAACTGATGCCGATCACCGCGGGTGAGCTACTGAATATCAACGGGGTTGGACACCGTAAACTCGAACGTTTCGGTGCGCCTTTCATGAACATGATTCGCGATCATGTCGATAATGATGACGAGTAACGCTCGCCTTATCTGATTGCATTTAAAAAAACAGGAAAACCAAGATGCTGATGCTATTTCTGACGGTGGCGCTGGTGCATTTCATCGCACTAATGAGTCCAGGACCGGATTTCTTTTTCGTTTCACAAACCGCTGCCAGCCGTTCCCGCCGTGAAGCGATGATGGGCGTACTAGGTATTTCTCTGGGTGTGGTGGTCTGGGCGGCTATCGCGCTGCTGGGGCTGCATCTGCTGTTGCAAAAAATGGCCTGGCTGCATACGGCCATTACCGTCGGTGGTGGGCTGTACCTGTGCTGGATGGGCTGGCAGATGCTGCGCTCCGCACGGCGTAAAGCGCAGCTGGAAACCACGCAGGAAACGGCGGTGGTCTTGCCTCAGCGTGGTAAAACCTTTATGCGCGGGTTATTGACGAATCTGGCTAACCCGAAGGCGCTGATCTATTTCGGCAGCGTGTTCTCGCTGTTTGTCGGCGATAGCGTTGGCAGCGGTGCCCGCTGGGGGCTGTTCGCGCTGATCTCGATTGAAACGCTGATCTGGTTCAGTCTGGTCGCAATGGTTTTTGCCTTGCCAGCAATGCGTCGCGGCTATCAGCGTCTGGCGAAATGGGTGGATGGCGTAGCGGGCGTGCTGTTTACCGGTTTCGGCCTGCACCTTATTTTCTCTCGCTAATCTTTCCCTGCGAGAATATCCCTCTCTAAGAGCATTTTCTTTCGAGAAAAAACAGCGCGCCGTAATCTGATACGACGCGCTGTCTTTTAATCAGGCCTTTCTCGCCGTAGCGAGTAACGCGCCAACCAGCACGAACAGTGAACCGAATATCCGGTTGAGCGTCTTCATCTGCCGTGGACCTTTCAGCCATCCGGCGATACGCGTGGCTAGCGTGGCGTAGCCAATCATCACGATGATATCGACTACTACGGTGGTGATGCCTAGCACCAGATACTGTGCGGCCTGCGGCTGGTGGGGAATAATGAACTGCGGGAACAGCGCCGCCAGAAACACGATGCTTTTCGGGTTGGTCAGATTCACCAGCACCGCGCGTTTAAAGAGCCTACGACGCGGCATCGCGCTGGCGATCGCCTGAAGGTCAAGTGCGCCTGCGGCGCGCCACTGCTGAATCCCCAGCCAAATCAGATAAGCCGCGCCCAGCCATTTCAGCATATCGAAAGCCAGTACCGACTGGTTAAGCAACGCGCCTAACCCAATGCCGACGAGCACGATATGAATCGCCAGCCCGACCTGTAAACCACAGATTGAGGCCGCCGCGCCGCGATAGCCGTGGCTAATACCCGTGCTCATGGTGTTGATGGCGCCCGAGCCGGGCGACAGGCTGAGAATAAGCGTTGTGAGTAAATAGGTTAACCACCAGTCCAATGTCATGAAGCATGCCCCTGAATCACGTTCTGTATTACGAGAGTCTGTCTGTTTTTTATGTCACAATACGCTGGTGCTCCACTGCTTGTCATGTTCTTCCGCTAGCTTTAGTTTTCCCGCGTCACCGGAGAGGTGTGATGATTCAACGCCACAATACGTTGTTTACGTCGGAACGGTTAACGCCTGAAGGGGTAACTTCGAACCTGTTAACGCGAGAAGCGCAGTTTGCCGCTTTTGCTACCGGAGAATTACTGGATTTCTGGCGTCAGCGCGAAGAGGGCGAATTCTCCGGCGTTGATGATGTGCCGATCCGGTTCGTTCGCTTTACCGCACCCCAGCACGATAAGATTGTCGTTGTCTTTTCAGGCCGTATCGAAAGCTATGTCAAATATAGCGAAGTCGCTTATGACCTATTTCATAGCGGTTATGATGTGCTCATCATGGATCACCGCGGGCAAGGGCGTTCGGGTCGCGTGTTGCAAGACGGACACCGTGGACATGTTGTGCGTTTCAGTGATTATGTCGATGATGCTGAAACGCTGTGCCAGCAGCATATTGGCCCGAAGCACTATACCCGCCGGTTTGCCTTAGCGCATTCGATGGGTGGCGCGATTCTGGCGCAGCTGCTGATTCGCCAACCTGAGACGTTTGATGCTGTAGCGCTGTGCGCGCCGATGTTTGGCATTCATTTACCGCTTCCTCATTGCGTTGTCGGATGGATCGTCGATTGGGCGGAACGTCGCCCGGCGATTCGTGATTATTACGCCATCGGCACCGGACAGTGGCGCCCGCTGCCCTATCGCATGAATGTGCTGACGCACAGCCGTGAGCGTTACCAGCGTAGCATTCGATTTTATGCGGACTCACCGGATTTGCGCATCGGCGGCCCGACCTATCATTGGGTGCGTGAGGCGATACAGGCGGGAAAACAGCTACTGGCACAGGCTAGCGCTGTCACCACGCCACTTCTGCTGCTACAGGCGGGAGAGGAACGCGTGGTGGATAACCGCAGCCAGAATGCGTTTTGTCAGGTGCTGGCACAGAACGGTAACGCTAACTCAAACGGCGTGTTGCAGGTTATCCCCGGTGCGCGGCATGAAATTCTCTTTGAAACGGATAACCTCCGCGCTCAGGCATTTGCGCTGATTTTGGCGCACTTTGCGCGTTATCATTAATTTTAGACTGTTGGCACGCCGTTCAACGGACGCCGCCAGCAACCTCGTTAATTTTTGCGGCGCGTGCCGCCACAACACACCAGAAGTGAGATCTCATCGCTATGTACCATGTCGTTGCTTCCGATTTAGATGGCACACTGCTGTCACCTGACCACTCGTTGTCCCCGTATGCGAAAGAAACCCTCAGGCTGCTGACGGAAAAAGGGATTCACTTTGTGTTTGCTACCGGACGGCATCACATGGATGTCGCGCAGATCCGCGATAACCTCGGCATCAGCGCATTTATGATTACCTCGAATGGTGCGCGTGTGCACAACTCGCAGGGCGAGCTGATTTTCAGCCACAACCTGGATCAGGACATCGCCCGCGACCTTTACAGCGTCGTACACAATAACCCCGATATGCTGACGCACGTTTACCGCGATGATGAGTGGTTTATGAACCGTCCGCGTGCGGAAGAAGAGCGCTTCTTCAAAGAGTCGATCTTTAAATACAAGCTGTTCGAACCTGCACTGCTCGAAACCGATGGCGTCAGCAAAGTGTTCTTTACCTGTGATTCCCATGAGCAGTTGTTACCGCTGGAAGAAGCGATCAACGCGCGCTGGGGCGACCGCGTTAACGTGAGCTTTTCGACGCTTACCTGTCTGGAAGTGATGGCGGGCGGTGTGTCTAAAGGCCATGCGCTGGAGCAGGTGGCGAAGATTATCGGCTTCTCGCTCAAAGAGTGTGTGGCGTTTGGTGATGGTATGAACGACTACGAAATGCTGTCGATGGCGGGTAAAGGCTGCGTCATGCAGAACGCGCATCAACGCCTGAAAGATATGCTGCCGGATCGCGAAGTGATTGGGTCTAACGCGGACAGCGCGGTGCCGAATTACCTGCGGGAACTGTTTCTGAAGTAATCAGCGCTGAGGTTGTGCTGTGATTTATGGCACAAACGAAGGCGGCGTCATCAGGACGCCGCCAGAGGGATGCTTACAAGAGCGGGTTAGGCGCGATTGGCTAACTCTGCTTTATGCTTTTTCTCATTCAGCATAACAATAACCAGCAGAAGTACCGCCAGAATGCTGCCGCCGATCATGACCATGAAGCCGCCGTCCCAACCGAAGAAGTCAACGGTGTAGCCGACGATGGCGCTAGCGGCAACGGAACCGCCGAGGTAACCGAACAGGCCGGTGAAGCCCGCCGCAGTACCCGCTGCTTTTTTCGGTGCCAGTTCCAATGCATGCAGACCAATCAGCATGACCGGGCCGTAAATCAGGAAGCCGATGACGATCATACAGGCCATGTCCACACCCGGGTTACCGGCTGGGTTCATCCAGTAAACGATGGTTGCTATTGTCACCAGCGTCATGAAGAACACGCCCGTTGCACCACGGTTGCCTTTGAAGACCTTGTCGGACATCCAGCCGCACAGCAGCGTGCCCGGAATCCCTGCGTATTCGTAGAAGAAATAGGCCCAGGAAGACTTATCCAGTGCGAAGTGTTTAACTTCTTTCAGGTAGGTCGGTGACCAATCGAGGATACCGTAACGCAGCAGGTAAACGAAGACGTTGGCGATCGCGATGTACCACAGCAGTTTGTTCGGGAAAACGTACTGCATGAAGATCTGCTTAGCCGTCAGTTCTTCTTCGTCTTTTTCGTTGTAGTCAACCGGATAGTCGTTTTTGTACTCTTCGACGGGTGGCAGACCACAGGATTGCGGGGTGTCACGCATCAGGGCAAATGCGATTAGCGCAACCAGAATCGCGGCGAAGGCCGGCATATAGAGTGCGGCTTTCCAGTCGTTAAACCAGGCCATACCCAACAGGAACAGCAGAGGCGGAAGCCCGCCGCCGACGTTGTGAGCACAGTTCCATACGGACACGATGCCACCGCGCTCTTTCTGCGACCACCAGTGAACCATCGTACGTCCGCACGGTGGCCAGCCCATACCCTGGAACCAGCCGCACAGGAACAGCAAGACGAACATGACTGCAATGCTGGATGTTGCCCACGGTACAAAGCCCATGAACAGCATGACCGCAGCTGCCAAAATCAGACCGGCAGGCAGGAATACGCGCGGGTTGGAACGGTCAGATACCGAACCCATGATGAATTTGGAAAAGCCGTAGGCGATAGAGATACCGGACAGCGCAAAGCCAAGATCGCCGCGTGAGAAGCCCTGTTCAATCAGGTAAGGCATGGCCAGTGTGAAGTTTTTACGCACCAGATAGTAGGCGGCGTAGCCAAAAAAGATCCCCATGAAAATCTGCCAGCGCAGGCGGCGATAGAGCGGATCAATGTGTTCTTGCGACACGCGCGGCTGGTGGGCGGCGGGCCTAAAAATACTCAGCATAGATATCTCCAATGCGAAAAAAAACGATAGCTTTTTTGTTCTATTACGAACGTTATTGTAAGGGGATAGCGTGCAAATGAGTGTGATTCATGACGCTGATGTTACACTTTTATGAAACTGTGACGATTTTTGCGCTCATGTTAACAGAATCGAAAAATTCCACAGTGCGGTTTTAGTGACCTAAATCACACTTATTGTTTTTAAACCCTACTTTGTTTTCGTTTAGTGTTCGTTTTTGCTCTTTATCAAACATTAACCCTTCTTTCTGTGTCCCAATAGCAACATGTAGACCATCCGCCTGGAGCGAGACATGAAGCAAAATACGGGGAACTGGCGTGAAACTGACGTGGTTGTCATCGGCGGTGGTGCAACGGGAGCAGGAACGGCACGGGATTGTGCCCTGCGTGGACTGCGCTGCCTGCTGCTTGAACGTTATGACATTGCGACCGGCGCAACCGGGCGTAATCACGGTTTATTACACAGCGGGGCCCGCTATGCAGTAACCGATGGCGAGTCTGCCCGCGAATGTATTGAAGAAAACCAGATTCTCCGGCGGATTGCTCGCCACTGTATTGAACCTACTGACGGCCTGTTTATCACCTTGCCTGAAGACGATCTCGGTTGGCAGGCACAGTTTATTACCGCCTGTCAGCAGGCGGGAATTCGCGCGCAGGCGTTGGACCCGCAGGAAGCGTTACGACTGGAACCGGCAGCAAATCCGGCGCTGATTGGCGCGGTGCGCGTGCCGGATGGTTCGGTCGATCCTTTTCGCCTGACGGCGGCCAACATGATTGATGCCTGCGAGCATGGCGCGGAAGTGCTGACCTATCATGAGGTTATCGGGCTGATTCGCAAGGGCGACCGTATTACCGGCGTGCGCGTTTTCGACCATAAAAAAGGTGTAGAAACAGAAATCTATGCTCAGGTGGTGGTCAACGCGGGCGGTATCTGGGGGCAACACATTGCGGAATATGCCGATCTGCGCGTGCGGATGTTCCCGGCAAAAGGTGCGCTGTTGATTCTTGGGCACCGTATCAACAACATGGTGATCAACCGCTGCCGTAAACCGGCGGATGCCGACATTCTGGTGCCGGGCGATACCATTTCGCTGATTGGCACCACCTCAACCCACATCGATTACGATCAAATCGACAATATGCTGGTGACGCCCGCCGAAGTAGAAACGCTGATGCGGGAAGGGTCGATGCTGGCACCGACGCTGGCGAGCACGCGCATTCTACGCGCCTATGCCGGTGTCCGACCTCTGGTTGCCAGCGATAGCGACCCGAGCGGGCGTAGCGTAAGCCGCGGTATTGTGCTGCTCGATCATGCCAGCCGCGACGGGCTGGAAGGATTTATTACCATCACCGGCGGCAAGCTGATGACCTACCGCCTGATGGCGGAGTGGGTGACTGACGCTATTTGCAAAAAGCTGGGCCATGACGTGGCCTGCTCGACGGCACAGACGCCGCTGCCCGGTTCTGAATCGCTGGAGGAGGTGAAGTCCGCTCCTCATCCCCTGTCTGCTTACCCTGCGGCAAAACCGCTCTCTGCGCCGCTGCGCGGTTCAGCGATTTATCGCCACGGTGAACGTGCCGGAAGAATGCTGTCCGGTGAGCGTCTGGACCGCAGTCTGGTGTGCGAATGTGAGGCGGTGACGGCGGGAGAAGTGCGCTACGCCGTGGAATCGTTACAGGTGAATAACCTGATTGATTTACGTCGGCGCACCCGCGTGGGTATGGGCACTTGTCAGGGTGAACTCTGTGCCTGTCGTGCGGCGGGTCTGCTGTGCCGTCTGGGCACCGCGACGCCGGAGCAGTCGCTCACGCAGCTTAGCCAGTTTTTGAACGAACGCTGGAAAGGCATTCGCCCGATTGCGTGGGGCAATGCGCTGCGCGAAAGCGAGTTTACCAGCTGGATTTATCAGGGATTGTGCGGCCTGACGGCCAGCGACAGTCAGGAGGATCGTCATGCGCTATGACGTTGTGATTATCGGCGGCGGACTGGCGGGATTGACCTGCGGTATTCGCCTGACGGAGCAGGGAAAACGCTGTGCGATTGTTAGCGCGGGGCAGAATGCGCTGCATTTTTCTTCCGGCGCGCTGGATTTACTCTCCCATCTCCCCGACGGGCAGCCCGTGAGCCAGCCACTCGGTGCGCTGGATGAACTGGCGCGTCAGGCTCCTCATCATCCTTATTCCCGCATGGGCGCGGCGGCAGTGGCGGCGCTGCTGCCACAGGTCGAGGCGCTGCTGGAACGCAGTAATATCACTCTGCTGGGCAATCATCAGCAGAACCACTGGCGCATGACACCGCTAGGTAAGTTTCGCGCCTGCTGGCTGAGTCCGGTCGATGGCGTCACGCGTGGTCTGCCGGATTCCCGCTTTGGTGATAATCCGCTGATTGCGGGTATCGAAGGCTTTCTGGATTTTCAGTCCCGTATTGTGGCCGGTACGCTTCAGACGCAGGGGATCGCGGCACGCAGTGATGAACTCAAGCTGCCCGTGTTGGATAGGTTGCGTCAGAACCCCAGCGAATTCCGCGCGGTCAATATCGCCCGCGTGCTCGACCGACCGGAAAATCGCTCGGCGCTGCTGGAGGAATTGTCGCTTCTGGCTAACGGTAACGATGCCATCATCATGCCAGCCTGTCTGGGCTTGGACAGCCCTGAAATCATCAATGAACTTGCTGATGCGTTAGGTAAACCGGTGCTGCTGCTGCCGACATTACCACCGTCATTGCTTGGGTTACGCCTGCATCAGGCGCTGTCGCAGCGCTTTCGCCAACTGGGCGGCATGGTGATGCCGGGCGATCGTGCGGTGCGCGCCTCGCTGTCGCCGCAGGAGATTGCGATCCATAGCCACCATCATCGCGATATTCCGCTGCGAGCTAAGCATGCGGTGCTGGCGAGCGGCAGCTTTTTCAGTAACGGATTGGTGACGACATTCGATCGGGTGACCGAGCCGGTCTTTGGGCTGGACGTTCGAGTCGCTGACCAGCGCGAGGGCTGGAGCCAGCAGGATGTGTTTGCGCCACAGCCTTATATGCAATTTGGTGCAATTGTCGACGAACACCTGCATCCGCGCATTGGGGGCGAAACGGTCAACAACCTGTACGCGATAGGCGCGGTGCTGGAAGGCTTCGACCCGATTGTGCAGGGATGTGGAGCGGGGGTTTCCTTGCTCAGCGCACTTCATGTTGCCGAACAGATTTTGAAGGAGGGCAACCCATGAGCCTGCTTAGCGATAACAGTTTTGAAGATTGCATTAAGTGTACGGTGTGTACCACATACTGTCCGGTTTCACGCGTGAACCCGCTTTATCCCGGCCCGAAACAGGCAGGGCCGGACGGTGAACGCCTGCGGCGCAAAAATCCGGCGCTGTATGATGATGCGCTGAAATACTGCACCAACTGCAAACGTTGTGAGGTCGCGTGCCCGTCGGATGTCAAAATTGGTGACATTATTCAGCGCGCAAAGGGGACGCACAGCACCCACAAGCCGACGCTGCGCGATGCGATTCTGAGCCATACCGATCTTATGGGGTCAATTGCCACGCCGTTTGCGCCGCTGGTGAATACGGCGACCAGCCTGAAACCCGTGCGCCAACTGCTGGATAAAGCGTTGAAAATCGACCATCGTCGCCAGTTGCCGAAATATTCATTCGGCACCTTCCGGCGCTGGTATCGCCAACAGGCAGCAAAGCAGCAGGCCTATGATGAGCAGATCGCCTACTTCCACGGCTGCTATGTGAACTACAACCATCCACAGCTGGGTAAAGATCTGGTTCAGGTCTTTAACGCGATGGGCATTGGCGTCCAGTTGCTGAATAAAGAGAAGTGCTGCGGCGTGCCGCTGATTGCCAATGGTTTTCACGACAAGGCCAGAAAGCAGGCACATGCGAATATCAAATCGCTGGATGAGGCAATCAATCAGAAATCCCTGCCGGTAGTCGCGACGTCATCCAGCTGTACGTTCACGCTGCGGGACGAGTATCCACATCTGCTGGGCGTGGATAATGGGCATGTGCGCGATGGCGTCGAACTGGTGACGCGCCAGCTCTATCGTCTGCTGGAAGAAGAAGGACGCTCGCTGCCGCTGGGTAAATTGCCGCTGCGGGTGGCGTATCACACGCCTTGTCACTTGGAGCGAATGGGCTGGACGGCGTATACCCTGGCGCTGCTGCAACGCATCCCCGGTCTGGAACTGGTGATGCTGGATTCTCAGTGCTGCGGTATTGCTGGCACCTACGGTTTCAAGAAAGAGAATTACGCCACGTCGCAAGGCATTGGCGCACCGCTGTTTCAGCAGATTGAAGAGAGCGGCGTCGATATCGTGGTGACGGACTGCGAAACCTGTAAATGGCAGATTGAGATGTCGACCAGCAAAAAATGTGAACACCCAATCACCCTGTTGGCGAGGTCACTGGCGCAGCCAGAATAACAGGTGGCAGGGAGCAAAACGTGTAATGCCAATCGCTTAAGCGTGAACGTAGGGGAAACACGGTGATGAGGTTCCCGTAGGGATGCCTCGCACCGTGGTAGCCCCAGTATCTCGATCTTGAAACGATGGGTGTTAAGCAAAACAGATTATTTCCCTACTCTTGTTGAGAATAAGAATTTATCGCAAAAAGCACTTTACAGGTGCGAATGATAATGATTATTATTGCTGTGCGTTCCGGGGAGCGATGTCATGTGCCTGTGTTCATAACCGTGGTGTTCATGACGGTTCGGCTTCCCTGTGAAGGCACGACATTGCTCACATTGCTTCCAGTATTATTTAGCCAGCTCGGGTGCTGGCTTTTTTTTTGCAATTCCCTTCCAGCCCGTCATCCCGTTCTGATTTTTCGAACAGAGCGGTGAGTTTTTTGCGCTATCTTATTTACCGCTGCCCGTTACACTTTCCTTATCAAAAACGCGGGAGGAAATAACATGATCTATTTACGTCAAGCGCAAGATCGCGGACATGCGAATCACGGCTGGCTCGACAGCTGGCACACGTTCTCATTTGCCGATTATTACGATCCTGATTTCATGGGGTTTTCGGCACTGCGCGTCATTAATGAAGACTTTATTGAAGGCGGTCAGGGCTTTGGCACGCATCCGCATAAAGATATGGAAATTCTGACCTATGTATTGTCCGGTGCGGTTGAACATCAGGACAGCATGGGAAATAAAGAGCAGGTGCCAGCGGGTGAGTTCCAGATTATGAGTGCGGGCACGGGCATTCGCCACTCTGAATACAATGCCAGCAAAGACGAACAGCTGCACCTGTATCAAATCTGGATTATCCCGGAAAAAACCGGGCTGACGCCGCGCTACGAGCAGAAACGCTTTGATGTGCAGCAAGGGCGTCAACTGGTGCTGTCTCCGGATGCGCGTGAAGGTTCGCTGAAAGTCTTTCAGGACATGACGCTGTGGCGCTGGGCGCTGAAAGCGCAGGAACAATCGGTGTACCAGATTCAGGCTGACCGCCGCGTTTGGGTTCAGGTAGTGCGCGGTACGGTAGAGATTAACGGCCAGAAAGCGGAAGCTAGCGATGCGTTTGCAGTGTGGGACGAAACGGCGATCTCCGTACACGCCAGCGAGGACAGCGAAATACTGCTGTTTGATCTGCCGCCGGTATAACGGCGAGTGAGAAAAGTGAAGAAGCCCGCGTAGGAAAGGACGCGGGCTTTTTATTTATCGCGGCCTGACGTCATCATTCAGATTCTGCCCCTTTGCCTTTACTTTCTTTATGCTTTTTTTGATAGACTTAGATTACTGTTTTTCAGGCATTTTAGTCGACGATGAAGAAAAAAAGACCCGTTCTCCAGGACGTTGCTGATCGCGTGGGGATTACCAAAATGACGGTAAGCCGTTATTTGCGTAATCCCGCTCAGGTATCCGCCGCGTTGCAGGAAAAGATTGCTATTGCATTGGATGAGCTGGGCTATATCCCCAACCTCGCGCCGAATATGCTCGCCAGCTCCACCAGCCGGGCGATTGGCGTGCTGCTGCCGTCATTAACTAATCAGGTTTTCGCCGAAGTCTTGCGCGGGATTGAACGCACGGCGGAAGCGCACGGCTACCAGACCATGCTGGCGCACTATGGCTATCATCCTGACAGAGAAGAACAGCGTCTGACTTCCCTGCTGTCGTATCACATCGATGGGCTTATTCTGGCTGAACGTACCCACACGCCTCGAACGCGCCAGATGCTGGACGTTGCTGGCATTCCGGTCGTCGAGCTGATGGATTCCGTCTCACCGTGTCTGGATATGGCTGTCGGGTTTGATAACGTTGAAGCCGCTCGACAGATGACACTACGTATGGTCGCGCTGGGGCATCGTCATATCGTCTATCTCGGTGCGCGTCAGGATGAGCGTACGATTATGCGCAGTCAGGGCTACGAGCAGGCGATGTGGGAAAGCGGGCTCACGAGCTATTGCGTGATGAGCGAGCGGGCATCGTCCTATTCGCTCGGTGGCGAACTGCTGCGGCAGACGCAGGCGGAATACCCGCAGGTTGATAGCGTATTTTGCACCAATGACGACTTAGCCGTCGGTGCGATGTTCGAATGCCAGCGGCAGGGGCTGCGCGTGCCGGATGACATTGGCGTAGCGGGTTTCCACGGGCACGACATTGGTCAGGCGATGGTACCGAAGCTGGCTAGCGTACTGACACCGCGTGAACACATGGGACGCGTCGGCACCGAACAACTGCTGGCTCGTCTGCGGGGCGAGCCAGTTACGCAGGAGAGGGTCGATGTCGGCTTTACCGTGCTGGACGGTGAAAGCCTCTAAGCCGCTGCGTTAGCCTGCTGCACGCAGTGCGTCAACGCAGCGCTGCACGACGTCTTCCCGGGTGCCGTCAATATCGACTTTCAGGACATCCGGCTCATCGCTACCCGGTTCTTCCAGCGCATCGAACTGGCTTTTCAGTAGGTCTGTCGGCATGAAGTGGCCTGCTCTGGCTTTGTGACGTTCCAGAACCAGCTCAAAGCTGCCTTTCAAATAGATAAACACCATCTTTTCGTTGCCTTCGCGCAGGCGGTCGCGGTAACGCTTTTTCAGCGCGGAACAGACGATGATGCCCGTCTCATTTTTGTGCGCCAGGCTGTAGGCAACATCGCTGAGACGCTCCAGCCACGGTGCGCGGTCGTCGTCATTCAATGGCGTACCGCTGGCCATTTTCTGGATATTCGCGCGCGGGTGCAGATCGTCGCCGTCAATAAATTTTGCCTGAATGGCGCGGCCAAGTTCAGCGCCAACTGAGGATTTTCCACTGCCTGATACGCCCATCAGAATAATGCTTCGACCTGACATAATTTGATCTCTATCTCAAACTGTAAATTAAATGATACTTAATGGTTCCATACTTTAACATGTTACCCGTATCATGTTACCGGTATCAAATGATGATGTGATGCATCTCACAAACAATTAGCCAACCCAGACCGAGTGCCCTAAAGAGATTATTAACGATGACAGAAATCACCTCCGCCTATAGCGCCAGTGTGTTGTTGACCATTGCCGCTGGTGCAGTCGCACTGTTACTGGTGCTGATTATGCGCTTTAAAATCCATGCGTTTCTGGCGCTGACACTCGTCAGTCTGGTAACAGCATTGGTAACAAAAACACCTTACGAAAAGATTGTGCCGACGCTGCTGAGTGGTTTCGGTAGTACGCTGGCATCCGTTGCCCTGCTGGTTGGACTAGGGGCAATGATTGGCCGCCTGTTAGAAGTGACCGGCGGCGCGAATGTGCTGGCGGATACGCTAATCAATAAATTTGGCGAACATCGTGCACCTTTTGCGTTAGGGGTTGCTTCTCTACTGTTCGGCTTCCCGATCTTTTTTGATGCAGGTCTGGTTGTTATGCTGCCGATTATTTTCAGCGTGGCAAAGCGCTTCGGTGGCTCGACGCTAAAATATGCGTTTCCTGCGGCGGGCGCGTTTGCCGCTATGCACGCCTTGGTACCGCCACATCCTGGACCGGTTGCTGCGAGTGAATTGTTAGGTGCCAACATCGGGCTGCTGGTGATTATCGGGGGCATCATCGCGCTACCGACCTGGTATTTCGGCGGCTACCTCTATGGGTTGTACGCAGGTAAAAAATTCGACATCAAACTGCCTGCAAGCTTCTTGTCTGCGGTTGAAACGGATACGGCCGTTAAACCACCGCGCTTTTCCGTGGTGTTGAGTATTCTGCTGCTGCCATTAGTGCTGATTTTTCTCGATACCGGGCTGAATACGCTAACGGTGATGGGGGTAGTGAGCGGTGATAACGGCGTGGTGCAGTTCTTGCGTATGCTAGGTAAAACGCCAGTTGCATTACTGATCACGGTGTTCTTTGCGTTGATGGTCTTTAGCGGCAGCAAAAGCCGAGCGCATCTGGAAAAAATTTGTGATGGGGCATTAGGGCCAATTTGCGCCATTATTCTGGTAACTGGCGCAGGTGGCATGTTCGGTGGCGTTCTGCGTGCTAGCGGAATTGGCAACGCGCTATCCGGTGCACTGGCAGATACGGGCTTGCCTGTTATCGTTGCTGCATTTGTGGTGTCGATGGCACTGCGTGTAGCGCAGGGTTCTGCAACGGTGGCACTGACGACCACGGCGGCGTTGATGGCACCCACAGTGGCGGCGACCACGGGATTAAGCCAGTTTGACCTGTGCTTTATCGTGGTGGCGATTGCGGGCGGGGCGACTGTGCTGTCGCATGTGAACGACTCCGGGTTCTGGCTGGTCAGTCGTTTCCTCGAAATGGATGAGAAAACGACCCTGAAAACCTGGACGGTGATGGAAACGCTGCTCGGCACCATTGCGTTCCTGCTGGCGTTAGTGGGAAGTATTCTTCTCTGATGTGTTTAGCCCCCTCCTTGCGGAGGGAGGCTTTTAGTCACATTTTTATGCCGACCAAGAGACGGTTTCGTGCGCGATAATGTCGTTATTTTCATGCTACTTCGTAGCACGCGCCCGACATGGGGCGGCTCAAACGCCGCTCGCCCCATGACCCCAGGCTTCTGGCTAAATTATGCCGCTACGCAGTGCCATCGGCGTTCATGACCACTTTTCGAGCCGACTGTGACGCGCTCCCGGCGCGGCACAGCCTTTCGCGGCGTCCTTGCCGCTCACTCGGTGGTCATGCCCATCGCTGCATAATTTTTACGCCAGATAACGTCAACCCCCACACTAATTTGCACATTTATGCATAAGACACAGGGGGGAAACGGAGCTGCTATAACTTCATGTAGGCACGCACGCCATCGAGGAACATCTGCGTCGATAGCATGACCAGAATCAATCCCATCAATTTCTCCAGCGCACTCACGCCTTTCTCACCCAGCAAGCGCAAGAACACATCCGACATCAGCAGGATGATGAATGAAATCGTCCAGGCGATAAACAGCGCCAGTGTCAGGTGGGGAAGCTGATTAGGGTACTGGTGGGACAGCAGCATCAGCGCCGCGAGGATCGACGGCCCCGCTACCAGCGGAATCGCCATGGGCACCAGAAAGGGCTCTTCTCCGGCCGGCAGGCCGCTGCTATTGCCTTCCTGCGAAGGGAAAATCATACGAATCGCGATGAGGAACAGCACGATACCGCCGGAAATCGACACGGTTTCGGTGCGCAGATTCAGGAATGCCAGAATGCGTTCACCGGCGAACAGGAAGATCAGCATCAGCCCGAGTGCGATCAGCATTTCACGGATCAACACCACACGTCGGCGTTTGGGGTCGAGGTGTTTGAGTACGGACATGAAAATCGGCAGATTGCCGAGTGGATCCATAATGAGCAACAGCAGCACTGTTGCGGAGATCATTTCTGTCATTTTGGTTTTTTACTCCCGAAACCTTGTTTCCTGACCTGGGCCATCTTTACGGGCTGAGCAACGTGATTATCCTGCGTCAGGTTGATGATATTAGAATGACTGCTGAAAAAGGGCGTACTATCGAATAAATTCACTTGCGACTTTAGGTACATTTTGTAAGGCTGAATGACACAATTATTTACGGGTTTACGACACGACGCGCGCGACCTCTGCGGGAGATCACCGAACCAGCAATCACTAAGCGCTATCGACGTTAGCCAGAATTCTTTTTGTTACCCCCAAAGCAGGACAGTTACCATGAAAAATGTTGGTTTTATTGGCTGGCGCGGTATGGTCGGCTCGGTTCTCATGCAGCGCATGGTGGAAGAACGCGACTTTGATGTGATTCACCCGGTATTCTTTTCGACTTCTCAGCACGGCGAACCTGCTCCGGAGCTGGGCGGTCATAAAGGCGTGTTGCAGGATGCTTATAATATCGATGCACTGCGCGCGCTGGACATCATCATTACCTGTCAGGGCGGCGATTATACCAATGAAGTTTACCCAAAGCTGCGTGAAAGTGGCTGGCAGGGTTATTGGATCGATGCCGCATCCTCACTGCGTATGAAAGATGACGCGATTATTATTCTGGATCCGGTTAACCACGGTGTGATTCAGCAGGGTCTGGATAAAGGTATCAAAACCTTTGCCGGCGGCAACTGTACCGTCAGCCTGATGCTGATGTCATTGGGCGGCCTGTTTGCGAACAATCTGGTGGAGTGGGTTTCTGCCGCGACGTATCAGGCGGCTTCTGGTGGCGGTGCGCGTCACATGCGTGAACTGCTGACTCAGATGGGTTCGTTACACGGTGAAGTGGCGAAAGAGCTGCAGGATCCGGCTTCTGCGATTCTGGATATCGAACGTAAAGTGACCGCGCTGACCCGTAGCGGTTCGCTGCCGACCGATAACTTCGGCGTACCGTTAGCAGGTAGCCTGATTCCGTGGATCGACAAACAGCTGGATAACGGCCAGAGCCGTGAAGAGTGGAAAGGTCAGGCGGAAACTAACAAGATTCTTAGTACCAGCAGCGTCATTCCTGTTGACGGACTCTGCGTGCGCGTCGGCGCACTGCGCTGCCACAGCCAGGCGTTCACCATCAAACTGAAAAAAGACGTGGCGCTGCCGGAAATCGAACAACTGCTGGCAACCCACAATGACTGGGTGAAAGTGGTGCCGAACGATCGCGATATCACCATGCGTGAGCTGACGCCTGCTGCGGTAACGGGCACGCTCTCCACGCCGGTGGGTCGTCTGCGTAAGCTGAACATGGGGCCGGAATACCTGTCCGCCTTCACGGTCGGCGATCAGCTGCTGTGGGGAGCCGCTGAACCGCTGCGCCGTATGCTGCGCATCCTGCTGTAGTTATCTTGTCATAGTTCTTCTGCTTTTCTGGCGCAACATCGTTTGGTGTTGCGCCATATTTCTACTCGTATTTCTTCACTCGTATGTCTTCGAGAACCGCGACGGGTCGGGTATTTCAGAATGGCTGGTGCACAAGCGGCTTGTCGTATGACGGGTATCGCTCACTGATATTTTCAGCAAAGTACCAGACCTCTTTGTTGCAGACACAGATTTAGCTGATCCACCTTATCTTTAGCCGTCGTGGTGCAGATAAAACGTGGGTTTTCATGTAAATAGACGTCGCCGTTCTGAAGTAATCCAACTTCAAGCAACTGCAATTCGGCTTGTTGTAGCTGCTGCTGTAGCACCGGCAGGTAAAAACCGGATGCATCATAAAAGAACTCTTCAGGAGTGATGTCTCCGATTGGGAAACCCTGTTCGTCAAACAAACTGTCTATAGATAACGCGATCCCAGCTTGCTGAATAGGGATTAACGCTTCCAGCGCCTGAAGATCAAATTCTTTCCATTCGATATAACAAAGAAAATCTTCCCCCAATAAATCATCCAGCCAATAGATCTGTGCATATTCGCCATGCGATTTATTCAAGGCTGGCGTAATGATGTCGTGTGCTGAAAATCCGGGCACTGCCTGTTCAAATGCAGCATAAAGTGCGGTATCGGTCATAACGCCTCCTTGTATTGATAAACTGACTTTGCTCTGTCGTCACGGTAGCCTGCTATCTGGCCCACAACGCCTTTATTTACACATCACGCCACGCTATCCAGCTGTTCCAATGCCTGACGGGGGGAGATCAGTGGGACGCGTACTTCGACCCGGGTGAATTTATCCGCTTCGCTGACCACCGTGATGCCATAGCGGTTGCCGTAGCGTGCTTTGATGCGGCGGTCGACCAGATTCATGCCCAGCCCATCGCCGCCGCTGCGGGGCTGATAGGTGCCCGCGTTATCTTCCACTGACAGTTCCAGCGTGTTGGCGTGCAGGCGTCCGCTAATGTGGATATGTCCATTTTCAATCATCTGTGAGATACCGTGCTTAATCGCATTTTCGACAATCGGTTGCAGGGAAAACGCGGGTAGTCGCGCTTCACGCAGCGCCTCCGGTAGCGAAATGTCTACGGTCAGGTGATCGGCAAAGCGCGCTTTTTCGATTGCGAGATAGGCATTAACGTGTTCCAGCTCGTCATTGAGCGACACTTCATCGTTGCTGCGCTTGAGGTTTTTACGGAAAAACGTCGATAGGGACAGCACCAGCTGGCGAGCGTGATCGGGGTTGCGTCGTATCACGGCGGACAGCGTGTTGAGTGCGTTAAACAGAAAATGCGGGTTGACCTGCGCGTGTAGCAGCTTGATTTCCGACTGGGCCAGCAGCTGTTTCTGCTGTTCAAAGCGGCCCGTCAGAATCTGAGCGGAAAGCAGGTGGGCGATCCCTTCCCCCAGCGTGCGGTTAATGCTGGAAAATAGCTTATTCTTGGGCTCATAAAGCTTGATCGTGCCGACAACGCGCTGATCTTCGCCACGCAGCGGGATCACTAGCGTGGAACCGAGTTTGCAGTGTGATGAAACCGAACAGGTATAAGACACTTCGTTGCCGTCGGCGTACACCACCTGATTGTTGTCTATCGCCCGACGAGTGTGTGATGACGTGATAGGCGCGCCGACGTTGTGGTGGTCGTCGCCCAGCCCGATGAAAGCCAACAGTTTGTCGCGATCGGTAATGGCTACGGCACCCACTCCCAGCTCTTCATACAAAATACGGGCGACGCGCATACTGTTTTGCGGGTTAAATCCCTGACGCAACGCCCCTTCGGCGCGGGCGGCGATTTGCAGCGCCTTGGCGGAAAACGCGGAGGTGTATTTTTCAAAAATGGCACGTCTGTCGAGCAGGATGCGCATGAACATGGCGGCACCGATGGTGTTGGTGATCATCATCGGTAGAGCGATATCTCGAACCAGTTCAACCGCATTATCAAACGGACGGGCGACCAGCAGGATAATCGCCATTTGCAGTATCTCCGCGACCAGTGCGGTCAGGCCGACGACGAGGGGTTTAAAGAGCAAATCGATACGGTTGCGGCGTGCCAGATAGCGGTGTAACAGCCCGCCGAGCAAGCCTTCAGCAATCGTCGACAGCATACAGGCCAGCGCGGTCATTCCGCCCATCGAATAGCGGTGTAATCCGCCCGTTAACCCGACGAGAAAGCCGACGGAAGGGCCGCCCAGCATACCGCCGAGCACGGCGCCCGTCGCGCGGGTATTGGCAATAGAATCGTCTATATGCAGGCCGAAATAGGTTCCCATAATGCAAAAAACGGAAAACACCAGATAGCACACCAGCTTGTGCGGCAGACGGATGGTGACCTGCATCAGCGGGATAAAAAGCGGTGTTTTACTGAGCAGATAAGCGATAACCAGATAAACACACATCTGCTGTAAAAGGGAAAGAATCAGATCAACCTGACTAACCATAGACGGGGTCTCTTCACACACAATTTGCAACATACATAATCGCCAAATTGTACTGCTTTTTCCCTATGAACGAATCGATATTAAACAAAAAATGCTAATTGTCCTGTGTCATAACTTATTCATATAAATATAAACGGAAAAATTTCATTAATTCTCTGATATTTCCCCATTCTTTGACTACGCTGAATTAGGGGGCGTGGTTCAAGAACTCTTTCATAGTATTCATTATTTTTACACGTCACTGTTATTCATTAGCAAGCTAATAACTCGTTATTTTTATTGAGTTTTTGTTAAAAATAAGTAACGGGAAATATAAGCGCAACCTAATGCGATTTTTATATTACTTATTTATTTAATTCAAATGGTTAATCAGAGGATGGATACCATGTCAGCGTTTTCTGAGGCGATTAATTCACTTATTTCCGGGCACTATGCTGACCCGTTTTCGCTGTTAGGTATGCATCATTCTTCTAAAGGCCTTGAGGTTCGGGCACTGCTGCCGGATGCGCAGGCAGTCTGGGTTGTGGATACCAGCAATGGGCGAAAACTCGTCGAGCTGGAACGTATAGACGAACGCGGTTTTTTTTGTGGTGTAGTGCCGCGCCGGAAAAATGCCTTCCGTTATCAATTGGCCGTGACCTGGGGTGAAGAAACCTGGGTCATTGAAGATCCTTACCGTTTTGGCCCGCTGTTGCAGGATATGGACATTTGGCTTTTGGCTGAAGGCACCCATCTGCGGCCTTACGAGCGGTTAGGCGCACATCTGGAAACGCTGGACGGTGTTGAAGGCACGCGCTTTGCCGTCTGGGCGCCGAATGCCCAGCGCGTTTCCGTGGTGGGGCAGTTCAACTTCTGGGATGGTCGACGTCACCCGATGCGGCTGCGGCAGGAAAACGGTATTTGGGAACTGTTTTTGCCCGATGTGAAAGCGGGGCAGCTCTACAAATATGAAATGATCGACAGCCACGGCAACGTCCGGCTAAAGGCCGATCCGTATGCGTTCGAAGCGCAGATGCGCCCGGATACGGCCTCGCTGATTACACCGCTGCCTGAGAAAGTCCCGACCAACGACGCCCGACGTGAAGCGAACGGTCTGCGTTCACCGATCTCCATTTATGAAGTTCACCTTGGTTCCTGGCGGCGGCATACGGATAACAATTTTTGGCTGAGCTATGAAGAACTGGCGAATCAGCTGATTGATTATGTGCAGTACATGGGCTTCACGCATGTGGAGTTGATGCCGATTAACGAACACCCGTTCGATGGCAGTTGGGGTTATCAACCGCTGGGGCTGTATGCGCCAACGCGTCGTTTCGGCACCGCGTCGGAGTTCAGAGCCTTTGTTGATGCGCTCCATGGGGCAGGTATTAACGTCCTGCTGGACTGGGTACCGGGGCATTTTCCCGGCGATGAATACGGTCTGGCGCAGTTTGACGGCACCGCGCTGTATGAATACGCCGATCCGCGCGAAGGCTATCATCAGGACTGGAACACGCTGATTTATAACTATGGTCGCCATGAAGTGCGTAACTATCTGGCGGGCAATGCGCTGTTCTGGATGGAGCGCTATGGCATCGATGGCCTGCGGGTCGACGCTGTGGCTTCCATGATTTACCGCGACTACAGCCGCAGTGAAGGCGAGTGGGTGCCGAACCATTACGGCGGTAAAGAGAACCTCGAAGCCATTGCGTTTCTGCGCTACACCAACCACATGCTGGGTCATGCTGCACCCGCTGCCATTACGCTTGCTGAAGAGTCCACTGATTATCCTGGCGTCACGCTGCCGCCGGACTGCAACGGGTTAGGGTTTCACTACAAGTGGAACATGGGCTGGATGCACGACACGCTGGCCTATATGCAGCACGATCCGGTTCACCGCAAATACCATCATGATTTACTGACATTCGGCATGTTGTACGCCTATAGCGAGAATTTCGTGTTGCCGCTGTCTCACGATGAAGTGGTACACGGTAAGCGCTCGCTGCTGGATCGCATGCCCGGCGATGTCTGGCAAAAATTTGCCAACTTACGCGCCTATTACGGCTTTATGTGGGCGTATCCCGGCAAGAAGCTGCTGTTTATGGGCGGTGAATTTGCGCAAGGGCGTGAGTGGAACCACGACGCCAGTCTGGACTGGCATCTGCTGGATGAACCAGAAGGTTGGCACCGTGGCGTGCAGACGCTGGTACGCGATCTCAACCACTACTACCGCCAGCAACCGTCACTGTATCAGTTGGATTTTCAGCCGCAGGGCTTTGAATGGTTGGTGGTGGACGACCGGGAAAACTCCGTCTTTGCCTTTGTCCGGCGCGATGAGCAAGGCAACGAAGTACTGGTGGTCAGCAACTTCACGCCAGTGCCGCGCTATGGCTATCGGATCGGCATCAACCAGCCAGGCGGCTGGCGAGAAGCGATCAACACGGATTCGGTTCACTACAACGGGAGTGATTCGGGTAATGTCGGGACGATTTACAGCGAGGAGCATGCCAGCCACCAGCGCCAGCATTCTCTGGTTCTGACCATTCCGCCGCTTGCCACGCTGTATCTGGTGAAGGAGGCGTAAATGGCAGAATTGCAGACGGGCAAGCCGACGCCGCTGGGAGCCAGTTTTGATGGACAGGGTGTGAATTTTGCCCTGTTTTCGGCGGATGCCGAGCGAGTTGAACTGTGTGTATTTGATGAACATCAGCAGGAGCAGCGCATCGCGCTGACTGCACGCAGCGGCGATATCTGGCATGGCTATCTCCCTGATGCACAGCCGGGGCTACGCTACGGTTTCCGGGTCGATGGGCCGTTCGAACCGTCGCAGGGTTTGCGCTTCAATCCGCATAAACTGCTGTTGGATCCGTGCGCCCGCCAGCTTGATGGCTGGGTGGTGGATGACGCTTGCCTGCAAGGTGGGATTGACCAACGAGATGAGCGCGATAGCGCTGGCATTATGGCGAAGTGTGTCGTTACGGCTGAGGATTATGACTGGCAGGATGACCAGCATCCGCAAACGCCCTGGAATCAGACGGTGATTTATGAGGCGCATGTCCGTGGGCTGACGCAGTTGCATCCCGATATCCCCGAAGATATTCGCGGTAGCTATGCGGCGTTAGGCCATCCGGTGATGATTGACTATCTGACGTCGCTGGGTATCACGGCGCTGGAGCTGCTTCCGGTGCAGCAGCATGCCGATGAACCCCGGCTTCAGCAACTGGGGCTGCGTAACTACTGGGGCTATAACGTGCTGCTGCCGTTTGCCGTCGATAACAGCCTGGCGGCGGGTGACGATGCGCTGAATGAATTTCGGGATGCGGTGAAAGCGCTGCATCACGCGGGCATCGAGGTCATTCTGGATGTGGTGTTTAACCACAGCGCCGAGCTGGACGTCGAAGGCCCCACGCTGTGTCAGCGCGGCATCGACAATCGTAGCTACTACTGGCTGGGTGACAACGGCGAATACCATAACTGGACTGGCTGCGGCAATGTGCTGCGCCTGAATCATCCGGCGGTGATGGATTGGGTGATGGACTGCCTGCGTTTCTGGCGCGAGGTCTGCCACGTTGACGGTTTTCGCTTCGATTTGGCAACGGTGCTGGGGCGTACCCCGGATTTCACCGCCGCCGCGCCGCTGCTATCCGCCATGAAAAATGATAGCCGCTTACAGGGCTGCAAGCTGATTGCCGAACCGTGGGACATCGGGCATGGCGGTTATCAGTTAGGCCAGTTTCCAACGCCCTTCGCGGAGTGGAGCGACCGCTACCGTGACGACATGCGCCGTTTTTGGCTGCATGGTGACATTTCCCTTGGCGCGTTCGCCCGCCGTTTTGCTGCCTCTAGCGACATCTTCCAGCAGCGTGACCGCCTGCCTTACGCCTCCGTCAACAAACTGACGGCTCATGACGGCTTTACGCTGCGCGATGTCGTGAGTTTTAACCACAAGCACAACGATGCCAACGGTGAGGGCAACCGCGACGGCACCGACAGTAACTTCAGTAATAACCATGGCACGGAAGGTTTGGAAGCGGACGACGACATCCTCCAGCGTCGGCTGGCCAGCCAGAAGGCGCTGCTGACGACGCTGATTCTGTCACAGGGAACTCCCATGCTGCTGGCGGGCGATGAACTGGGGCACAGCCAGCAGGGCAACAACAACGCCTACTGTCAGGATAACGAATTGACCTGGCTACACTGGGAAAACGCGAACCGCGAACTGCGCGAGTTTGTCGCCGGTTTGATCCAGTTACGTCGCACGATTCCAGCATTGCAGCAGGAAACGTGGTGGCAAGAAGGGGATGGTGCGGTGCAGTGGCTGAACCGAGAAGGGCAGCCTTTGACGCCGCAGCAATGGGAGCAAGGGGAGCATCAGCTACAGATTTTACTTTCCGGTCGTTGGCTCGTGTTGTTTAACGCCAGCCTGCATGCCGGTGCGTTCATTTTGCCAGAAGGCCACTGGCAGGTTTCACCGTCGTTTGATGAGACGAATCCGCCTGAAGGTGGAATTTGGCACGGACAAGCGCAGGCGGTAGGCGTCTTGATAAAACAGACCGCCTAAGCGCAAGCCATTAAAAGAATAATCAGGAGATAGCCATGGTGAATAACGACAAGCATGACCCTCTGATGTTGGCAAGACAACTCCCTTTGAAATCCGTGGCATTAATTTTGGCCGGAGGCCGTGGAACGCGACTGAAAGGGTTGACGGCATTACGTGCCAAGCCTGCCGTCCATTTTGGCGGCAAATTTCGCATTATTGATTTCGCGCTCTCTAACTGCCTGAATTCCGGCATCCGCCGTATTGGCGTGATTACGCAATATCAGTCGCATACGCTGGTGCAGCATATTCAGCGCGGCTGGTCATTTCTGAACGCGGAAATGAACGAATTTGTCGATTTACTTCCTGCGCAGCAGCGCCATTCGACCGATCACTGGTATCGGGGAACGGCGGATGCGGTGTGTCAGAATCTCGACATCATTCGGCGCTATCGTGCGGAGTATGTGGTGATCCTCGCGGGCGATCACATCTACAAGATGGACTACTCACGTATGCTCATCGATCACGTGGAGAAGGGGGCGGAATGTACCGTCGCCTGCCTGCCCGTACCGATCGAAGAAGCCAGCGCTTTTGGCGTCATGAGCGTGGACAAACAGCACCGCATCCTCGATTTTTCCGAAAAACCGGATAACCCGACGCCGATGCCGGATAACCCCGATATGGCGCTCGCGAGCATGGGGATCTATGTTTTTAATGCGGACTATCTTTATCAATTACTGGAAGCGGATCGTAACGTGACGGATTCTGCCCACGACTTTGGGCAAGACTTGATTCCGAAGATTGTCTCGCAGCGTCTGGCCTGGGCGCATCCTTTTACGCTGTCGTGCGTCACGTCGGGCGAAGATGAACATCAGTATTGGCGGGATGTCGGCACGCTGGAAGCCTATTGGCGCGCCAATCTCGATCTGGCATCCGTCACGCCGGAGCTGGATGTGTACGATCGGCACTGGCCGATTCGTTCCGCGATTGAATCGCTGCCGCCCGCCAAATTTGTTCAAGACCGTTCTGGCAGTCACGGCATGACGATGAACTCGCTGGTATCCGGGGGCTGCATCGTCTCCGGCTCTGTGGTCACGCATTCTGTGCTGTTCCCGCGCGTGCGGGTGAATTCGTTTTGCAGTATCGATTCGACGGTGATCCTGCCGGATGTCAACGTGGGGCGCTCCTGCCGTTTACGCCGTTGTGTCATCGATCGCGCCTGCCACTTGCCGGAAGGCATGGTGATTGGTGAAAACGCGGAAGAGGATAGCCGTCGTTTTTACCGTTCGGAAGAGGGGATCGTGCTGGTCACGCGATCAATGTTGGAAAAGCTGTAAACACCATCGGAACAAAACGGGAGTAATAATGCGGGTCTTACATGTTTGTTCGGAGCTATTTCCACTATTGAAAACCGGTGGACTGGCGGATGTGGCTGGTGCGTTGCCCGGCGCGCAGATTGCGGCGGGGATGGATGCCCGTGTCATCCTGCCTGCCTTCCCCGATCTGAAAAAAGGCATCGCCAACCTACAGGTCGTGCGTGAGCTGGATACCTTCGCGGGACACGTCACGCTGCTGTTCGGCCATTTTAACGGCGTCGGTATTTATTTGATTGATGTGCCTGAGCTGTATGAACGCGCGGGCAGCCCTTATCACGACCCGGCGCTTTATGCGTATGCCGACAACTACCTGCGGTTTGCGCTGCTGGGGTGGATGGGATGTGAAATGGCATGCGGGCTGGATCGCTACTGGCTGCCTGATGTTGTGCATGCCCATGACTGGCACGCGGGGCTGACCTGTGCCTATCTGGCGGCGCGCAACCGTCCGGCGAAATCGGTCTTTACCGTTCACAACCTGGCCTATCAGGGGTTGTTCGATGCCCGGCATATGCCGAATCTCCACCTGCCGAGCGAGTTCTTTCAGGTGTACGGGCTGGAGTTTTACGGCCAGATTTCTTATCTCAAGGCAGGGCTGTACTACGCTGACCATATTACGACCGTGAGCCCAACCTATGCGCACGAGATTACGCTGCCGGCTTATGGCTACGGTATGGAAGGCTTGCTGAAAACGCGCGAAGAAGAAGGGCGGCTATCCGGCATCCTTAATGGCGTAGACGAAACGATTTGGAATCCGGTGAATGATCCTTTACTCACCAGCCACTACAGCCGCGAGACGTTAGCGAATAAAGCCGAAAACAAGCGGCGTTTGCAAACGGCGATGGGGCTGACGGTGGACGACAAGGCGCCCATTTTCGCCATCGTTAGCCGCCTGACCAGCCAGAAAGGGCTCGATATCGCGTTAAGCATCGTGCCGGATCTGCTGGAGCAGGGCGGGCAACTGGTGGTGCTGGGGGCAGGGGATGCGGATTTACAGGAAGGCTTTTTGGCCGCGGCGGCAGAATATAACGGCCAGGTTGGCGTACAAATTGGCTATCACGAGGCCTTCTCGCACCGCATTATTGGCGGGGCGGATGTCATCATGGTGCCCAGCCGGTTTGAACCGTGCGGGTTAACTCAGCTCTATGGCCTGAAATATGGCACGTTGCCGCTGGTGCGCCGAACTGGCGGTCTGGCGGATACGGTAGCAGATTGTTCGCTGGAGAATCTGGCGGATGGTCTGGCAAGCGGGTTTGTATTTAACGATTGCAGCGTGGGATCGCTGTCCCGCGCGATTCGTCGTGTGTTTGTGTTGTGGTCCAGACCTACGCTATGGCGATATGTGCAGCGTCAGGCGATGGCGATGGATTTTGGTTGGCAGGTCTCTGCTCAGGCTTATGGTGCGCTATACCAACGCTTGTATACCCACTAGTGATCTGATGGCACGTCATCTTCGTGCAATCTGAAAAAGACAGGGTAGGGTAACACTCACTTGGGAATGAATATTATGAACTCTCCGTTTATCTATACTTCACCAACGATCAGTGTCGAAGCGCTGAAACACTCTATTGCTTACAAGCTCATGTTTAGTGTGGGGAAGGATCCTTCCATTGCGAATAAGCATGACTGGTTAAACGCCACGTTGCTGGCCGTGCGTGACAGGATGGTGGAACGCTGGCTGCGTTCGAATCGCGCACAGCTATCACAGGATGTGCGGCAGGTCTATTACCTGTCGATGGAATTTTTGCTGGGGCGGACGTTGTCGAACGCACTGCTGGCGATGGGATTGTATGACGATCTGAAAGCGGCGCTAGACGGCATGGGGTTGGAGCTAGACGATTTATTGCGAGAAGAAAATGATCCCGGCTTAGGCAACGGTGGTCTGGGGCGTCTGGCGGCCTGCTTCCTGGATTCGTTGGCGACGATGGCGTTGCCGGGGCGAGGTTACGGTATTCGCTATGAATACGGTATGTTCAAACAGAATATTGTTAACGGCAGGCAGGCAGAATCGCCGGACTACTGGCTGGAATACGGTAATGCGTGGGAGTTCCCGCGCCACAGTACGCGCTACAAAGTGCGCTTTGGTGGCCGTATTCAGCAAGAAGGCAAAAAAGTGCGCTGGCTGGAAACGGAAGAGGTTATTGCCTGTGCTTACGACCAAATTATTCCCGGTTTCGATACCGATGCCACCAATACACTGCGTCTGTGGGGCGCGCAGGCCAGTAACGAAATCAATCTGGGTAAATTCAATCAGGGCGACTATTTTGCGGCGGTAGAGGATAAAAACCACTCAGAAAACGTGTCGCGCGTGCTGTATCCCGATGATTCCACCTATTCTGGCCGCGAGCTGCGTCTGCGTCAGGAATACTTTCTGGTTTCCGCTACGGTACAGGACATCCTGAACCGTCACTGGATGATGCATAAGACATACAACAATCTGGCTGAGAAGTTTGCCATCCACCTGAACGATACGCACCCGGTGCTGGCGATCCCTGAACTGATGCGTCTGTTGATTGATGAACATAAGTTCAAATGGATAGAGGCATGGACGGTGGTGAAGAAAGTCTTTTCCTACACCAACCACACGCTGATGCAGGAAGCGCTGGAAACCTGGCCTGTCGACATGCTGGGTAAAATCCTGCCGCGCCATCTGCAATTGATTTTTGAAATTAACGAACATTTTCTGGAATACGTTCAGAAAGAAGTTCCCAATGACAACGATCTGCTGGCACGGGTGTCCATTATTGATGAAAACCACGGGCGTAAAGTCCGTATGGCGTGGCTGGCTGTGGTCGCCAGCCATAAGGTCAATGGGGTATCGGAGCTGCATTCGGATCTGATGGTGCAGTCTCTGTTTGCCGATTTTGCCCGTCTTTTCCCTAATCGATTCTGCAATAAAACCAATGGCGTAACACCACGTCGTTGGTTGGGATTGGCTAATCCGGGACTCTCCAAACTGCTGGACGACACCATAGGCCACAACTGGCGCACCGATCTGAGTCAGTTGAGTGAATTGAAACAGCACATCGATTATCCGGCGTTTGTGCAGAAAATTCGTAAGGTGAAGCTGAATAACAAGGTGCGTTTAGCGACCTATATGGCGGAAACGCTGAATATTGTGGTTAATCCTGAATCGCTGTTTGATGTGCAGATTAAGCGTATTCACGAATACAAGCGGCAACTGCTGAATGTGTTGCACGTCATCACACTCTATAACCGCATTAAGGATGACCCTGAGGTTGAGCGTGTGCCGCGTGTCGTCATTTTTGCGGGTAAAGCCGCATCAGCCTATTACATGGCGAAGCACATTATTAACTTGATCAACGACGTCGCGAAGGTGATCAACAACGATCCGATCGTGCACGATCGACTGAAAGTGGTCTTCATCCCGAACTACAGCGTGAGTCTGGCACAGATTATCATCCCAGCGGCGGATCTCTCTGAACAGATCTCGCTGGCGGGCACGGAAGCATCCGGAACCAGCAATATGAAGTTTGCCCTGAATGGTGCGCTGACGATTGGCACGCTGGATGGGGCGAATGTCGAAATGCTGGAACATATTGGCGAAGAGAATATGTTCATCTTCGGCAACACGGCCGATCAGGTTGAAGCGCTGCGTCAGAACGGCTACAACCCACGGCAATATTACGATCAGGACGAAGAGCTGCACCGCGTACTGACGCAAATTACCACGGGCGTCTTCAGCCCTGATGATAGCCAACGCTACAGCGATTTGTTTGATTCACTGGTGAATTTTGGCGATTACTACCAGCTACTGGCAGACTATCGCAGCTATGTGGATACGCAGGATCGGGTAGATGAGCTGTACGAGAAAAAGGACGAATGGGCGCGCTGTGCCGTCCAGAATATTGCCAACATGGGCTATTTCTCGTCCGACCGCACCATCGGCGAATATGCAGAAGATATCTGGAATATTAAACCGATACGGTTGTGATGAGATAAGACCCCTCCATTGAGGGTTAATTTTTAAAAAGACAACAGGCGCTCAATGAGCGCCTGTTTACTAAGGTTGGGGGAGAGCTGTGTCGCTATCAAACATTGTTTATCGCGCTATCATGTTGCCTGGTTGCTATTCCTATATTTTCATCATTTTGAACGCTATCATTTTGAGAAAAAAACTTTTGAAGTCTTGTTCTATCGGGTATTTCGTTATATTTCTCCGAGTTTAAATCGCTATCAGGAAATGGAGCAGGAATAGATTTTACATGTGGGATGTTATTAATGACTTTAAGATCACCATCAAATTTACCTGCTTTTTTCTTTTTTTGATTATAACGACTAAAATCATTCCATGTACTTGTTGGTATTAACCCTGCATGGCGCAGTGCTTGCCATGTGAAGTCAATACAGCTATTTGTTGCTCCGTTATAGTAAAGATCAAAATATTTATTAGATTTGTTAACTGCGGAGTCCCCAAACTCTTTTAATTTATCGTATTGGTATTCTTTTACTTCGATTTCTCTACTGTAATAAGGGTTTTCGTAGTGAATATTATCCTTTTTAGTAACAAATCCATTTCCTATCATACCTGATTTTATGGGAGCAAACCCATAAGAATCTTGTTCGGGATTGCTATCAGAGATTATTGATATTTTAAACCACATATGACCAGCTGTCGAAACTATTCTTTCCTCAGTATTTTTATCAAGTTCTGGATTTCCATAGTCATCGTTTAGTGGTGTTCCAGGGTAAGCTGTATATATAGTTACCGTATATCTAGGCTCTAAAGAATTAATAATCTCGTCTACAAATTCTTTTCTGGCATGGGATGGCGGGCATGTAGCGCAAGCTTGACCTGCATTATAATTAGCACTTTTATCAGGGTATGCAAACTTTTCAATCTCTTGTTTTTTTTGTTCTACAGTGAGATCATCTTTCTTTGAAATATATTCAAGCAGCTCTTCAGTTTTATTTTCTGGCGTCATATAAAATCCTTTTTATTTTACAAATTTTTGCTCTATATAAATAGAGTAAGTTAAATAATCTCCTTTCAATTTCCCATCGTCACTTAGTACGTCAATGTGGATCCGATACTGTCCATATTGTTTGATTTGATCCGTTATATAAAAAAATAAATTCCCATTATCTATTGTATAAAACTCGAAATTTCTCATTATTTTCCTTTCAATTAACTCTTCAGTAAGATCATTTTTTATTTTATATAGTTCAAAGTTAATTATCGGGTTTATATTTTCTTTAAATGTATCAATAATACTATTGCTTCCATTTGTAAAATCTTCATTCTTTACTTTTAATAATATGTGCGGCGATGGTGATGATAATGGAAATAAATATAAAAGCTTTGGTTTTTGCTGAGGGGTATCCCAAAAGATGAAATCGAAAGCCTCACCTTTTTTAAATAAATTTATATCTTTTTCTATTGAGTAAGTCTTATCTCCAATATAATTTGGTTTGGGGTTTAGAAAGAAATAGGGATCGTCAGAAGATGGCTTCATCCACTGGTATAGCCATGCTCCTCCCGTACCGAGTAAAACACCTATAAATAATAGTATTATTTTCATTTTTTAACGACTCCATGTCTACAAGTTACAGATGAGAAATCTAATTAATTGAGTTCGATGTGAAATAATTACTTCAAGGTTTTCTAATAATCAGTATTAATTTTTGTTGTCCTGATTTTCACTCTATTCATGGTGAGCCGATTTTTTATGTAGATACCGCAAGGTAAATGAGCCAAAAATTGGAATGGTGAACATAATAGTAAAAAATAAAAATGAGTTTATGTAATCAAAATCTGTGACTATTATGATAAATAAAGAAATAAGAATCGCCATCGTAACGATGAAATGCTTCTTCATTGTTAAACGTAAAAAATAGAAACAGTCCCACAAATTATTAGGTAGCTGGAGAAGATAATCCATGCTGCAAAATCCCAGCTATTAAAAAAATACGTATCAACATCCCTATCACCACAGAAAAAAGCATATACAAATGATAGCGATAACCAAATAAATGTGGGTATTAAAAAGATGCCAATAGTAGATGATTTATTCATTACATATCCCTATATGATAGAATGAAAGATACAAGTCCTTTCGCCAAAATTACCACACTTTATACGACCACTCAACCGTGGGTAAGTATGATGTTCCAGTCATGACTATCCCTCTCAGGCAGAATATTCACCTAGAACATCTTTGAATAAATTACTAACACGATAGTGACCAGGTAGATCTTCACGGAGCAAAGAATTCCTCCAAAACTCAGGGGCTTGTTCTAATGAATAATAATCCTTTTCTATTAACAAATGAATTAACTCACGAATTGAGCGGTCATCATTAATGTTATGCTCTTTACAAAAATAATAACACTCACTGACAATATGTTTTACTGAGAAAGTTGTCGAGTTTTCCTGAGAGTCTTTATAGAAATAAAAATCCTGTTCAGGATCACTTTGGTTACTGCTGTGAGAAATATGGTGTATTTTTTCTTTGTATTTAATAAGTGTTTTAGAAAAAACCTCATCAACATATCTAGCTTCTGAGTGGATATTTAGAATATCAATTTGTGATTGACTAAATTTTAGAAGTTTCATTCTACTCTTGGCCGTGATAGGAAATTGAACACGAACTGAATTAAACGTCTCTTCTCGTACTGCTCCATCATAAATGGTCATGATTTTTTCAATTGGCCCCATGAAGCAGAACAGTTCCCACTCCGTCATCACATCGCAAAAAGACCAAATATTTCTCGGATCATAAAAACGGAAAAATACCGGTTTTTCTTCATTGGGGATCTGTACATGTAGATATTTACGCAAGTGTTGCCGCAATATTTTCATTTCAGACGTTGTTTCCAACAAGATACCCCAAGGTGTTTTCCTTCGGTTCAGCCAGTGAAAGACCCTGTCATCTACCTGCACCAAGTGCGGTGCCAATCGCCCAATATCTTCCGGTACTGGCTCTGCGTATAAACTGGCATGGGGTGGGTCTAATTGTTCCAGCATCGAAAATAATTCGGGCTCTACCGCGGCATCCACTATTGCCCAGCGCGTTATCTCACTCACTGTTTTCTTTCTCCTTCTTCCTTCGCCGTTGCCATGGCTACCGCACGCCTCGGGTTTTCCCGGAGCGGCACGTCGCTATCCTGATTAAAATAAAAACCTGCGTTAGGGTCTGAGCCTGCTCACACCATCATTCATGTTGATAAAGCGTTACGTTGATAAGATACCGTGTTGGCTAAAAACGCAACGTGGGTGCAAAGCGCAAAACATTTAAGTCGAGCAGAGAGTCGGTGTGTTCACGTCGTGGGAGACAAGAAGGTTGCAGGGTTGAAGCGGTGTGAAGAGTAATGAAAACGTTCCATGTGGCATCCTTGACGCTATTCTTTTTAAGAAAATACGCGTAAAGGATAACAAGATGTTCGCAGAGCCAATAGCACAAAAAAAGGACTAAAACCAAGTAAGCCCATTGATTAATATTGAAATAATATCATTAAGAATAAATTAGATGGCAAATCAAAAGATTCCATCATCATTACCTAAGAGCAGGGTACGATAAGGGTATGTTGCGGATGTTTGGTGTCTGCTATTTATAGTAGGAAGGCTTCTCGATCAGGATGCCTGATCGAGAAGTAGAGGCTGGAGCAATTAGCCCGCTTTTGCTATCTGCTGGTAATGGTTTGCCAGCCAGTCGCTGATGCGTTGTTTCTGTGCATCATCGAAGCGCATGCCCAGTTTGGTGCGGCGCCAGATGACGTCATCAAGCATAACGGCCCATTCTTTTTCGACCAGATAGCGCAGTTCCGCTTCATACAGGTCGTGACCGAAATCTTCACCCAGGTCGCTGAGGCCTTTCACGTTTGCCAGAATCAGTTCGCTGTTTGAACCGTAGGTGCGGCTGTAACGGCGCGTCAGTGATTCTGGCAGATTGAAGCGGCGACGCAGCGCAGCGGCGTAGTCATCACGCGTGCCGGCGATATCACCACCCGGCAGTACCGCACCTTTTGTCCAGGCCTTACCCGCTTGCGGGTAGTATTTGTGCAGTTTGTCCAGCGCGTGCTCTGCTAGCTTACGGTATGTCGTCAGCTTGCCGCCAAACACGGAAAGCAGTGGAGCCTGACCGTTATCATCATCGACCGACAGCGTGTAGTCACGGGTAATCGCCTGCGGAGAATCGGACTCGTCATCACACAGCGGACGCACGCCAGAGTAGGTCCAGACGATATCGTCACGCGTAAGCTGCTGTTTGAAATGGTCGTTATACACGTCCAGCAGGTAGGCGACTTCGTTGTCATCGATCTTCACATCGTGCGGATTGCCTTTGTACTCCACGTCGGTTGTGCCGATGATTGAGTAGTCATCCTGCCACGGAATCACGAACACAATACGGTGATCTTTGTTTTGCAGAATATACGCTTGCGGCTGGTTATGAACTTTTGGCACCACGATGTGGCTGCCTTTGATCAAACGGATGCCGTAAGGCGATTTCAGCTGCAGGCCGTCATCAAAGAATTCTTTCACCCACGGGCCCGTCGCGTTCACCAGACCTTTGGCGCGCCAGGTGAAGGTTTCACCGGTCAGTGAGTCAACCGCATCCACAATCCATACGCCTTGTTCACGGCGAGCGCGGGTCACTTTGGTACGGGTACGGACTTCTCCGCCGCGTTTTGTCACTTCCTGCGCGTTTAACACCACCAGACGCGCATCGTCCACCCAGCAGTCAGAATATTCAAAGCCCTGCTTCAATTCAGGCTTAAGCACAGAATCTGCGCCGAATTTCAGTCCTTTACTGGCAGGCAGGCTGACGCGTTTGCCGATGTTGTCGTACATGAACAGGCCGATACGAATCATCCAGGCCGGACGCAGGTGCGGCTGGTGTGGCAAACGAAAGCGCATAGGGAAAATAATGTGCGGGGCCATTTTCAGCAGCGTTTCGCGTTCAGACAGTGCTTCGCTCACCAAACGAAACTCATAGTGCTCAAGGTAACGCAGGCCACCGTGAATCAGCTTGGAACTGGCGGAGGACGTGGCACAGGCAAGATCCTGCGCTTCCAACAACAGGACTGATAACCCTCGCCCAGCCGCATCTGCGGCGATGCCTGCACCGTTAATTCCGCCGCCGATAACGATTAGATCTTTGGTTTCCACGTTTCTTCCTCCACCCTCGAATAAATCATAATGTTCGTTTTCGAGCATTATGATAATCGAAAACAAACAAATCAGCCAACGGTTAACCAAATAAAAACATTTATGCGTGACGAACCTAACAATATGATGATAGTTGTCACATTAAAAGAAGGGATATTAGGCTGGGATTGTGCCGTTTTGTCGTCACTCTCCACATTAGTGAAGCACTGTTTTTATAAATAACCTTATAATCATATGGGTTTTATGCCGTTGAAGGCGGGTTACAATGACGCCAGTTGTTACTAACATCCTGTCCATTATTAACAAGGTTGTCACTTTCGATGGAACAATTTGAAGCTATCAGTATTGAGCAAGCCCACTCCCGCTGGCAGGAAGGGGGCGTTGTTGTTGATATTCGCGATCCACAGAGCTTTGCCGCAGCCCATGTCCCCGGCGCGACGCACCTGACGAACGAGACGCTGTCTGACTTCGTGCGCGGCGCTGACCTCGAAGCACCGGTCATGGTGATTTGCTACCACGGTATCAGCAGCCGCAACGCTGCACAGTACCTAATTAGCCTGGGGTTTGATTCGGTGTACAGTATTGATGGTGGCTTTGAAGCCTGGCAAAACCGCTACCCGCAAGACACGCAGGCGCAAGCCTGATCGCATGACGATTAAAGAACCTTTATTATCATGTTTCTAACTCAACCTACTCACTGGCGCTTCCCGCTATGATGATTCGCGTTATTGCTCTCTCCAACCCGCGTCTGGCTCAGGCATTTGTTGATTACATGCGTACACAGCAGGTCCATCTGGAAATGCGGCCTCAGGGGCATGAAGCTGAACTGTGGCTGGAGGATGAAAGCCAACTGAGCAAGGTTCAGGGTGAGCTGGAAATTTTTCTGCGCGACCCGACAAACCCGCGCTATCTGGCGGCCAGTTGGCAAACGGGATCGATGGATACCGGTATTCAATACCAACGCTACTCTTACCTGCAAACGCTGAAGCAAAAAGCAGGCCCGCTGACGCTCTCCCTGATGGTCGTGACGATCGCGGTGTTCATCCTGATGCAAATCTCGGGCTATGAGAGCGTGATGGTATGGCTGGCATTCCCGGCTGAGGGACAACAGATAGAGGTGTGGCGCTGGTTCAGTCATGTTTTGTTGCACTTTTCCCTGCTGCACATTTTGTTCAATCTCATGTGGTGGTGGTATCTGGGCGGCCCGGTTGAAAAAGTGCTGGGAACCGGAAAGTTGCTGGTCATCACGCTGGTTTCCGCGCTGGTGAGCGGCTGGGCGCAGTCCTGGTTTAGCGGCACCCATTTTGGTGGCCTGTCTGGCGTGGTTTATGCCCTGATGGGCTATGTCTGGCTGCGAGGGGAACGAGAGCCTGACGGTTATTTATCCATGCCGCGCAGTTTGATGGCCTTCGCTTTACTGTGGCTGGTCGCTGGATATTTCGATATTTTAGGCATGTCGATCGCGAATGCGGCGCATGTGGCTGGTCTGGTTGTCGGGCTATTGATGGCCTTTTGGGACACGTATAATAAAACAAACCCTCGGTAAATCGGGGCGTCTTAGGGGATAAATGTGAAGCAGACACAACGGCATGACGCCATTATTGAGCTGGTGCGCCAGCAGGGCTATGTCAGTACTGAAGAGCTAGTGGAGCATTTTGCGGTGAGCCCGCAGACCATTCGTCGCGATCTGAACGATCTGGCCGAGCAGAATAAAATCCATCGCCACCACGGCGGTGCAGCATTGCCGTCCAGCTCGGTTAACACGGCCTACCATGACCGTAAAATGATGTGGTCGGATGAAAAAGCGCGCATTGCCCGTCGGGTGGCGAGCCAAATTCCAGACGGCGCTACCTTGTTTATCGATATCGGTACCACGCCCGAAGCGGTGGCCTATGCGCTGATGCAGCATAAGGATCTGCGCGTGGTCACCAATAACCTGAATGTAGCCACGCTACTGACGGCAAAAGAGGATTTTCGCCTGATCTTGGCTGGTGGCGAAGTGCGTACCCGCGATGGCGGTATCATGGGTGAGGCGACGCTGGATTTTATCTCTCAGTTCCGTCTGGATTTCGGCATTTTGGGTATCAGTGGTATTGACATGGATGGGTCATTACTGGAGTTTGATTACCATGAAGTGCGCACAAAACGGGCGATTATTGAAAATTCTCGCTGCGTCATGCTGGTGACCGACCATTCCAAGTTTGGTCGTAATGCGATGGTGAATTTGGGTAACATGGATTTGATAGACTATCTTTTTACCGATCAGTCACCACCGCCCAGCGTACTGAAAATCATTGAACAACATAAGGTACAGTTGGAGTTGTGTTGAACCCGATGTGCCTTTTCCATGATGGACAAAGGAGGAGGCACCATGTCAGATTCTTCAAGAAAGTCGGGTTCTGTAAAAGTATCCGGATCGTCAAAACGTTCAGCGGCTGCAAAAAAGCCAGAGGCTTTAACGCAGCCCGCTTCCTCCGCCCATCCCGCTATCGCCTTTGATGCCTCAGAATTTACCGCCGCGCTGCGCCGCCAACAGCGGCTCGGTGGCGTCGCGTCCCTGAAAGCGATGACGCCAGTGCAGTGCTGGCGAGCCGTCAGCCTTGCTCTGTCTGAACAACTGCTGATGCATTCCACTTTGCCAACGTCCCCCAATTCGCCTCAGCGCCATGTGAACTACCTATCGATGGAGTTTCTGCCCGGTCGTCTGACGGGCAACAACCTGCTGAATTTGGGCTGGTATGACGCGGTAGCCGCCGTGCTGGCTGAGCAGGGACTGAACCTGAGCGATATTCTGGAGCAGGAAACCGATCCGGGTTTAGGCAACGGTGGATTAGGTCGGCTGGCATCCTGCTTTCTGGATTCAATGGCAACGGTGGGGCAGCCTGCAACGGGTTACGGCCTCAATTACCAATACGGCCTGTTCCGTCAGCATTTTGCGCAGGAAAAGCAGCAGGAAACGGCCGATGACTGGCAGCGCGATACCTATCCGTGGTTTTTACCGCGCGTGGAGCTGGCGGTGGATGTCGGGTTTGGCGGGCGTCTGCAACCTCAAACTGACGGAACCTTGCGCTGGCTGCCGGATACCGTTTTCAGAGGTGAAGCCTGTGACCTGCCGGTGATTGGCTATCACAACGGTGCGGCGCAGCCGCTGCGTCTGTGGCGTGCGACGCATCGCGAGCCGTTTGATCTGACGCTATTCAACGAAGGGCACTATCTGCGTGCGGCACAGGCGGAGATTTCCGCCGCCAGCCTGACCAGCGTGCTGTATCCGAATGACAATCACGCGGCGGGCAAACGCCTGCGCCTGATGCAGCAGTATTTCCACTGCGCCTGTTCGGTGGCCGACATTCTGCGCCGTCATCTTAATGCTGGGCGGGCGCTGTCCACGCTGCCGGATTACGAAGTCATCCAGCTTAATGATACTCACCCGACGCTGGCGATCCCCGAACTGATGCGGCTGCTGCTGGATGAGCATCAGATACCGTGGGATGAAGCCTGGTCGATAACCGGACGCACCTTTGCCTATACCAACCACACGCTAATGCCGGAAGCGCTTGAGCGCTGGGACGAACGGCTGTTTGGTCGCCTGCTTCCGCGCCACCTGTCCATCATTCGGCAAATCGATACGCAGTTTAAGGCGCAGGTCGAACAGCAATGGCCAGGCGATCGGCAGATATGGGCGAAACTCGCGATTCGCCACCAGCGCCAGATTCGCATGGCAAACCTGTGCGTTGTCAGTTGCTTCGCGGTCAATGGCGTGGCGGCGCTGCACTCGGAACTGGTGGTGAAAGATCTGTTCCCGGAATATCACCAGCTGTGGCCGACCAAATTCCATAACGTCACCAACGGCATTACACCACGCCGCTGGCTAAAGCAGTGTAATCCGGCGCTGTCCGCGCTCATCGACGACACGCTGCACACGCCGTGGGTGAATGATCTGCCCGCGCTGCAAGGGTTGGAAACCTATGCTGACGATGCTGGCTTTCGTGAGCGCTATCGACAAATCAAAGCTGATAATAAAACGCAGCTGGCGACCTACCTCCGCCAGCAGTACGACATCGTGATCGATCCGCACGCGCTGTTTGATGTGCAAATCAAGCGATTGCATGAATACAAACGCCAGCATTTGAATCTGCTGCATATCCTCGCGCTATATCGTCAATTGCGTGACAATCCGCATCTGGATATAGTGCCGCACGTCTTTTTGTTCGGTGCCAAAGCGGCACCGGGCTATGTATTAGCGAAAAATATCATTTATGCCATTAATCGGGTCGCTGTGGTCATTAATCAGGATCGCCGCGTTAACGATCGCCTGAAGGTTGTCTTCCCGCCGGACTATCGCGTTTCGCTGGCCGAACGGATGATTCCTGCCGCGGACGTGTCTGAACAGATTTCAACGGCAGGTAAAGAAGCGTCCGGTACGGGTAATATGAAGCTGGCGCTGAACGGCGCGCTGACCATCGGCACGCTGGACGGGGCGAATGTAGAAATGGCGCAGCAGGTTGGTGAAGACAATCTGTTCATTTTCGGTCACACCGTCGAACAGGTAAAAGCGCTACAGGCTCAGGGCTATGAGCCGTCTGACTACCTCGCTGTGACACCGCTGCTGCGTGAAGTGCTGAACGAGCTAGCGAGCGGTGCATTCAGTCAGGGGGATAAAAATGCGTTTGCCCCGCTGTTGGATAGCCTGCTGAAGCTGGGCGATCCCTATATGTTAATGGCCGATTTTGCACCGTATTGTGAGGTGCAGCAGCGTGTTGATGCGCTTTACCGTGAGCCGGATGAATGGACGCGCCGCTGTGTGCTGAATACCGCCAGAATGGGGATGTTCAGTTCGGATCGGGCGATTCATGATTACCAGACGCGCATTTGGCAGGCGCATCGTTAGGAAAAGGAGAGGGTGTTCAAGGTGGATAAACTGGCAAGCCAGCAGACAGGCATCGCGGAAAGCTATACCGATGCGTATGGCAAAGAGCACATTGTTGCGACCGCAATCAGAAACCAGATTCAGGCAATGATGGACGTTTCTGATAGCGATAATGCACCCTTGCCGCCTGTTCGGGTCTTTTTGCAAGGCCGGGATGCGGTCATCGAGCTTGCTGGTCACGGTGAATTCCTCTGGACGCTGATGTATGAAAACGGCGGTCAAATTCAAGGACAGATAACGGGCGGCTCAACGCTGGCGCTGCCGGGCGTGCTGCCGCTGGGTTACCACTACCTGACGCTGACGCAGGCCGATCAGCGCTGGAGCTGCCGGATTATTGTTGCCCCGCACCGCTGCTATGAACCTGAATCCTTACTACAGGGAAAACGCTGGTGGGGCGTGACCGTCCAGCTGTATACCCTGCGATCGCAGAACAACTGGGGCGTCGGGGATTTTGGCGATCTTCGCCAACTGATAGAACAGATTGCCCGGCGCGGCGGTGCCTTTGTGGGGCTGAATCCGCTGCATTCGCTGTACCCCGCACTACCAGAAGCTGCAAGCCCTTATAGTCCTTCCTCTCGGCACTGGCTGAACATTATTTATATCGATGTGAATCGGATCGATGATTTCCAGCAGAGCAGTGAAGCGCAAGCATGGTGGCACCGTGAGGATACGCAAAGCGCGGTGTCTGCGCTGCGGGCAGGACGCTGGGTCGATTATGAACCGGTGACGGCCCTCAAGCTGACCGCCTTGCGGCTGGCTTTCCGCTACTTTACGACGCGCAGTGCGCTGGATCCGCGTATTAGCGCCTTTCGCCAGTTTGTCGTTAGCGGTGGGCAGAGTCTGCAACTTCAGGCGACGTTTGATGCATTGCAGGCCTACCTGAAAAAACAGGGTGAGAATTACGCGGACTGGCACCAATGGCCTGCCAGCTACCATGACGTGCACAGTGAAACCGTGAAGTCATTCCGCCGTGAAAACAGCGATGAGATTACGTTTTACAGCTGGCTGCAATGGGTGGCGCACGAGCAACTTGCGGAGTGCTACGCGCACAGTAAACAGCTTGGTCTGCCGCTCGGTCTGTATCGTGATTTAGCCGTTGGCGTTGCACAGGGCGGCGCGGAAACCTGGGACGAACGGCAGCTCTATTGCCTTGATGCCTCTATCGGCGCACCGCCGGATCCGCTTGGGCCGCAGGGACAAGACTGGCAGCTTGCACCGATGAACCCTACTATGCTGCAGCTTCGTGGCTATCAACCGTTTATCGACGTCCTGCGCAGCAACATGGCGCACTGTGGCGCGTTGCGTATCGATCACGTGATGGCGCTCTTGCGCCTGTGGTGGATACCCAAGGCGGAGCCGGCGGGCAACGGGGCTTACGTGCATTATCCGGTCGACGATCTGCTGGCGGTACTGGCGCTGGAAAGCCAGCGTCATCGCTGCCTGGTTATCGGTGAGGATTTAGGCACGGTGCCGCCGGAAATTGTCAGCAAGCTGCACGACTACGGTATCTATTCTTACAAGGTGCTGTTCTTTGAAAAGGACGAAGAAAACCACTTCCGCGCACCGGAAGATTACCCGCGTCAGGCCATGACAACGATCACCACGCACGATCTGCCAACGCTACGCGGCTACTGGCAAACCGTGGATTTATCGCTGGGGCGGGAATTGGGGCTGTACCCGACGGAAGCGTTACTGCAAGAACAAATGCAGCAGCGTGAGAAAGCGAAGCAGGGGCTGCTCAACGCGTTGCATGAATTTGGGCTATTGCCGCAGCGGGTTGGCCGCAACTCGGCGCTGACGACGATGGGTGCACCGCTAAGCCGTGGCGTTCATCGCTATGTTGCCGATAGTGCAAGCGCGCTGGTCGGGTTCCAACTGGAAGACTGGCTGGACATGGCGACGCCGGTCAATGTGCCGGGCACCAATCGTGAATACCCCAACTGGCGGCGCAAGCTCACGCGTCCGCTGGAGTCGATCTTCGCTGACCGCTGCCTTGAAAGGCTGGTTCGGGATATGGATTTGCGGCGTGGCGCGCCGATGAAAGCGCAGAAAGCCGAATAACAGAATGAATACTCCTCCTCCCCAGAGTCGGGGAGGAAAAGCAAATATCAATCATCAGGGGAGAGGATTAATAGTAGGAGTGCTCGCCGCGCTGGTGTTCGGTGAGATCTCTCACGCCTTTCAGCTCAGGGAAGGTTTGCAGCAGCTCTTTCTCAATCCCTTCTTTCAGCGTGACGTCAACCATAGAACAGCCGTTACAGCCGCCGCCAAATTGCAGAATCGCCAGACCGTCATCGGTAATTTCCATGAGCGTCACACGGCCGCCGTGGCCAGCCAGCTGTGGGTTGATCTGCGATTGCAGCACATACTCCACGCGTTCCATCAGCGGGGCGTTGTCGTCCACTTTACGCATTTTGGCGTTTGGTGCTTTCAGCGTAAGCTGAGAACCTAACTGGTCGGTGACGAAGTCGATTTCAGCGTCTTCCAGATAAGGTGCACTGAGTTCGTCCACGTAAGCGGAAATCTTTTCAAACTTCAGTACGGTATCGCTGGCTTCTACAGCATCCGGCGGGCAATACGACACGCCACACTCGGCGTTTGGCGTACCTGGATTGATAACAAAGACGCGAATCTGTGTGCCTTCTTCCTGTTTTGCCAACAGTTTCAGGAAATGCTCCTGAGCAGCATCGGTAATACGGATCATAATAGTAAGCTCGATAGTTGACTGCACTTATCGGTTATAATACGCCCATCCTCCCCCCAACTACAAGGTTCGGCACAAACACCAGACCTGAACGCCCGCTGCACCTTGAGCCAGTAGCAGCCTGCTGATTTCGGCTGCGGTACTTCCTGTTGTAACAACATCATCCAGTAAAACCACCTGCTGCCCAGACAGTGAGACATCACAGGAAAATGCACCCCGCAGATTGCGCCGCCGCGCGCTGGCGCTGAGCGTTTGCTGTAGTGGCGTGCGTCGGGTGCGCTGCAATTCGCGTGGCTCGTAAGCACAGTTCAGCCAGCGGGCGAGAGGCCGGGCGAGCAGCTCGGTCTGGTTGAAGCCACGTCGCCACTGGCGGTTCCGGTGCAGGGGAACGGTGAACAAACGATCGGGGCGGAACAGAGGAACCCGCCCGGAGAGCTTTCGCTCGCGGTAGGTCATCTGCCAGCGTAGCAACAGCTGTCGAGCGAGCACCGCTGCCAGCTCGGTTTTACCGTGAAACTTAAAATGCTTCAGCAGCGTGTTGAATGGCGGTACGTAGTCGCTGATAAACGTGATTGACTGCCAGGGCGGCGGGTTTTGCAGGCAGCGCCCGCACTGATGTGTTGTGTCACCGGAGGGCAAGCCACAGCGCGGGCAGCAGAGGGGCAAACGCGGCAAGTGGCGCTGGCAGTACGAGCAAATTCCCTGCTGGCTGTGATGAAGCGGCAATAAGCATAGCCAGCAGCGTGCGGAGATGGTTAACATTGTTTTCCTTAACGATCGTTTTCCCTGAAATATATTGACCCCATGCAAACGTGAAGGGGTTTCCTGAGGAAGGAAGATAACGGATGGCAGCGTTGTATTGGCAGACTGAAGGTGCAGGAAATACGGATCTTGTGTTGCTGCACGGATGGGGATTGAATGCGCAGGTATGGCAAAGCATGATCGCGCGACTCGCCCCGCATTTTCGTCTGCATGTAGTCGATCTGCCGGGCTATGGCAGAAGTCAGGGATTTGGGCCGATGTCGCTGAGTGACATGGCGAACATCGTACTGGCGCAGGCGCCGGAACACGCCGTCTGGCTAGGGTGGTCGCTGGGTGGACTGGTTGCCAGCCAGATTGCATTGAGCGCCCCTGCGCGGGTGGACAAGCTGATTACCGTGGCGTCATCCCCCTGTTTCAGCGCACAGGACGGCTGGCCGGGCATCAAGCCAGATGTCTTGCTGGGGTTTCAGCAGCAGCTTAGTGAAGATTTCCAGCGTACGGTCGAGCGATTTCTGGCGCTGCAAACGCTGGGAACGGAGAGCGCACGTCAGGATGCCCGACTGTTAAAAAGCGTGGTGCTGGAACAGCCGATGCCGTCAGTCGAGGTATTAAACGGCGGGCTGGCGATTTTGCGTGAAGCGGATTTACGGCAGCCGTTAGCCGACTTGGCCGTGCCGTTCCTGCGGCTCTATGGTGCGTTAGACGGGCTGGTGCCGCGCAAGGTTGCCGGATTGCTGGATGACCAGTGGCCGAACTCAACTTCGGTCGTCATCTCAAAGGCTGCGCATGCACCGTTTATCTCGCACCCTGATGCCTTTGCTGAGCAGGTGATCGCGTTCGCGCAGGCGTAGCCGACGATAATTTACATTTTCTCCTCAATTTCTCCACGATTTAGCCGACATCGACAGTTAAGGTAATTCAGCACCCTGTGCGCAGGGGATTCTCTGGGTTTTGTGAATCTTATTCAGATTGTTCATAAGTAGGCTGCTCGTGAAGCAGCCACGTTAAAATATGGCTGAGGAGTGTTGGAGAGATGGCGAACTTTTTTGTCGACCGTCCCATTTTTGCGTGGGTGCTGGCTATCCTTCTCAGCCTGTGTGGTATGTTGGCGATCAAGTCATTGCCGCTGGAACAGTATCCCGATCTGGCCCCGCCCAGCGTGCGAATCACCGCGAGCTACCCCGGCGCATCGGCGCAGACGCTGGAAAATACCGTCACACAGGTTATCGAGCAAAGCATGACCGGGCTGGATAACCTGATGTACATGTCCTCGGACAGCAGCAACACCGGGCAAGCCAGAGTCATGCTGACCTTCGAGGCAGGCACCGACCCCGACGAAGCCCGCCAGCAGGTGCAAAACCAGCTTCAATCCGCTATCCGCAAGCTGCCGCAGGACGTCCAGCAGCAGGGCGTCACCGTGAGTAAAACCGGCGATACCAATATTCTGATGGTCGCGTTTGTCTCTACCGATGGCAGCATGGACAAACAGGATATCGCCGATTATGTCGCGACGAATATTCAGGAACCGATTAGCCGTATCAGCGGGGTGGGTGAGGTTTCTGCGTATGGATCGCAGTATGCAATGCGTATCTGGCTGGATCCGGCCAAACTGATGGATTATGCGCTGACCACCAGCGACGTAGTGCGGGCGATTGAATCGCAGAACAGTCAGGTTTCGGTAGGGCAGGTCGGCGGCGTGCCGTCTGTGGATAATCAGGTGCTTAATGCGACAATCAATGCGCAGTCGCTGTTAGAGACGCCGCAGCAGTTTCGCGATATCACGCTGCGCGTCAAGCAGGATGGTTCCGCCGTGACGTTAGCGAACGTTGCGGAAGTCGAACTGGGCGCTGAACGCTACGATTTTCTCAGTCGTTTCAACGGCCAGTCTGCTTCTGGTCTGGGCGTGACGCTGGCGTCCGGTGCGAATGAGCTGGAAACCGATAAGCGGGTCAGAGAACGTATCGAGGAACTGTCGCAGTACTTCCCGCACGGTCTGGAAGCCAAAATCGCTTTTGAAACTTCCCCTTTTGTTAAAGCCTCTATCACCGATGTGGTGAAAACTCTGTTCGAAGCGGTGCTGCTGGTCTTTCTGGTGATGTACCTGTTCCTGCAGAATTTCCGCGCCACGCTGATTCCTACGATTGCGGTGCCGGTGGTGCTACTCGGCACGTTTGCCGTGCTGTATGCCTTCGGTTTTAGCCTGAATACGCTGACGATGTTCGCGATGGTGCTGGCGATTGGTCTGCTGGTCGACGATGCCATTGTGGTAGTGGAAAACGTAGAGCGTGTGATGAGCGAGGAAGGGCTCTCACCACGCGAGGCGACGCGAAAATCGATGGGGCAGGTGCAAGGGGCGCTGGTCGGGATCGCGCTGGTGCTGTCCGCCGTATTTGTGCCGATGGCCTTCTTTGGCGGCACGACGGGAGCGATTTACCGCCAGTTCTCCATCACGATTGTGACCTCAATGATTCTGTCGGTGCTGGTGGCGATGATTCTGACGCCCGCGCTGTGCGCGACGTTGCTCAAGCCGCTTGCCAAGGGGCAGCATCATGGCCGCAAAGGGTTCTTTGGCTGGTTTAACCGGAGCTTTACCCGCACGTCGCTGAAGTATGAACGCGGCGTCGGCAAGATATTGATCAGCAGCGGGCGCTGGCTGCTGCTGTATATGGGCATCATCGGAATTATGGCCTTCCTGTTTTTCCGGCTGCCGACCTCGTTTCTGCCGCAGGAAGATCGCGGTGTGTTCACGACACAAGTGCAGCTCCCGCCGGGCTCGACGCAGCAGCAGACCCTACAGGTGGTCAACAAGATTGAGCAGTACTATCTCACGCAGGAAAAAGACACCGTGACGTCCGTGTTTTCTACCATCGGCTCGGGGCCGGGTGGAAACGGGCAGAACGTAGCGCGGTTGTTTGTGCGTCTTAAAGACTGGGATGAACGCACCACGCCGGAGAGCAGCTCGTTTGCGATTATCGAACGCGCGACCAAAGCCTTTCGTCATATTCAAGAAGCGCGCGTGTTCGCCAGTAGCCCGCCGTCAATTAACGGGCTGGGGAGTGCCGCCGGTTTTGCCATGCAGCTACAGGATCGCGCGGGACTGGGACACGATGCGCTGATGGCCGCACGGGATCAGCTGTTAAATATGGCTGACAGCAATCCCGAACTGACGCGCGTGCGCCACAACGGTCTGGATGATAGCGCGCAGCTGCGCATTCATATCGATCAGCGCAAAGCACAGGCGCTGGGTGTGTCGGTAGATGACATTAACAGCACGTTGAAAACGGGCTGGGGCTCGACCTATGTGAATGACTTCCTCGACCGCGGTAGGGTGAAGAAAGTCTACGTTCAGGCGGCGGCGAAGTTCCGCATGCTGCCGGACGATGTCAGCAAATGGTATGTGCGCAACAACAGCGGCGGCATGGTGCCGTTCAGCGCATTTGCGCAAACCGTCTGGGAAACCGGCTCGCCGCGTCTTGAACGTTACAACGGTTATTCCTCGCTGGAGATTGTCGGCGAGGCGATGCCAGGCGTCAGTACCGGCACGGCGATGAATGTCATGGAATCGTTGGTGGCGCAATTGCCGGAAGGCTTTGGATTACAGTGGACGGGTATGTCGTTGCAGGAACGATTGAGTGGGGCGCAGGCACCGGCGCTGTATGCCATTTCGCTGCTGGTGGTATTCCTGTGTCTGGCTGCGCTCTATGAAAGCTGGACGGTGCCGTTCTCCGTCATGCTGGTGGTGCCGATGGGCGTGCTGGGGGCGCTGGTGGCAACCTGGGCGCGCGGTCTGGAAAACGATGTCTATTTTCAGGTTGGGTTACTGACGGTGGTCGGACTATCGGCGAAGAACGCTATCCTGATCGTGGAATTCGCCAACGAGATGAACCAGAAAGGGAAGGATTTGGTTGAGGCCACGCTGGAGGCTTCCCGTCAGCGACTGCGGCCGATCTTGATGACGTCACTGGCGTTTATCTTCGGTGTTCTGCCGATGGCGACCAGCAGCGGAGCGGGCTCAGCCAGTCAGCATGCGGTGGGAACGGGCGTGATCGGCGGGATGCTGGCTGCCACCTTCCTTGCCATCTTCTTCGTGCCGCTGTTCTTTGTTGTCGTGCGTCGCCGCTTTCCGTTAAAGGAGAAGGAATGATGGTGCCACAGTGGTTTAATAAAGACGAGTAATGCACTTGTCTGACTACTCTCTTAACGGTGCGTGGTCAGACAACAATTTCATTGTCTGTGTGTGATGTAATTAACCTGAAACTGGTGAGTACATTCACTACAGCGTGCTACCAAATAAATATGTGTGAAATTATTTATTCAACATTCCATAATCATACTAATTAGATATATGACTGCTAAGTAAAAGCAGTAATGATATTACCTTTGATCTTTAAAATATTTTATGATAAAAATTTAGTTAGGATGCATTAATTTTCAAGGGAATGAATAGGAGTAGTAAATGGCTAGTATTATCTATTTAAAAATTAACGGTGAGAGACAAGGCCTCATATCGGCAGGCGCATCCTCGGTAGATTCGATTGGTAACAAATATCAATCAGGGCATGAGGATGAAATTTTTATATATGAGTTAATGAATCAATTTACGCGACTGGAAAATGTGTCTCTTCATCCGGTTGATATAAGAAAGCCAATAGATAAATCCACACCGCTTTTAGCTCAGGCTTTGAATGATAAAGAAAAATTAAATTGCGAATTTTTATTGTATAGAACGTCATCCTTAGGTCAGGGCGGGATTCTACTTTGTTGATGAATTAACCAAAGATAACCTCGCTACGAAAATCTCCTGACCATCCGGCACATTGTCGTTTGCCCGCTATGCTATCTTTTTTTCCTTCATGCTGTTTCA